>JASUSO010000089.1 GCA_030446015.1 Methanobacteriota archaeon
CGGATGGGCTATGTTTTCGTCACCGAGGCAGCGATGCCCCCGCTCCACTCGCCGCACGTCCACGAGGAGATCCGCGACACCCCGATCATCGACAACGCCGCGATGCCGGTCTTCGGGAACAACTGGTTCACCCTTGAGTACCTCAAAAATAACGAGATCGAGAACAACGCCGCATACACCGCCTGGCTTCTCCGGGCAACACGCGGGTTCGGCCTCAAGGTCGTCAACCCCGGCGGCTCCGAGGCATGGGGATGGGGATTGAACTGTGTCAACATCAACGACCCGGTTCCCTACTTCGACATCACCCCGGCGCAGATCATCAAGGGCCTCATCGAGACGAACGAGCACCTCGGCCTCCCGCACTCGGTACACCTGCACTGCAACAACCTCGGGAACCCGGGCAACTACGTCGACACGCTTGAGTCGCTCAAACTCGCCGAAGGCTACACCGCGAAGAACGACTTCGGCCGTGAGCAGGTGCTGCACGTCACGCACCTCCAGTTCCACTCCTACGGCGGCGACTCCTGGGGGAACTTCGAGTCCCGGGCAAAAGACGTGATGGACTACATCAACGCCCACGACAACCTCACCCTCGATATCGGCCAGGTGACCCTCGACGAAACCACCACGATGACCGCGGACGGGCCGTTCGAGCACCACCTCTGTTCCCTCAACCACCTGAAGTGGGCGAACACGGATGTGGAACTCGAGACCGCTGCAGGCGTCGTCCCCTACATCTACAGCCCGAAGGTCAAGGTCTGCACCATCCAGTGGGCGGTCGGTCTGGAGCTGGCCCTCTTCTCGAAGGACCTGATGCGGACGTTCATCACCACCGACCACCCGAACGCCGGTCCGTTCACCCGCTACCCGCAGGTCATCACCTGGCTGATGAGCAGGGCTGCGCGTGACGAGACGATGAAGACGTTCAAGTGGCTTGACAAGACGATCGACGCCACCTCCATCGACAGCATCGACCGCGAACTCAGTCTCTACGAGATCGCGCAGATGACCCGTGCAGGGCCGGCAAAGGCGCTCGGCATCAGCAACACCTACGGCGGGCTTGCCCCCGGCATGGACGCCGATATCGCCGTCTACGCTCTCAACCCCGAGAACATGCCCTCGAACCCGGCAGAGATCGAGAGGGCTTTCGCCCGGTCCGCCTGGCTCGTCAAGGACGGCATCGTGACCGTCCAGAACGGTGAAGTCGTCTCAGAGCCCGCAAAGCGGACGGTCTGGGTCGACGTCAAGGTCCCGGAGAACGCACAGGTGCAGAGAGACATCTACGAGCACTTCCTCCGGCACTACAGCGTGAAACTCGACAACTACCAGCTCTTCGAAGAGCACCTCCACAACCCGCGGGTGATCGAGGTCGATACGACACAGTAAGGTGATGAGAAGCATGAAGACAGTAACCCTCACCCTGACCAACCCCCCTGAACTCTACATCGAGGGGCAGAACATCACTCCGGACAACTTTGCAGGCAAGAAGGCGGCTGAGATAGCCGCCATCGATGTCTGGGAAGGCAAACAGAAGAGCCCGCTCGGGAAGTACTTCACCGTTGAAGGCGAAGGCGGAGCAACAGCGGCAGAGACGAAGATCGTCCTCCGGGGAGACTGCAGCCGCGTGAAAAGGGTCGGACAGCAGATGACCGCCGGTGAGATCGTCATCGAAGGCGACGCCGACATGTACATCGGCGGCTGGATGAAAGGCGGGAAGATCCACGTCAAAGGGAACGTCGACTCCTTCTGCGGCATCGGCATGGAAGGCGGCGAGCTCATCATCGACGGAAACGCCGGAGCCCACCTGGGCTCGTCCCCCCGCGGCGAGTGGCGCGGCATGCAGGGCGGGCTGATCCGGGTCGCCGGGAGCGTCGAGAACGATGCCGCCACGTTCATCAACGGCGGGACGATCATCATCGGCGGCGACGCGGACATCCACGTCTCCACCCACGCCGAAGGCGGCACCGTCATCATCAAGGGCAACGCCAAGGGCCGTGTCGGCGGACAGATGGTGAAAGGCGACGTCTACGTCTTCGGGAAGATCGAGAACCCGCTCCCCGGTTTCCAGAAGGTCGGCGAGGTCGAGCAGGAGGTCGACGGTGTGACCGCCCGCTTCGCCCACTACATCGGTGACCTCGGCGAGCGCCACCCGATCTCCAAGGGCCAGACGGTGTATGGGAACATCTACACCCGGATCTAACTTTTTTTGCAATACTGCCGGCGCCGCCGGGACGAGGCGATGATATGGGCATGACGCCATGATGAGGCGGAGCCTCGCGCCAAGACCTCTTGCGGAAGTCCGTGAGATGCTACGCTCGACCTTCCCGTGCCCTGACCGGGTCGTCACCCTCCCGGTTGCCGGGGCGGCCGGACGGGTGACAGCAGGGCCCGTCTACTCGCGCCTGACGGTCCCGGCAACGGAGATCGCCGCACGGGATGGGTTTGCCGTCGTGAGCGGCGAGACTGCCGGGGCGGACGGCGGGAACGGCGTCCCGCTCAGGAACCCCCATCGGGTGAACACGGGGAACGCGATCCCGCCCGGTTACGATGCGGTCGTCATGATCGAGGACGTCGCCGAAAGTGGCGGAGTCTGGTATACCAAACGGCTGGTGTTCCCCGGAGAGAACATCCATCCGGCCGGCTCGGAGGTCCGCCGGGGCGACCTGATCCTCCCGGCCGGGCACCGGATACGCCCCTGCGATATCGGGGCGCTCCTCTCGTGCGGGATCGTCGCGGTGGACGTGCGAGAGGTGAAGGCTGGCCTCATCCCGACGGGGAGCGAACTGGTGCCGGCAGGCGATTACCCGGGGCCGGGAGGGGCTGTCGAGAGCAACACCGCCGTCGCCGCAGCACTGCTCGGCGAGGCCGGCGCCACCTGCACTCGCTACGCGATCGTCCGCGACGATCCCGCACTGCTCAGGGCGGCCGTCGCGAACGGCATCCGCGAGAACGATCTCCTTCTGGTCTCCGCCGGTTCGTCGGCAGGCACCCGCGACTTCACCGCCGCCGTCATCGGCGAACTCGGCGAGGTGCTCGTCCACGGCATCGCGATGAAACCGGGCGCTCCGGCGATCGTCGGCCGGATCGACGGCAAACCGGTCATCGGAATTCCGGGCTACCCGATCGCCGCCCTGACAGCCGTGCGGGAACTCGCCCTCCCGCTTCTCGCGGCGTGGGGGTTTCACCCGCCGCCGGCAGAACGCCTCCGCGTCCGGCTCACCCGACCGATCACGGCAAACCCGGGCTACGACGAGTTCATCCTCCTCACCATCTCACGGGACGGCGACGGCTACATCGCGACACCCCTGCCACGGGGGGCCGGGCCGCAGATGGCGCTGGTGCGTGCAGACGCCTGCCTGCATGTTCCCGCGGGCACCGGGGGGGTCGGCAAAGGCGCCGAGGTCGACGTCCTGCTGACCGGGCCGTACCGGGAGGACGGCGGCCCCTGACTACACGTTTACGCAGAAGTCCCGTCCTCTTCCTCGCCGTCGCCCCCGCAGGTCGCCATGAGACCCCGGATACGCTCCTCGAGATGCAAGCGGTTCTCCTGGAACTCGCGTGCGAGCAGGAACGTCCGGACGGCGTCGCCCATCCCACGGTGGGCGGCGAGAAGGTGGCGGCACTCTTGCGAGACGGGATATCGAAAGTGCGTCGAGGCGACGGCGGAACCGTCGGTAGAGAAGTCGATGAGCCGGGCGAGGCGATCGAGGGAGAGGACCTGCTTCATCCCGAACTGACGCCGGATCTCCCGCTGGAGGTCGACCAGCACGCACCCGTCAAGCGAGAAGCCCGCAGCGTGGAAGGCCCGTTTCTCCATGCTCGCGGCAAAGACGACGATTGCCGGGGCATCCCCGCCCGAGACGGCCGACTCCATGAAGCGGCGGAGATCGGCAAACGCTTTCTCTGCCGTCGCCTTTGCCGCGAGCATCCCGTCGTCCGGGATCCGGTAGGAGTGGTCGTAGGGCATCCCGTACTCGTTGCGCCCCATGTTTGCCACGGTCGTCGCGACGCCGACGGTCCTGCCGCATCCGTCGGTCACCTTCTTCCAGATCTCGACATCGACGTCGTAACAGAACTGCTCGCCCAGGTAGCGGACGCTGTCGTCCTCCGGCCGATAGAGAACCGCACCGATCTCGATCGGCATCATGACCGCCCGGCAGGTGCCGTAGACGTAACCGAACTCAATGCCCAGGTAGACCTGCCGGCCCGCCCAGTCCGCTTCCGGCTGCACCACGAGTAAGTATCTCTTCGGCGGCAACGAAAAGGTTTCCCGGCTGCTCCGTAACCGGCAAAGGTTTATCCGACAGGACATAAGCCATTCTATAGAGAAGAGCGGCAGAACGCCCTGCACCCGACGAAGATGAAACTCTCCACGATATTGACCAGAATTCGCATCGGCGGCTTTTGCGGGAGAAGGCTCTCCCGCCGGTGCCCGGAGCCCGTCGCCCTCGACCGCGAGGCGGAGGTGCGTGCGCTCCTCGCCCGTCCCCCGTTCGGGATCACCGACGTCGCCGACGCCGCCCTCCCCCTCTACGACCGGGCGCTGACCCACCGGTCGTACGTGAAGAGCGGAGAGTACCCCATAGCGACGTTCGAGGACAACGAGCGGCTCGAGTTCCTGGGAAACTACGTCCTCGACTTCGTCATCGCCGACCACCTTTACCGCGAGTACGACCTCCCCCCGGGTGAGATGAACCGGAGGCTCCAGGTGACCAGGAACACGAAACTCGCCGAGATCGTGCGGCGCCAGGGTCTCGGCATCGACGGCGCCGTCAGGAGGCGCGGGCAGGCGCCGACCGACTCGATCGTCGCCGACGCCTTCGAGGCCCTGATCGGCGCGATCTACCTCGACCGCGGCCTCGACGTGGCGCGGAACGTGGTGCTCGCGATCTTCGAGGATGAGATCGCGGAGTGCGACATCCACAGGAACTACCGCGGACGGCTCCAGGAGTACGTCGCCCGGGAGAACCTCGGCGAACTCGAGTACTCCTTCCGCCAGACCGGCCCCGGGAACAGCCCGGTCTGGGCCGCACAGGTGGCCGTCGGGGGCGTTCCGTTCGGCGAGGGTATGGCAAAGACCAAACAGGGCGCGGCGATGCTCGCGGCAAAAGAGGCCCTCAGCCGCCTCGGGGAGGGATGAGGTGCCGCCGGCCGGCCGGGACGCAACCGTCGCGGTCGCCCGGTGCGACGACTACACGCCGGAGAAGGTCGATGCGGCCGTCCGTCGCGCGATAGAACTCATCGGCGGCATCGGGAGGTTTGTTGCGCAAAACGAGAGCGTCCTCCTCAAGCCGAACCTCCTGCAGGGGCAGGAGCCCGAGAAGTGCGTCACCACCCATCCGGCGGTCGTGGCCGCCGTTGCACGGATCTTAACGGAGCACGGGTGCCGGGTCGTCATCGGTGACAGCCCCGGCGCCGGGATCGTCTACAGCGAGGCGAACCTGCGGCGGGCGTACTCGCGGAGCGAGTTTGCTGCGGCGGCCGACGAGACCGGCGCCGCCCTGAACTACGACACCGGCTCAAAGGTCGTGGCGTACCCGGAGGGCGAGGTGATGAAACAGTTCTCCATCATCACCCCGGCCGTGGAGGCCGACGCGATCGTGGTCGTCTCGAAGGTGAAGACCCATATGTGGACGCGGATGACCGGCGCCGCGAAGAACCTCTTCGGGATCATCCCGGGGCTCGAAAAGCCGGTCTACCACTTCCGGTTCCAGGACGAGTACGCCTTCGGGAAGATGCTCGTCGACCTCAACGAATGCATGAAGCCCCGGCTCCAGGTCGTGGACGCGGTCGTGGGGATGGAGGGGGACGGCCCCCAGTCGGGGAGCCCGCGAACGATCGGGGTGATCCTTGCCGGGAGCGACTACGCGGCCGTGGACACCGTCCTCGCGCGGCTCATCGGCATGGACCCGCTCGAGATCGGGAGCACGAAGAGCGCGGTCGAGCGCGGGCTCCTCGATCCGGAGGCGGTCCGGACGGTCGGCGACGACCCGGCGGCGTTCACGGTCCCGGACTTCAAAAAACCCTCGACCTACGCCGGCGGCCGGACGGGTCTCTGGCGACGGGTCGTCCAGGCCGTCGTCCGGCGGTTCGGGCGGACCTACGCCCCCCGGCCCGGCGTGATCGCCTCGTCGTGCATCGGCTGCCGGAAGTGCGAGCGGATCTGCCCCGTACACGCGATCACCGTTGCCGAAGGCAGGGCGGCGATCGATCTTTCGCGGTGTATCCGGTGCTACTGCTGCCACGAGATGTGCACCGAGCACGCCATCGCACTCTCGCGGAGCCTTTCTGGACGGCTCCTCGCCCGCCTGCTCGGATGAGGGACGCCGGGACAAAATCCTCATGAGGGATGAGAGAAAGAGCAGGGGCCATGCCATGCCCGTTCTGCAACCCGGCCCCGGAGGATATCGTTGCCGCAAACGACCTCTGCTACGCCCGCTACGACATCCACCCGGTGAGCCCCGGCCACCTGCTCGTTATCCCGTTCCGGCACGTCAAGAGTTACTTCGATACGACCGATGCAGAGAGGGCGGCCCTTGCCCGGCTCATCGACGACTGTAAGGCGCTCACCGACCGCGACCGCCACCCCGACGGCTACAACATCGGCGTCAACGTCGGGGAGGCCGCGGGACAGAACGTCATGCACGTCCACATCCACTTCATCCCGCGCTACCGGGGAGATGCCGGAGAGCACGGAGGAGGCGTTCGGGGCGTGATACCGTGCGAGCCAAAACGAGAGTGAACGCCGATCATTGAGCATAATTTCCGGGTTATCCCAACGCGCCGCCGCGCCAGGTCAAGCGGCAGCAGGTATGCCCGACCGTTTCCAGGGGTGCACATTTGGAATGATTAATAATGCAGGTAACGCATAGTTACCCTACGAGGGACAATAGTGCAGACGCTGCTCTTCCTAATAGCATTCCCCATCCTCGTTGCGTGCCTTTTATTGTTCGTGAAACGGACGACGCTTCGCTACGTGGTGGTCGCCCTCTCGGCTCTCGCCATCGGCGGGGCTTCGATATACCTGCTTATGCGGTATGCGCTCGAAGGCGCGGTCTATTTCGCCGCGCCTTCGGAAGCGGCCGACCTCGCTATGGTGGCCATCGAGATGGGTCTTGCGCTCTTCATCATCTACATGGGTGCAAAGTTCAGGAACTACCTGGCAATCGCGCTGGCCGCCATCCAGGCGGCGCTGGTGATATACCTCGAGACGACGTTCTCAGGCAACCTTCATGCGGCAAACAACCTCTTCATCGACCAGTTCTCCATCATCATGGCTCTGATCATCGGGATCATCGGGAGCCTCATAGCCGTATACGCGGTCAGGTACATGGAGACGTATCACCATCACCACCCGGAGGTGCGTGATCGGCAGAAGATGTTCTTCTTCGTCATCTTTGTCTTCCTCTCCGCGATGTTCGGCCTGGTCTTCTCGAACAATCTCATGTGGCTCTTCTTCTTCTGGGAGATCACCACCATCAGCTCGTTCCTGCTGATCGGCTACTCGGAGACCGAGGAGGCTACACGGAACGCCTTCCGCGCACTGGTGATGAACCTCCTCGGCGGGGTCGCGTTCATCGCCGCGCTCATCATCCTCGCCGCCACCGAACCGATGAGCGGGGGCATCGACCTCGCCCGGGTGCTCGCCTCCCCCGATGCGGCCGTCATCCTGCTCCCGGCCGCCCTGATCGGGTTTGCCGGGATCACGAAGGCCGCGCTGATGCCGTTCTCCTCCTGGCTTCTCGGGGCGATGGTGGCCCCGACCCCGGTCTCGGCCCTGCTCCACTCGAGCACCATGGTCAAGGCCGGCGTCTACATCCTGGTCAGGTTCTCCCCGATCTTCGCCGGGACGTTCGCCGGGTTCTCCATCGGCCTCGTCGGCGCCGTGACCTTCGTCGTCGC
>JASUSO010000090.1 GCA_030446015.1 Methanobacteriota archaeon
CCCCCTCCGGAGGGGGCGGGCAGTGTGGGGCGATAGTACCGGATAACCGTGCCATGGGGAGCAGGAAAGGGATCTCGGTGAGGGTGTTCACGCTGACGGCAGAGAGAGGATCCCTCTCATGGCAGTGCATCTATGGGATATCGCCAATCGGGGGAGGGGCTGACGGGGAGGGGGCATGCCCCCTCCCCTGTCTCTATAATTCACACCCGCGGTGCTCGAACCCTCATATTCATGGAATGATTATGTCACAGGCAGTCGGTGGTATGGTGCTCTCCTCCAATCACATGCAACTATACTCCATTTTTAAGTTGAACTCAATTACAGAGATGTTGCTGCCTTCGGGCATATTGCCTTGGATTGCACCTAACGCAGACTTGGTTCGCCGATCTATTTCTTTGCATATGAGAATTCCTGTCACTTTATCGGTATTGAATTCCTTCATTATCTGATTCATATAGTCTAATAGTTGGATTAACGCACTTGAGGGCGATTTGTCTCTTTTTAATTCAATGACGGTGTATTTGTCGTCCTGCTTATGCTTACAGAAGATGTCAATATAGGTGCCATCTCTTGTACGATAATGCTGGTTCTTATCGACAATCTCTAAGTCAGGGAACAGTTGATGGAAATTCCGCCGAATTACATCTTCTAAATGAAGTTCTAACATATTTTCTATGACTAACGTTTTGACTCCTTCAGAATTGACACCAAGATCAGCTTTAATGGGGTCACTTGTTAAGAAAAACTCTTCAAGCGCATCAAATTCTGCAACGATCTGGGATAACCCTTCAACTGGCAAATCAATAGGGGCGATAGTACCAACAATTACATTTCTCAAGGCTTGATCACAAATTCTTCCTACGATGTCATCCGCTTTTCCACATCTTCCAGCAACATTTGCTATGAATTCCCTATAGGACGTGGAATCCCCTTCGGAAAGATCCTCGTCCTCATCTCCCCTTCCTCTCAATATGAACTTTCTTATACTTGCTCTTTTTTCATCTGATAGCGTAACAAACTCTCTGTAGCAGGCAAGAAAGACATCAGGATGTTGTGTACGCCGATATTTATCTGTTAAGAGAATCTTCCCAAGATAGTACTGTTTGTTATCATGTTTGAGAAAGTTAAAACCCCTTTCTGTCACTCTTAGTCTGCGTTTCTTAACGGATATTAGTTTATAGGATTTTAAGGCTGTCAATCTTTCAAAAGTGGCATCATATAGCTTAGTTTTGTTCATGCGTGTCATGGACTTCAGATCCAAGCATCTATCTCTTCAACCAGTGTTTCTTCCAGATCCTCATCGATAACTTTGAGAATAAAACTGGCAATTTCTCTTCTTTCGTCTACAGTAGTTGGTACATCAAAACCACCAATAACTTCAAGCTCTGAAATAAGCTGGAAAATAATCTCTTCGTTTTTTTCGAAGTCGATCACCATACGAACTACCCCGCAAATACGCTCTTTAGTCATATCTGCAATGGAGGAATATAACTTCCCCTTTAGCACCGGGAATGTTTTATCTCATCCTCGGACAACGTAGGCGTAATACTACGGTCCAAAGAACAGGTCGATTTTTTCCTTATACCGCCCCTGATGTTTTTGCACCAGATCCATTTTTCAACACCAGTCTAGGAAATTTACTTCCGTGCCTCACGCGACGGCATAGATCTCCCTCGAGGTCTCTTCCACCGCCTGGCGGAAGATCGGGTTTCGCACCGCGGACAGTTCAACGAGATCGACCTCGCGGCCGAAGGCCCGGGCCAGGTCTTCGGCGAGACCGAAGTACGCCCGTGCATGCTCCACCGGGGTCATCGGCTCGAACTCGACGACGAAGTCGATGTCGCTTGCTGCCGGGTCGAACCGGTCCCCTGCCGCCGAACCGAAGATGCCGAGCCTTTTTACGCGGTGGCGTGCCGCGATGCCGGCGATCTCGGGGATCTTCTCGTGGATGATTGCGTGCACCGGAGTCCTCTATGAGAGGTATACTACAGGGGGAGCATTATCCCTTTCGGATAGACCGCTCCAGCCCAGTTCCGGCGCGCTCCTTCATCCTGAGGCGGCAACTCCCCTCAGACACTGTTCTTCCGCCAATCGTACTCCCCGCTCGCGATCCGCTCCATGACGGTCTCCCCGATGGCGGCGAGCCGGCTCCCGGCGAAATACCCCGACGAGACGCTCGCTCCCCCGACCGCCGAGAGCAGGTAGACCCTCCCCCGGGCGACGCCGAAGAGCCGGGCGACCGGGCCCTGTGTTATCCGGACCATCTGCACCTTGTCGTAGTTCATCACGACCGTCTCGCGGTCGACGGCGCCGTTCACGAACGAAAAGAGGTCGGCGCCGGTGCCGAACTCCGTGACCCGGTACGAGACGTACGTCGCGTAGCATATCGCGAGGGCCGCGGCCGCCGTCGCGAGCGGCAGGGCGAACGGGAGGACTGTTCCGGCGATCCCGGGGATCGCCGCCGTCTCGCGGTAGACGTAGACCGACGGGTAGGCCGCCGCCAGGACGAGCACGAGCGAGGCTATGGCGGCCCGGACCAGGAGGACGCCCTTTGCCTCCTCCGGCTGGCGCTCCCGGGCGTGGCCGTCCACGAACTCCGGCACCAGTTCCTCAAGGAGCCGCTGCTGCGTCGCATCGTCCTTTAAGAGGCAGAGGACGGGGCGGAGGCTCTCCCCGCTCCCGGACGCGAGCCCCACCACCTCCGCCTCGATGCACGACCGGCCAAGGAGCCGGGCCGCGAGCGTCCGCTTCACCCGGACGGCGTTGATCCGCGAGACGTCAAACGACGTCGTATACGTCCGGATCAGGCCGTGCTCCAGGTGGATCGTGTCGCCCCGGCGGTATACCCGGTAGTTGTAGTAGTGGAATATCAGCGAGACCGACGGCGCCAGCTGGACGACGAAGAACATCAGCAGGGAGACCAGTGCTCCCCCGCCCACCCCTGCGGAGGTATATAACTGGAAGGCGGAGTAGGCCAGGAACGCAAACCCCGATGCCGTCTGGTAGGTCGAGACGCTGAAGAGGCCGTGTACGATCACGTCCGCCGGGGAGAACGTGACCACCGGTTCGACCGGCTCGTCTTCGGAAACGGTCTCGCGGCCGCACAGCCGCTCCGCCAGCCCGGCCCGTATCTCCTCCGCCACGTCCTCGCGAAACGTCAGGACGGCTTCCGGCACCGTGGCGCCGCTGCCTGAGTTGATGTTGATCTGCAGCCTCGACGTCCCGAAAACCCTGTTTACGATCCCCCGGTTCACGTTCACCGACGCCATCTTCGCGTAGGGGAGCGTCTTCTTCATCTTGAAGAGGGTGTCCCTCTCCACCACCACGTCTGTTGCGTTGAACTGGACGGTCGTCCGGCTCCACTGCCGGTAGTTGAAGAGCACCACCGCGACGAAGAGGAGCGCGAATACGGCCGGTACGGCACCCTGGCCGAGCTGCGTGGCGAGGACGGCCAGCACCACGAGTGCGGAGAGCGAGCGCTCCACGATGATACTCGGGTGGCACCGGATCTTCTCGCCCTGGCGGGCCGGGACATCCGCAGCCGTCCCGGTCATTCGTCTGCAGCCCCCGGCATCCTCTCCCGGAGCATCCTCCCGATCAGGCTGTTGAGCCGGTCGGCCACCTTCTCCGCCTCGTCAACCTCCAGGTACCTGATCGTCGCCTCCCCTCCTGCCGTGGTGATGGTGACGTCCGCGAGGCCGAGGAGGTTGTTGATCGGGCCTCGCGTGATCTCCACCTGGTGCACCCGCTCGATCGGCACCAGGGTGTGGCGGATGAAGAGGACGCCGCAACGCACGTCCACCCGGTCTGCGGTGATCCGGTAGCGGTACCGGGCGTAGAAGACCGGCGGGGCCACCGCCGCATAGACCAGGGCGATGGCGAGAACGAGCAGGAAGGCGTACCCGATAAGATCGTAGTAGGGGCTCAGGAACCCCTCCGCGTAAGTCCTCGTGAGAATGTAGGCCGCGAGCAGGACCGCATACCACACGGCGTAGCTGATGTACATCGAGAGCATGCACTTCCGGTTCAGGCGCCGGTAACCGTCCGCACCCGCCCCGGGTTCCGGCGATCCCCCGTCGACCGGAGCCTGCCCGTTCACCTGGCCGGGAAACGACATGGTGATCCGTTGTCGTTCTGCTCACTTCAACGTATGTCGGGGACTCCCCGGCGGAAAAAAGGATATCGGCCGACTTTAGAAGTCGGTCATGATTCTGAACTGGTCGATCTCTTCGGTGCTCAGTTCCTCGAGGAACTCTTCGGCAGCATGCTGGATGTTCTTGCTCGCGGTGATGGCGCGGCCGACGACCAGGATGTCCGCGCCCGCCTTGAGCGCGTCCTTCACGACGCCCTGCCGAATACCGCCCGCGGTCGCGACCAGCATCCGCTCGCCGCCGGCCTTCTTGATCGCCGGGATGTCGCCCCAGGCGTAGTCGGTATCCTCGATGTCGATACCGCGGTGGAGTTCCACGACGTCCGGCTTCACCTTCAGCTGCTCGATGACGGCGACGGGGTTCTCGACGTTGAGCATATCGACGACCGTGTAGATGCCGGTCTTGCGGGTGTCCTCGATCGCCTTCTCGATCGTCGAGATCGGCGCAAGACCGGAGATCACGACGGCGTCGGCGCCAGCGTCGGCGGTCATCCGGGCCTCGAGGTTGCCGGTGTCGAGCGTTTTGAGGTCCGCAACGATGAACGCGTTCGGCCGGATCTCGCGGATCTCGGAGATGATCGAGAGACCGAACTTCTTGATCAGCGGCGTGCCCGCCTCGATGATCAGGTGGTCGTTCTGGGGCAGCGACTCGAGGACCTTGCGCATGTGGTTCCTGTCGACGAGATCCATCGCGACCTGGAGGTAAGGCGGGTCCCAGAGCCGCTGGACCTTGAATCCCATGACCGCGTGGGCCGCCCGGTCCTTCTCGTGCAGGAGCGTCCCGACGTCCGGGAACCGGTCGAGCGCCCGGCGGATCGCGAGTTTCATCGCGCCGTAGTTGAACCGGTAGATCTTGTTGTAGTCCTGAGCGGTCGGGTGGACGAAGACGCTCGCCATGATGACGATGTCCTCGACGTCGATACCCTCAAAGACGCCCTCCTCGAGCGAGTCGGCGACGGCCTTCGCCACCGCGGCCTGGACGGGCCCGAACATCTGGTTCACCTGGTACTCCTTCTTCAAGGTGACCTTCGGGATGATCAGCGTCGAGGGTTTCGCCGGCAGGTTCGGCCTGACGACCGCGAGGAGCGGGGTGTGCCCCTTCGAGAGCTGCGAGAGCGCGTTCGCGAACGCCTGTCCTACCGCGCCTTCTTTGTTTCCTATTAACAGATCGATGTGCGCAAGTTCTGCGCCGTCTCCAACCAGTGCTTCACCGATGAGATACATATGGATGCCCTCAAATAGTGCTGAAATATTGGTGAGGCAGGTATTAAAGACCTCCCGGTCGGGGCGATACCGTTCTGCCCGGCCAGGTGAGGATGTCTCCCACAGGGCCGGGGGAAGGTATAATCCGACAACGGTTCACTCACGCCCATGTCGGGACTCTTCACCCTCCAGACGCCGCTCGTCGAACTCATCCTCCGGGCGGCGGTGATCTACTTCTTCCTCCTGCTCGTCATGCGGGTCATCGACAGGCACGAGTTCGGGCAGCTGACGCCCTTCAACCTGATTCTCCTCCTCATCATATCCGAGAGCATCTCGGGGGCGCTCACCGCGGGCGACGACTCGCTGATCGCGGGGCTCGTCAGCGCCTCGACCCTCCTCACCCTCTCGGTGCTCATCTCGATCAGGCAGTACAAGAGCCCGTGGATCCGCAAGATCGTCTCGCCGGGGGCGCTCAAGGTGATCGATGACGGTAAGATCATCGAGAAAAGCCTCAGGCGGGAACTGATGACCCGCGACGACCTCATCGAGCGACTCGCACTCTTCGAGTGCTCGAGCCCCGGACATCCCGTCCATCGCACTCCGGCACGAGAGATCGAGACGGTACGGGTCGCCTACATCGAGAACGACGGCGACATATCGGCGCTCACGTATCCGGAGAGCCGGCAGCACCAGGCGGCTGCAGAGGGGGAGAAGACGGAATGAGCGTCGATACCCTGCGGTATCGGGTTAGCATCATAAGAATGTGGGGTCGGTGAGATTTGAACTCACGATCGACGGGTCTCTCCGAACATGCATCAGTGCTCCAACGGGTCATCATCTCTTGATCAGGAGACCCATTGTTCATCACCTGCAAAGACCGCTGGAGCCCGTCGCCATTCCGGACTAGGCCACGACCCCTGTCCTCTATACCTTTGACAGCCATGAAGTATAAGGATTACGATGTTGGAGCGCACCACCCCGGCGAGAACCATTAATGCTATATCCGCCACGGAACTCATTTATATAGAATGGTTGAGGGCAGTTACGCGTGTGGGAACTCGCAGATACCCCTGCTCGGCATCACCATCGGTGAGATGCTGAATCGAATCGCAGCGAAGCATCCGGAGAGCGAGGCGATCGTCTCCGTCCACCAGGGTATCCGGTGGACGTACGCGGAGTTTCTCGAACGCGTCGATACCCTGGCTCGCGCCCTCATGGCGCTCGACGTGGAGCGCGGGGACCGGGTTGCCATCTGGGCGCTGAACTACGCGGAGTGGGTGCTCGTTCAGTTCGCCACCGCAAAGATCGGCGCCATCATGGTGAACATCAACCCGGCATACCGGACCTACGAGTTCGAGTACGCCATGAAGCAGTCCGAGGTGCAGACGCTCTTCATCCAGGGACGGTTCAAGACCTCCGACTACGTCGGGATGTTCTACGAGTCCTGCCCGGAGGCGTTCGAGGCGAAACCCGGCCGGATCCACAGCGACAAGTTCCCGTTCTTAAAGAACGTCGTCTTCCTCGGCGACATCCCCTACAACGGGATGTACACCTGGGACGACCTGATGGGGATGGCCGACCTCATCAGCCCCGAGGAGCTCCGGGAGCGGGAGGTGTCGCTCGACTTCGACGACGCGGTCAACATCCAGTACACCAGCGGGACGACCGGGTTCCCGAAGGGTGTCGTCCTGACCCACCACAACATCTTGAATAACGGCTTCATCATCGGCGAGGGGATGAAGTTCACCCACGAGGACCGGCTCTGTATCCCGGTGCCGTTCTACCACTGTTTCGGCATGGTCCTCTCGAACATGGCCTGCGTCACCCACGGCTCCGCGATGGTGCTGCCGTCGCCGGTCTTCGACGCCGAGGCGGTTCTCAAGACCGTCCAGGACGAGAGGTGCACGGCGCTCCACGGGGTTCCGACGATGTTCATCGCGGAACTCTCCCACCCGAACTTCGCGAAGTACCGGCTCGACTCCCTCCGCACCGGGATCATGGCCGGGTCGCCCTGCCCGATCGAGGTGATGCGGGAGGTCAACAAGAAGATGAATATGTCCGAGATCGTGATCGTCTATGGGCAGACGGAGACCTCGCCCGGCGTCACGATGACGACGACCGTCGATCCCCTGGAGCGGCGGGTCTCGACGGTGGGCAAGCCCTTCCCCCACACCGAGATCAAGATCATCGACCCGAACACGAAGAAGATCGTCCCGCGGGGCGAGACCGGTGAGATCTGCGCCCGGGGCTACTGCGTGATGCGCTGCTACTACAACAACCCGAGCGCCACCCGGGCGACGATCGACGAGCACGGCTGGAACCATACCGGCGACCTCGGGACGATGGACGAGGAGGACTACGTCAAGATCGTCGGCAGTCTGAAGGATATGGTGATCCGCGGCGGGGA
>JASUSO010000091.1 GCA_030446015.1 Methanobacteriota archaeon
CTCGTCCTCTCTCTTTGCCTTCGCTGCGGCGCGGCCGATCACGATGACCGCGATCACCGCGATGATCGTCACGACGATGGCATACACGAACATTGCAACGAGCGTGCTCTGATCTCCAAAGATAAGCGCAAAAAGTTCCTGAATGGCGCCGTTCCATGCGAGAGCGGCGACCAGGCCGAATGCGGCCGTGACAAGGGCCGCTATCTTATCGATGACCTCAGCCTTGAGTGACATACAATCTCATCGGTGAGCGGTAAGCGGGTGGAGATATAAAACTATCGCAATCCCGTTCCCGGCCGGCGCCCTTTTGCCCTCCCGACGTCCGGGCGGCACCGCCGCCGTTCACTTTCGCCCCGGACACCCAAACTACATTGACGTACGACGTCGAACTGTATGCAATGGATAGCCTCGACGACTGGTTCCCCTACCGGGAGTACCGCCCTCACCAGCGGGAGATGCTTGAAGCGGCCGCATCCGTTGGACGCGACGGCGGCATCGCCATGATCGATGCGCCGACCGGGAGCGGCAAGTCGAGCGTGGTCGCTGCCCTCCTCTCGGAGAGCCGGGGCCGGAAAGTCTTCGTCGCCGTCCGGACGATCAGCCAGCTTGCGACGTTCATGCGCGAACTCGAGCTCATCCGGAAGAAGCGCGGCAGCCTCAAGTTCGCCTACCTCATCGGCAAGTCCAGCATGTGCCCGCTCGGGGGCGAAGGCGACGTCTACCGGCGGTGCGAAGGCGTCAAGTCCTTCTCGACGGCGCTGATGCGGGAACGGGCGCAGAAGGGGTCCCTCGTCCCGGCAAACGACCGCCAGATCAAACAACAGATCCGCAAGATGGACCCGGATCACCCGCTCATCTGCCCCTACTTCATCCACGGCAAATCGTTCGTGGAGCCCGAGGACGGGGGGCTGAAGATGATCCCGTCGGCTGCCCTGCGCGTCCGGGCCGAGCGGGTGAGCACCGAACTGATCTGGCCCGACCAGCTCGCCGGGTTCTGCGGCGACATCTGCCCCTACGACACGATGATGCACGCTGCCCGGGACGCCGACGTGGTGCTTGTGAACTTCTACCACCTCTTCGACGACGCCATCCGGGAGCAGCTCTACCAGTCGCTCGGGATCGAGGGGCATGACGCCATGTTGCTCATCGACGAGGCCCATAACTGCGGGGACGTCGTCCAGAGCATCGAGAGCGTGACGATCGAGGAGCGCGACATCGTGCAGGCCGGCCACGAACTCTCCGGGCGCCGGCGGTCGCCGCAGGCGGATGCCGTCGTCCAGATCCTGCCGCAGATCACCCGGTTCATGGAGGCGCTCAAGGGTTCGCACGAGGCCGAGGACTGGTTCGACCCTGCCATCTTCCAGCGGATGATCCTCTCCGGCACGCTGTATCGGAACATTGAGGAGATCGTGGACGACCTCCTCAAGATCAGCGAGGGGATCCGCGAGAAGAACATGCAGGCGGGCGAGTTCCGGGAGAGCGCGGTCGAGCGGCTGACCGAGTTCTTCTACCGGATCTTTCGCTCCGCAGCAGACCCGGCGTACCTCACGGTCTACCGGAAAGAGGAGGACGGGGCTGTGGCGCTTGAGGTCCGCAATATCGATCCGAGCACCAAGCTCCAGGATATCGCCCGGGCGCATGCCTGTTGCGTCCTGATCTCGGGGACGCTCTCGCCCATCGAGAGTTACCGCCGCTACTACTTCGGCGACCTTCCCGTAACGACGCTCTCGCTCCCGAACTCCTTTCCGTCGGAGAACCGCCGCGTCTTCTGCGCAAACGACATCACCACCGCCTACTCGATGCGCCGGGATAAGGAGAACCTCGCACGGACCGAGGACTACATCACGACGTTCGCCCGGCTTCCGGGAAACCTCGCGATCTACTTCCCCTCCTACGACCTCTTAAACACCTTCGCGGAGCGGTGCGCCCCCCGGATCAGGAAGAAGCAGATCTACATTGAGTCCAAGGATGCCGCCGCCTCGGCCGCGATGCTCCGGGAGTTCATGGCCCTCCCGGGGTCGGGACGGTCCGGCATCCTCTTTGCGGTCTGCGGCGGCAAGTGGAGCGAGGGTCTCGACTACCGCGGCGAGATGCTTTCGGGGGCGCTCGTCATCGGCCTCCCGCTCGCGCCGTTCAACCGTGTCCGGAAGATGGTGATCGACTACTTCCGGATGAAGTTCGGCGAGGAGGGGGAGTTCATCAGTTACACCCTCCCGGCGGTCAACCGCGCCCTGCAGGCGCTCGGGCGGGTGCTCCGGACACCCGAGGACCGGGGTATGCTCATCCTCGGGGAGAAGAGGTTCCTGGAACGCCGGGTTCATGCGGGGCTGCCGCCGTGGATGCAGAAGGAGATGACGGCATGCACCGTCGAAGAGTTCAAAAGGGAGGCCGAACGATGGCGATCCTGACCGGGTCGTGCCGGCTCGGCCTCTGGCACGTCCACGTCGCGTGGCAGGACGACCTCGTCTACCGGGTGCGGTTTTCGCGTGAGGGGATCGCGGGACCGGTGCCGGACGCGATCCTCCGCTACTGCGCCGGGCGGCCGGCGGATCTCTCCACGCTCCGGAGCGTCGCGACCGAGGGCGAGACGACCTTTGCGAAGATCTACCGTGCCGTCCGGGAGATCCCCTGCGGGGAGACCCGCACCTACGGGGAGGTTGCCCGGATGGTCGGGACCGCGCCCCGGGCGGTCGGGGCGGCGATGGCGCGCAACCCGACCCCGATCGTGGTGCCCTGCCACCGGGTCGTCGCGAAGACCGGGATGGGGGGTTTTTCTCCCGATATTGAGATCAAAGAGGCCCTGCTTGCCATGGAGCGCCGGGGAGATGTCTGCACGCCGGAAAAGGGAGGAGTTAACAGGTAACTCCGCTATAGGTATAGTGAAGATGAAGATCGTGATTCTGGGTGCCGGGGCGGTCGGGCTGACCGTTGCCGCAAAGTTATCCCGCGTCGCGGACGTTCACGCCGTTGCCCGGACGCGGCATGCGGATGCGGTGCAGGAACGGGGGTTCCTGATGACCGGCATATGGGGAGAGGGCGCATACCGGTTCAGTTGCTCCGAGGATCTCCCCGACGCGTGGCGGGATGCCGACTACTACATCGTCGCCGCAAAGTCCACCGACACGGAGGCGGTCTGCCGCCAGTTCGCCGACGCCATCAGGGGGCGCGAGGTGGTGAGCCTCCAGAACGGCATCGGGAACGAGGAGATCATCGCGCGGTTCACCGACCGGGTCATCGGCGGCATGATCATCACCGGGTTCGAGTGGCGGGGCGATGCCTCGGTTCACGTCTCCGTGGAGGCGGCGCCCATGAGGCTCGGGCGGTTCCCGTCCGGCACGGACGACGCGGTCGAGCGCCTCGCCGCCCTCATCCGGGAGGCCGGTATCCGGGCGGAGACGACCGCCGGGATCAGGACGGATATCTGGTCGAAAACCCTCTACAACTGCGCGTTAAACCCACTTGGCGCCCTCATGAACGCCCCATACGGCGCGCTCACCGATCCGCACGCATGGACGGTCGTCTCCGCGATTGTAGAGGAGGCATACCTGGTGGCTGAGGCCGAAGGCGTTACTCTCCCCTGGGAGACAGCGGAAGCATATCTTGAGTATCTCCGGACGATCCAGCTCCCCGCGACGGCCGTCCACCACTCGTCGATGCTCCAGGACATCGCCGGCGGGAGGAAGACTGAGATCGAGTTCATGAACGGCGCGGTGGCGGCACTCGCTGAGAGGCATGGAATTGCGGCGCCGTACAATGCCTGCATCGCCGAACTGATCCGGTTCCGGGAGCGGCTCTGACGGCCGGGGTGAGGGGAGCATGCGATCTGCGATTGTCCTTGTCGGCGGGGCGGCGCGGCGTGCCGGCGGGCGGGAGAAGTACTTCTTCACGTTCCAGGGCAAGACCTTCATCGACCGCCTCGTCGATACCCTCAAGGAGGCGGTCGACGAGATCGTGATCGTCGCGCGGGACCCCGGGCAGTGCGAGCGGTTCGGCCATCTCGAGGGTGTCAGGTGCATAGCGGACGTCCGGCAGGGTCTCGGCCCCATCGGCGGCCTGCACGCGGGGGCGCTTGCAGCGCACGGGGAGTACGTCTTCGTCGCCGCCTGCGACATGCCCTGCATCAACCCCGGGGTGGTCCGGCTGCTCTTTGACGCCGCGGCCGGCTACGATGCCGCCATCCCCAGCTGGAACGCCGATATGCTCGAGCCGCTCCACGCGGTCTACCGGAGGGGCGCACTGATCGAGTACCTGGAGGAGCACGAGTCTCTCTCTCTCCGGACGATGATCTGGAGTATCAATACCCGGTACGTGCCCGTGGATACTATCCGCGAGATCGATCCGGATCTCCTGACGTTTACGAATATCAATAACCTCGAGGACCTGGAGTCGATCGATCCCTCGGCCGAATGCGCCACCGACGACCCGTGCTGAACGCCGGTTGAGATCCGTCCTGCCTGCCGCATCTTCCGTTTCGTACCCGGGAGGGCGAGTTCCCGGATCCGGTTCTTTTTGAATCTCCAAAAAGTCGTACCGCCGCCCCGAAGACCCCGGCGGCCTCGGGCCGTCCCTGGCCGGGGCCGGGCGGGAGCCGCCGAACCGTCCCGGGGCCGGAGGCGGCGGGTTGCCCGAAAAAAATATATACTCTCTCTGAGTAGTCAGGCCCTGATGTCATCGGGGGAAGTGACTTCATCCAGTTCTACTGTCAGGGTCCGGACCGGTTTGGGCGTGATGCTTTTTGGGCGCGAGATCCGGGGAGATCAGGCCGACCGCATCATACCACCGCTCCTTCTCTTCTGCTTCCTTACCGCGGCCGCGTGCGGGGTTGTCTCCGCCGAAGAAGGCGAGTACGTTCCCGTCTGGAGCCTGGGGGCGCACGGCCCGGTCAGTTCCGTGGCGGTCACGCACGACGGCTCCACGATCGTTGCCGCTGCAGACACGAGCGTGTACCTTCTCGACCAGCAGGGCAACGTCCTCTGGCGAAGACCCGTCGGTTCGTACGTGAACGACGTCGCGATATCGCCCGAAGGGTCGCGGATCGGCGTTGCCGCGGACAAACTCTACCTCTATACCAGGGAAGGAGACCTGCTCTGGACGGTGAAGACGGGTTACATCTACCGGAGCGTGGACCTCTCCGCGAACGGGGCGTATGTCGCCACCGGCTGCGACAACGGCGCGGTCTTCATCTTCGACCGGAACAAGAAGCAGCTCTGGGACTACGATATGGGGACCGACAGCTACGATCTTGCGATATCGGAGAACGGCCGCAGGATCGCGATCGGCTGCGACAACCAGGGGGTCTACCTCTTGAACAGCAGGCAGGGAGAGTCCTGGAGTTACGGAACCGGCAAACTGGTGAAGGGGATTGACCTCACTCCCGACGGGCGGTTTGTGGCGGCCGGGTCGGTCGACCGGTGCCTCTACCTCTCCACGGGGGAGGGCGAGCACCTCTGGAAGTACCCCATGGACTATGCCGTCTCCGCAACGGCCCTGACGAACGAGGCTAATAGGATCTTCGCTGCATCCGGCAAGACTGTCCACGTCCTCGACCGTACGGGCGCCGTCGTCCAGAAGATCGGCCTTGCCGGTTTCGCGGAGTCCGTCGCGGTGACACCCGACGGCTCCTTCCTCGTCGTCGGGGGCGGCGACGGCGACCGGTCGATCCGCCTCTTCACAAACGATCCTGACCTGGTCGAGGCCTGGAACCCGCCGGAGGCCGCGCTCGACGAGACTGAACTGCCGGAGAACGCGGCGGTCGATCTGACCGCCCCCCCGGTTTCCGAGAACAGCAGCACGGAGATGGAGGCCGAGGCGAGCGCCGGGGCACAGGATCTCCCGATAACCGCGAGGCTCTTTGGGTGGGTGGAGAACATCATCTCCCTCCTCTTTAAACCCCAGGAAGACTTCCTGGCCTGATCACTTTTTTCGGGCTAGATGCGGCGCCTGCTCCCGCTCGCGTCGCGCGTGTAGCGCCCGAACTCACTATCGAGCAGGATGTCGCCGGAGAAGACGGGGCCGTCCCTGCAGACCCGCAGGCCGTGCGGGTCGGTGCAGCACGAGCCGCAGAGGCCGACCCCGCACTTCATGTAGCGGTGGAGGGAGAAGAGCCCCCGCTCGGCACACCCCTCCCGGTCGAGGATGGCGAGCACCGCCGCCATCATCACCTCCGGCCCGCAGACGCAGATGTGGTCGAAGTCGGCGAGGTCCACCCTTGAAATGAGTTGCGTCACGAACCCGTGGTGGCCGGCGGTGCCGTCGTCGGTCGCGACCATCAGCGCCGCCGACCTGCGGATCTTCTCCGCGAAGAGGAGTTCGGCAGCCGTCCTGGCGCCGAGGAGGAAGGTCTCGACCTGCCCGGCCGTGACAAGCGGCAGGAGCGGGGAGGCCCCGACGCCGCCGCCGACGGCAAGCACTCGCCCGGAGACGGCAAACCCGTTCCCGTAGGGGCCCCGGATCCCGATCCGGTCGCCCTCGTGCATCGCAAAGAGCGCGGCGGTCGCATCGCCGACCTTCTGGACGGTGATCGAGGAGGGGGAGGAGAGGGCCATCGGGATCTCGTCCACGCCCGGCACCCAGACCATCACGAACTGGCCCGGCCGGCTGGCGATCTCACGGTCGAAGACGAACGTCCTGATCGACGGCGTCTCCTCGACGATCCTGGTTATCGTGACCCCTGCGGGCATCTGCTCATGCATGGGCGCACCCCACGATCTCGCCCGCGTCGACGCCGTCGGGGCTGTAGATTTCGTCTGCAATCGCGGCAAAGATCCCGATGTCGTCGATGACCGCGCTCCCGATCTCGACGGCGCTCGCGCCCGCCATCATCATCTCGACGACGTTGTCGGCGGTCGAGACCCCGCCGCACCCGACGATCGGGATGGAGCAGGCCTCGTAGAGGTCGTAGACGCACCGGACCGCGACGGGGAAGATGGCCTTCCCGGAGAGCCCGCCGAACCGGTTCCCGAGCACCGGCCGGCGGAGGGCGGTCGAGATCCGCATCGCCTTGACGGTGTTGACGGCCACGATCGCGTCCGCCCCGCCACGCTCCGCCGCCGCCCCGATCTCGGCGATATCGGCGACGTTCGGGGTGAGTTTCACCCAGGTCGGAACCCCGAGTGAGGCCACCGCCCGGGTGCACTCCTCCACGAGTGCCGGGTCGCTCCCGATCGCCGCCCCGTAGCCCTCCGCGTGGGGGCAGGAGAGGTTCAGTTCGAGCCCCGAGGCCTTACCGGCAAACCACCCGGCGACCGTCCGGAACTCCTCCGGCGTCCCGCCGAAGATGCTCACGATCACCGGCTCGCCCTCAAGAGACGCCAGTTCGTCCACAAACGCGGCCGAAGGGTTCGGCAGGCCCATTGCGTTGATGATGCCGCCGTCGACCACGACCAGACAGGGGCCGGGGTGCCCCTCCTTCGGGCTCGGGCCGATGGACTTCGTGACCACCCCGCCCGCACCGTTCGCGAGGATACGGGAGAGCGACGCCCCGGTGGTACCGAGGATGCCGGCCGCGAGCAGGAGGTGGTTCCGGAGCCGGATGCCGCCGACCTCGACGGGGCCTGGATAAAGCGCAACCATTGAAAAAAGGTGGGAGCAGGGTATTATTATA
>JASUSO010000092.1 GCA_030446015.1 Methanobacteriota archaeon
GATGAGGAGCGCCTGCCAGTGCGGGATACCGAAGAGCCAGACGAGGACGATGCTGATCGCGGCATACTGCCCGACGAGGTAGATCAGCGAGACGACGATCCCGGAGATGGCCGAGAGACCCCGGAGCGCCCGCGGGCTCTCGAACCGTTCGGCGAGATAGTCCTGGACGGTCAGGTAACCCCGCTCCTTGCCGATGGCGTTCAGTTTCACCCCAAAAAAGATGATACAGAACGAGGCCGCGAGGGGCACAAAGATCTGCTCCCAGATCCCCGGCCAGCCCGATGTATACCCGAACCCGCTGACGCCGAGCAGGGTCATCCCGCTGCAGATCGAGCAAACGATCAGGATCGTGAAGACCCAGAACCCAAGCGACCTGCCCGCGAGCATATAGTCTTCAGTGCTGTGGATCTTCTTCGATGCCCAGCTCCCGATGCCAACGAGAAGGACGAAGTAGAGTCCGACCAGCACGAGTGTCAGTATCTCCGCCATCACGGGGCCTCCTTAAATCGGAGCCCCCAGAGTGCGAGCAGGACGACGACCAGGGCGACGGCGCCGCCCACGATGAGTCCTGTATGGAACGGCAATCCAAAGAACATGCTGGATAAAGGTGGGATGTAGGAGGTGATAACGCGATCGGCCGGATCGCCGCCCTGCGCCGGAAAAGGGGTTATTTGGAACTCTTCACGGTCTTTGCGCCCCGGAGGAGCGCGATCTTGCCCGTGCGGACGAGTTCCTTGATGCCGTACTGGCGCAGGAGTTTCTCCAGCGCGTCGATCTTCTCCGTATCCCCGGTCACCTGGAGGACGAGGGTCTTTGACCCGACGTCCACGACCTGGGCGCGGAAGATGTCCGCGATCTGGAGGATCTCGGCGCGGGCCGGGCCGCCCTCGGCCGCCACCTTGATGAGGGCGAGTTCCCGCTCCACGCTCTCCCGCTTCGTCAGGTCCGAGACCTTGATGACGTCGATGAGTTTGTTGGTCTGCTTCATCACCTGTTCGACGACGCCGTCGTCACCGTTCACCACGATGGTGATCCGGCTCATGTTCGGCTCCTCGCAGGGCCCGACCGCGAGGCTCTCGATGTTGAACCCACGCCGCGAGAACATCCCGGCGACCCGGCTTAAGACACCCGCCCGGTTCTCGACGAGAACGCTCAGGGTATGCGACTTCATGGCTGACGCACCCCGATCATCTCGTTGATGGCAGCACCGGCGGGGACCATGGGGAAGACGTTCTCCTCACGCTCGACCCGGAAGTCCAGGACGAACGGCCCGTCTGTGGCGAGGGCGGTCTTGAGCGCCTCCCGGACATCAGCTTTCTCCTCGACCCGGAGCCCTTCGACCCCGTAGGCGTTCGCGATCTTCACGAAGTCCACCGGCGGGAGCTCCGTGTAGGAGTAGCGGCGGTCGTAGAAGAGCTCCTGCCACTGCCGCACCATCCCGAGGTACATGTTGTTCAGGATCACGACCTTGACGGGGATGTCGTACTGCGCAACCGTCCCGAGCTCCTGGATGTTCATCTGGAAACTCCCGTCGCCGGCGATATCGATGACCGGCATATCCGGCCGGGCGTAATGGGCGCCGATGGCCGCCGGGAACCCGTAGCCCATCGTCCCGAGGCCGCCCGAGGTGATCCAGGTCCGCGGTTTCTTGAAGCAGTAGTAGAGCGCCGTCCACATCTGGTTCTGGCCGACCTCGCTCACGATGATCCCCTCGCCCTTCAGGATGTCGGAGAGCTGCTCCACGACGTACTGCGGGCGGAGACGGTCGTCGTTGCGGTAGTAGAGCGGATACTGCGTCTTCCAGGAGCCGACCCGGGCGACCCAGTTCGCCGTGTCGCCGCGCTTCTGCATCCGGGATAGCAGCGCCTGGAGCACCGCTTTGACGTCGCCCACGATCGGGACGTCGACCTTCTTGTTCTTCCCGATCTCGGCCGGGTCGATATCGATGTGGATGATCGCGGCGTTCGGTGCGAACGTATCGATCTTGCCCGTCACCCGGTCGTCGAACCGGGCGCCGATGGCGATCAGGAGGTCGCACTCCGTCACCGCGTAGTTCGCGGACTGGGTGCCGTGCATCCCGAGCATCCCGAGGTTGAGCGGGTGGTCGCCGGGAACGGCGCCGAGGCCCATCAGGGTCGTCGTCACCGGGATGGCGGCCGTCTCGATGAACTGCAGGAGTTCGGCCGATGCTTCCGAGAGCACCACCCCGCCGCCGGCGTAGACGAGCGGCCGCTCGGCTGTCGCGATAAGGTCGAGCGCCTTATCGATCTGGCGGACGTGCCCCTGGTAGGTGGGCTGGTAGCCCCGGAGGGAAACCGTCTCGGGGACGGGTCTTCCCTCCTGTGCGGCGCCCGTGCTGACGTCTTTGGGGAGGTCCACCAGCACCGGGCCGGGCCGGCCGGTCCGGGCGATATAGAACGCCTCCTGCACCACGCGGTCGATCTCGCCGGCATTCTTCACCAGGTAGTTGTGCTTCGTGACCGGCATCGTGATCCCGGTGATATCCGACTCCTGGAACGCGTCGTTCCCGAGCAGCGCGGTCGGCACCTGTCCGGTGAGCGCCACGATCGGGATGGAGTCCATGTAGGCCGTTGCGATCCCCGTGACCAGGTTGCACGCGCCGGGGCCTGAAGTGGCAAGGCATACACCTACACGGCCGCTCGCACGCGCGTAGCCGTCGGCCGCGTGCGCCGCTGCCTGCTCATGCCTTACCAGTATGTGCCGGATCGACGAATCGTAGAGTTCATCGTAGATCGGCAACACCACGCCGCCGGGGTAGCCGAATATGGTATCCACCCCTTCTCGCTGCAGCGCTTCAATCAGAGTCCTGGCTCCGGTCTTCATGCTCTTCCCTGAGTAATCTGTTCATCCCTGCGATAACTGCTTCGACGCTTGCCATGATGATGTCGGTCCTCGCACCACGCGAGGTCACGGTCTTTCCGTCCTTGCTGAGCTTCACCGATACGTCAACGAGGGCGTCCGTGCCGCCGGTTATGGCATCGACGCGATATTCGTCGAGTCTTACGCTCCCGACGTCCGCGACCGACCGCTGGAGCGCGCGGATCGCCGCGTCCACGGGGCCGGTCCCGACTGCGGCGCCGGTGATCTCCTCGCCGCGGACGAGCATCGTCACCGAGGCGGTCGGCATCGCGTTGCTCCCCGAGACGATGGTGAACTGGCGCAGTTCGATGCACGGCTTAAACTCGATCTCCATGACGGTATCGGCGATCGCCATGATGTCGGCATCGGTTATCCGCATCCCGGCGTCCCCGAGGAGTTTGATCCGGGCGACGATCTCCGCAAGCTGCGCAGCGTCCGGGGCGTAGCCCATGTCGTGGAGCGCAGCCTCGACCGCCGCCGAGCCCGAGTGCTTCCCGAGGACGATCCGGCGCTTCCGGCCGACCCGCTCCGGCCGGAGGGGTTCGTAGGTGCTCGCGTCCCGCATCACCCCGTGGGCGTGGATCCCGCTCTCGTGGGTGAAGGCCATCTCGCCGACGATCGGTTTGTTGGTCGGGAGCGGCACCCCGGTCAGCCGGGCGACGTGGGTCGAGAGGGGATAGAGTTCTTCGGTCCTGATCCCGGTGTCGACCCCGTAGAGCACCTCGAGCGCCATCACGAGTTCTTCAAGGGCGGTGTTCCCTGCCCGCTCCCCGAGGCCGTTGACGGTGACGTGGGCGCAGGTCGCCCCCGCCCGGAGGGCGGCGACGGTGGTCGCGAGCCCGAACCCGAGGTCGTCATGGCAGTGGATCGAGAGCGGAGCGAAGAGGAGCGGCGGTACGACCTCGGCCGCCCGTTCGGGCGTGAGGAGACCGACGGTGTCGCAGAAGCAGAGCCGGTCGGCTCCCCGCTCGACCCCTTCACGGAAGATCTCCGCGAGGAAGACCTGGTCGGCGCGGGAGGCGTCCTCCCCCGAGAGTTCGACGATGAGGCCCCGCTCCTTCGCGTACTCGACGGCGCTCCAGGCCATCTCACATACCTGTTCGCGGGTCTTGCGGAGTTTCTTTGCGATGTGGAGATCGCTCACCGGGACGACGAGGTGAACGGAGTCGGCACCGGCGTCGGCGGCGAGGTCGATGTCCCCCGGAAGCGCCCGGACGTAGGTGCAGCACTCGGCGGCGAGCCCGGCATCGGCGATGGCTCGGATCGACTCGCGTTCTCCCGCGGATGCGGCGGCTGAGCCTGCTTCGATGACGTGGACGCCGACATCGGCAAGGTGCGTTGCAATCTCAAGTTTCGCGGCCGGCGTGAGCGAGACACCCGGTGTCTGTTCGCCGTCCCGTAAGGTAGTGTCAAAAAAGCGGATCGATTCACCAAATAAAACAATCACTCATAGTGGGTTCCACCGTCAAGATAGTTGGCGGCGTGGTTACTTAAACGTTGGGCAATCGGCGAAACTGGTGCAGGGCAACGGTTCTGTGGAAAACCCCCCACCCCGGCCGGCGTTCCAACCCTCCATCGCCGACCGGGTACAGCGAAGATGCGGATCCCATATGACCAGTGGTAATCCGGACACCTTCTTCGCGTGAGCTGCCGGTAAGGGGACGACAATGAAATCTCGCGCGAAGACGCGAACCGAAAAAGGGGGGAGGTTTACGCCGGCGCCGGGGCGCTCTCGTAGAGGAGGGCGACGTAGCGGGCGGAGAAGATGATGAACGCTGGCGTGAGGAGGAACAGGAGGATAAGACCAAGGATCGGGATGAGCATGAGGGTGAACTCCGCGATCGTGATCACGATGCCCATGACGAGGAGGGCGATGAAGCAGCGGATCCACCCGATCCTGCCGATGTGGGAGAGAAGGGCGCGGATCCTGAAGGCCTCGCGCATCTTCCCCGTCCGGGAGAACCTGACCGCCGCAAACGTCGAGAGGATCCCGATGATGATGGCGGCGACGATGAAGATGACGAAGATCGCAAGGGCTGCGAAGATGGCCAGTTCCGGGCTCAAGAGCGGTTCAGGACCGGATCCCGCCGGGGTTACCGTCGCTGAGACCGGCATGAGGTACATCAGGAAGGGAAGGACGGTGAGGACCATGAGCGGGATCGAGTAGACGATCGTGATGACGATCAGTTTGATGCCGTCGATAAAAAGCCCTATCCAGCCTTCGAGTTAGGGGGCGGGCTTTGTGCCGCTCATGACCCGCACTGTGTAGCCGTAGATGAGCGGGAATATGATCGTGCTGACGAGCAGGAGAAGCCAGCGGACCCACCTGCCCCAGATGGCGTCCTTTGCGTATTCAAAGGAGTCGCCGAGTAATCGCATTAAGTCCATGTGTATCACCGCATTGTTCGGGTACAGAATCGCGCGTTTGAGGAGATAAACGCACTGTTTTGCGTGTGGAAGGAGGATCTGTCACTTGCAGATGAATGCTGTCAGGGAGTCGTCGAGTGTTCAATGAAAGGCGCTCTGTCTGAATTCAGGATGTGGGCGCCACCTTGCTGTGCTCGAGATCCGGCTGGTGAGAACCATCGCATCCCCATTCTGTGAACTTAGAACAGCTGTGATGGTTGACGCACCAGACAGAGAAGACAACCAACCCCGGCGTGAGGAGAGGCTTTAAAAAAGGAATGTGGTTCAGGCAGGTGCTGCCGCGCTGTCATAAATGAGAGTCATGTATCTCGCCTCAAATACCCCTACAAATGGGCCGATAAGAATCCCTATGATGGCAATCAGAATGAGTGCTAAGAGCCAACCGACAACCGGGATCAGCGCAAGGATGAACGAAACGATGCCTACAACGATCATGAAGGCAATAATAGCCACAACAGCAACAATCCACAGTATGATCAAAGCGAGGATATAGTTCAGCCATCCAATCTTTCCGATGTGGGCGATGATGGCACTGACATTGAATGCCTCCCCGATACTGTCAGTCCTTGCGAAACGTATCAGGGCCATCAAAGCGATGAGCGAGAAGACAAAAGCGACGATAAACCCGATAAGCAGGCCGATCAGCGCTCCAGCGCCTAGGTTGTCTGTTGCTGCACCCATCAAAATGCCCGCACCGCCGACGAACATGAGCACGATCATCGGTATGATGAAGTAGACTATACTTACGATAATGAGTTTGATGCCGTTGATGAACATCTCAACCCAGTCGTCAAGGGGCGGCAGTTGGGATTCGCCTTTGTAAATCACCCATTGGTATCCCAACCATAGAGGAAAGATAATCATGCTAATGAATAGCAATAGCCATTTGCCCCAGCTCCCCCACAGCCCATTTACGGTGTAGTCGAAGGAATTGCGAAGCATAGATCCGTACTCCATAGTCAATCACCTATTTATAATGAGACTCTAGGGTCATCATATTTATTCTTTTGCATATGCATCAGAAACGTCATGTCAGTTACTTGAAAAGTAAAGCCACAATAATGTTCTTTTCCCTATCTTCATCTATTGAAAACTTTTTTTGCTCATGCCCAAGGACCCGATCAAAGGATAGGTTAATCGGACTCTGATCACAATTTCGAGGCGCTTGGCCTCATGCAGCCCAAAAACTCAAGGCGACAAAATAAGGTATCAGAAGTAAGAGCATGTCGATAATATATGCACCAAACCGAGTCCAAAATTCGCACACCTGAATCCACTGGGCTGTTCATTCCATTTGCCCGGTGCCTGAAGGTTGTACCGACATGTATTTTAATTTCTCATGACCGCAGTCACAAAAAGAAGGGGGGAGCCTCACGCCGGCGCAGGAGCGCTCTCATAGACCAGCGCCATGTACCGTGCCGCGAAGATGAACCAGACGGGGAACAGGAAGAGCATGATCAGCCAGACGAGGAGCCCGCCGAGGAATGGGATCAGGCCGAATACGGTGGCGAGTATCAAGACGATGACGTCAAAGACAATTCCGGCAATCCAGAGGATGATGAGGGCAATGATGTAGCTCCCCCAGCCGATCTTGCCGATGTGCTCGAAGATGGCACTGAAGGCAAACGCCTGGCCCATGCTGTCCGTGTGTGCGAACCGAATAACCCCGATCGCCGAGATCAGGGTGATAATGACTCCGACGACGAGCAAGAGCAAGAAGCCGATGCCCACCGACCCAAGGGCGAGCATGAAATCCCCGTTAATGGCGGCCATGAGTGCCGGCACCATGAAAATGATCGTAATGACAAACATCGGAATGCCATAGATAATGCCGATGACGGGCTCTGTTGAATTCCTTCCAGACAACGACAATCACGACTGTTTGTACTGCCTTCGTTAGGTTATGGAGGATCACTTTGATCTTGATCTCTTTGACCT
>JASUSO010000093.1 GCA_030446015.1 Methanobacteriota archaeon
GAGGCTGTTTGGGAGTTGACCGATCCCGGCAGGGGTTATGGTACAAAAGGCTGTAACACCGGAAAAATCGGCGGGAAAGACCGCGACGGTCAGCCCGCCGGGGTGACCGGGAGCCGGCTCATGGATGGGAGGGGGAGCGGGATTCCCTGTCGCCCCTACTTCTGCAGCCTCTCCAGGAGCTCGTCGAGCCTTGAGAATGAGTCCTTCAAGCCCTCCTCCATACCGGACTGCACCATCCCGTCGCGGTCCTCCACCGAGAGGAAGACCGACCGGCCGGTGAACCGTGTCCGGTTGCCGGGAAGCTCCTCGAACCTCGCCTCCTCGAGGCTGACATGGCCGGACTCCGGGAGCCCCTCGTACTCGAACGTCTGGATGATCCGCTCGGGGGGCGTCACATCGTGGTTCACCCCGTGGAACCCGTACTCGTTGCCGTCCTTGTCCGTCTGAACATACCGCCAGCTGCCCCCGCTCCGGGCCTCAAACGCCTCGATCCTCGTGGTGTAACCCCGCGGGCCGATCCACCGCTTGAAGAGTTCCGGGTCGGTGTAAGCCCGAAAGACCAGATCGCGGGGAGCGTCGAACTCCCGGACGATGATCAGCTCCTGCTTTCCGGGCTCGGCAGTAATCCGGGTGGGATTCCTCTCCATCAACGCCTGCTCGCCGCTTCTTTGTGATTGCTCTGCCATTCTATCCATCTCCGTTCGCCCCCCCTCACCGACGTCATCCATGTTATAGGTTATTGGCAATACTGCAGGACTCACCGGGAGGGGCAACAGTGAGGCGGCCGTCTCCATTCCGGGGTGAGATCGTCACGATGCACTCAAAAACGATGGGATCGCCCGGGATGCGATTCGCATACTATAACTGGTTGTAACGACGTTCTTAGAATGTTGGTTAAAACCATGGCAAAGGCAAACATTCCTGCAAAAGGAGCTATTGTCCAGAGAGACCTTGAGACGTTCTCGATCGCGCCCCACATTCCCGGGGGCTTCGTCGAACCTGCACTGTTGCGGAAGATCGCCGATGTAGCAGAGAAGTACGGTGCGAAGTTCGTGAAACTCACGGGCACCCAGAGGATGATCATCGTCGGCATACAGGAAGAGGACCTTGATGCTGCATGGGCTGAGTTCGAAGACAGCTCCAAGGCCATCGGCCTGACCATACGGAGCATCCAGATGTGCCCCGGCACCCGATCGTGCAAGCGCGCCAAACAGGACAGCCCGGGACTGGGATTTGCCCTCGACAAGGAGTTCTACGGCAAACCGGCGCCCGCCAAGTTCAAAATGGCCGTCTCAGGCTGTCCCAACTGCTGTAGCGACCCCTGGATGAGAGACCTCGGGTTCGTCGGCACCGACGATGGGTTCACGGCGGTCGTCGGCGGCAAGGGCGGCGGGACGGCAAAAGTGGGCCGGGAGCTCGCCAAGGGGCTGACCGAGGAGCAGGCCCTGGCGCTGGCGCGGAAGGTCATCGCGTTCTACCGGGAGAACGGGCAGGCCCCCGAACGCCTGGGCGCGACGATCGAGCGGGTCGGCTTCGACAAGTTTAAAGAAGCCGTCCTTTGATCCGCAAGGATTGGTCATACGCGGCAGATTAATGCGTCCGCACCGGCGGATACAATCAATCTGCCCCCTGTTCTCAAGAAGCAACGCTGTCCGACACGCGGGAGAACGGTTGCCGTTTGCCGGTGTGCGGGTCTGAACCGGGCCGGAGGGAACGAGGACAGAGTGCGCGCACGACTTGGTCCCCCTCTTCCGGCCCGGCACGCACGCGCAGGTGTTGAATCGGCCTTCAGAAGGATTGGGAGTTGTATCGCTCCCGCCTACGGGGTTGCCGTCACGGGCGGGGAACCCGCCGCCCCGCTCTCGTAGACGAGGGTGTTGTAGCGGTACTGGAAGATGTAGATCGCCGGGGATACTGCGAGCATGAGGACCGAGAAGAGGAGAATCCCGGCGATGCCCACGACAAGTCCGATAACGCCCGTGACGAGGATGACGAGGAAGACCAGGACCATCCCGAAGATCATGAGGACGAACTGAAGGATGATCTGGGAGAAGATGTACGACCACCAGCCGATCCTCTGGATCTGATCGAGGACGGCGGGGACGTTGAAGGCTTCGCGGAGCAGCCCGGCCTTTGCGAACCGCACCATTGCCATCTGCGCGACAAGCCAGATGAGGACGAGGAGGACGAACGAGACGAGGGCGGCGACGGCGGCCACAGGACTGTTCTGCCCGGCGAGGAAGCCGGCGCCGCCCACCAGGGCCACTGCGACGACGAGCATGAGCGCGATGTAGGCGAGGTACACGACGAGCAGCTTCAGGCCGTCGACGAAGAGCCTGCCCCAGCCGCCGAGGTCCGGCGTGTCCCCCCGCATGATCCGGACGAAGTAGCCGTAGATGAGCGGAAAGACGACGATGGAGGCGATGAGCTGGAGCCACCGGATCCAGCTCCCCCGGAGGATGTTCCCTGTATAGTCAAACGAGTCTTCGAGTAACCTCTGGTAGTTTATGGTCAATGTATCACCCTGCGAATCGATCCCGAAACCCCGGGCCGCGGTGCATGCCGGACGGACCCCCCGGACTCGTAATGGACCTTGCCGGGCTGCATTCCCGGGTTGACGGCGGGCCGCCGGACGAAGGTGAGCAGGACGCTCCGAAAAAAGAGGAGAATCCGGGTCAGTCATCCCCCGTTGCAGGGACGCAGCTGACCCAGAGCCTGCCGCTCGGCGTACCCTCGCCACTGGAAACCCTGAGGGCGAACGAGAGCGGCACTGTCTCGTCAACCGCCACGACGCCGGGAATGGTCACCGCCTCCGTCGGCCCGAAGGCGACGGGAATACCGTCGCTGCCGAGTTTTGCCGTGTAGACGGCCGGAACGTCAAGCCCCATGTCGTCCTGGCGGACGATGACCCGGATCGGCACGTTGCCGGTGTTCCTCATCGTCGGGCTCTGCGCCGTCCCGAACTCGGCGTCGCCCCTGACCCAGGCATCGGTATCCCGTTCGACGACGCCGTAGTCCACCGCGGCAAAGTCAATCTCGAACGATGCCGTCGGCAGGTAGGTGAAGATGCTCCCTGGCGGCCGATCGACGAGATCTGCCTCTTCAGGCAGGACCTGCACCGAGACCTGATAATCCCCGGGCGCCTGGTTGTAAGAGAGGTCGACCTCACCCACATAGATCACGGCATCGGCGCCCTCCAGGGCGCGAACAGCCTCATTGAGGCTTGTATCGTGAGCGTAGGTGACCAGCCCGGCCACGGAGGCCTCCTCGAGCGCATCCACCGTGTAGTTCTGCCGGGTCAGGTTGACCCGGCAGAAGGGCGAGCCGTCGGGTGACGTCACGTCGGCAACGATCGGATACGTCGCCATGCTGTTCCCGGCGACGACCGCACGGATCTGCACGGTCTTCGTGGCGCCGTAGGCGCAGGGCGGCAGGAACTGGCTGCCCGGCTCCACCGGGTCGTCATCGAGCGCACCGCCGGTGGTATCGAGTTGCTCCCAGATGCAGAGCACGGCCGCGCGAGAGGGGGGCGCTGCGGCCGTCTCGTTCTCAGTCGGCGGGTCGGTAGAGACGGACTCGTTCACCACGATCCCGGGTTCGGGCGTGGGTTCGGTAGTGGTGTTTGTCGGGACCGGTGTAGTGGTCACGGTCGGTGTGGTGTTTGTAGTGTTCGTCGGGGCCGGTGTAGTGGTCGTTTCCGGCGTCGGATCGACGGTGGGCGTCTCCTCCGGCTCCGGCGTCACCGTGCCGTTCTCGGCCGTTGGCAGGCCCTCTTCCGGGCCCTCCGGTGTGGGTGTCGCCTCGAGGGCATCGCCATCCTCAACCGGAGGCGTATCGTCCTCGGGCGAACTGTCCGGGCCCGGCAGATTTTCATCCGGCCCTAAAGAATCATCTTCAGGCCCAGTCGGATCTCCCTCCGGCCCAGAAGAGCCATCTTCAGGCCCAGTCGGATCAGAAAGAGGTTCTTCGGGCGGCTGGCTATCGTCGCCGGTCGCCCCGGCACCGGCCTCCGTCTGCTGATCGCTTCCCGCGAGAGGATCACCAGGGGTATCCACGGGCGAACCCGCAAGCGCCGGCACGACGGAGGCCGAAACAAGGAGAATCGCAAGGATCACTGCGATTCTGTTCATAATTTTCATCATCCACTCCTCTCTTCATCCGGTGGCCTGCCCGCGCAGAACATGCGGCCGCACGGGCAGGAACTGATCACCGGTTCTCGCGATGTCGTCTACTCGCTACCAGGAGGCAGATGAACGCGAGTGCTGCGGCAACCGGGACCGGGGAAAGCGGCAGGCTCAGGCCCGACGAATCGGACTGAACGGTAAAGGATATATCCTTTGCATCGGTCGTCTTGCCCTCGAAGACGGCGCAGGTCTTCATCGTATACTCCCCCGGCTCTTTCGGGGTGTAGTACGCGGTCAGCGCATCCTCCGAAAAGACCAGAACGGTCATCTCGTCGCCGGAGATGACGTCGACGAGACTGCCGCCCCGGTAGACCTCGCCCGAGAGTTTGGCTCTCGTCGCGATGGACCCCGAGTTCTTGAAGAGCCCGGTGACCTTGATCGGCTTACCGACGACGAGCGCTCCGTCATAGTTGAGATCGGTCAGTTCCCCCTGCCGGGTCAGGGACCCCAGCGGCAGGATTTCAAAGGTGCGGTTCTCGTCTGCCAGTACCTCGCCACGGAGCGAGACCATAACGTTCGCCTGGCAGGTCCCGGCGGCAAGTCCCTCGTTGGGCCAGTGCATCACTATCTGTTCCGTAGTGCCGGGGCGAACCGGCGTTTCGGCCCAGGTAACGGTATCGATGACCGACCCGTCCCGGGATATGACGGCGGTGATCTCAGGGGTCACCACGACGTTCCCGGTGTTCTTGAAACCGATCTCGACACCCAGCGGGACATTCACCTCGGTGTCCCTCACCACGATGCTCGTGACTTCGCCCGAGATCTTCTCGACATCGGTCACCGTGATCTCCAGGGCGGACTTCGCCTGGAGGATCATCCCCACCGAGCCGGGAATCTCCTCGCCGGGAACCGTCTCGACGACGATCGTTGCCGTATAGCGGCCGTTCGCAGCATCGTCGGGAACCGTCACCCGCATCAGGACAGGGATCTGGCCATTCTCCGGGACGTAGATCGTCTCAATCTCCTCATCGTTATCGATGGTAGAGAACCGGATCCAGTCCCCTGCAGAACCTTCGGTCCTGAGAACCACCTCAAAGCCCGTATCAGACGGGTTGAAGACGGTCAACGACCGTTCAAAGGACCCTCCACGCAGCCCGTTCTCTATCGTCAGGCTGGAAGGTCCGACGGCTATGCCTGCAGCACTCACGGGCTGGCAGACGAGCACCGCCATCAGCACGATGACAGCGACCGTCGCCACCCATCTTCTCAGATTCATCGCCTCTCCTTCTTCTCAGTTGTCTTGGGCCACGTTCCCGCAGCCGTAAATGCCGGTTGCTGCGCCGGTTTCCGGCGCAAACCCGGCGGGATAGTCACAACCTATACTGCACCCGACCTTACGTGGGAACCTCGCTGCCGCACGACTGGACAGCCCCGAGGGTCATTGTGCCGGTCTTCTCACCGGTCTTACCCTTGAAGACCTCGAGGTAGAAGTCGAGCTCGTCCTGGTCGCAGAGCGTGAGGGCGTTCGGCAGAACGACGGGCTCGTAGGGCTCATAGAAGACCGCGTTGGCGTTGTCGTTGCCCATGCGGGCGCCCCACTCGACGTTCCAGCCGTCAAGGCTCTCTCCGAGCTGCATGTCGTCCTGCACAACGGTCATCTGCAGGTAGGTGTTGCCGATGTTGCGGACGGTCGGGCGGTTGTCACCTTCGCTGAAGATGGTGTTGCCTGCAACCCACTTGGGCACATTGATGTTCACGCTGCCGTAGTTGACGGATGCGAAGTCGATGTCAAAGGCGGTGACGGGCACATACTCGAAGGTGTTGTAGAGCGGCTCGGCCCAGTTGTTGTTGTGATCGACGGCGTTCGCCTCGACGCAGTAGTCACCGGCAGGCATGCAGTAGCAGAGGTCAGCCTGGCCGACCCAGACAGCGGCGGTGCCCTTCTCAAGGTACTCCGTGAGGATGGTGTTTGCATCGTAACCCTCGGCAACGGTCAGCAGACCGCGGTCAAGAGCCCTCTGGAAGAGCGTCACGGCCTGGTCCTGGTTGTTGACCTTCGTGCCCATCACCTGGTACACGAACGAGCCGTTGCCCCAGCAGTTCTCCGGCTGGGAGACGTCCCAGGAGACGACATTCACGTCGCCGTTCTCCTCGTCATCGAAGACAACAGCGTAATATTTAACAGTCTTTGTGCCCTCATAGGTTACCGGGGGTAGGAACTGGCTTCCCGGGACGGCGTGTGTCGGATCACCATCTTCCCAGGATCCGGTAGTGTCAGCTTCCCATTTGCAGAGCACGATGGGGATCTCTCCTCCCCCCGTCGCAATCCTGGCCAACGTTTCGACATCTTCTCCATCTACAGGCGTCTGGGTGCACATCGGCACCACTTCCGCCGAGACCGGCAGAACCATGGCTGCCAGTATCATCATGACCGCGGTAGCGATACCTAACGGTACTCGGATTTTCATTTGCTATCTCTCCATGGATTTGGCTCCCAGACGGTGGTTTGCGAGACGGGCCGCCTGGCACAGTAGCTCGGCTTCTTTCCCGGATATCGGGGGCCTTGCCTCATCGGCCGGCCGGGCGCCCATCGAGATCATTTTTTTCCCCGCCCGGCTGGCCTCGGCAGCTACCGTGACCAGGAGATATCCATCATCACATATATAATTATCTCAAATCCAGAGACCCGGAGGGATGTTGCGGATGCTTTTCGGAGGTAACGGGGGTTGCTGAGAAGGCTGATTATAAGTGGTACGCCATAAAAATAAATTTCACCGATTTGCCTGAGTTATGGAAAAATCTGAGAGATTTTGGGGCATGAGAGAGGAGGGAAACTCGGGGGACTGAATCGCCCCGGCATCCTGACTCACGGTTGTTCGAAGGTGCTGGTTTTTGAAACCGGAGCCCATCATTAATTATTTAAAAACATAACCTTTTTGTTCCAGGGGCTGCCGACATGAGAGAGCAGTGGTTACGTGCCGCCGGAGCGGCCCGGCCCCCGCCGCCCCCGCG
>JASUSO010000094.1 GCA_030446015.1 Methanobacteriota archaeon
GCTCTGCGTCAGCGCCCGAACCAGATCCTGGTCGGTGAGATCCGTGGTGTCGAAGGATCCGTCGCGTTCTCCGCGATGCAGACCGGCCACCCGGTGATGAGCACCTTCCACGCCGCGTCGGTCGAGAAGCTGATCCAGCGTCTCTGCGGCGACCCGATCAACATCCCGAAGACCTACGTCGACAACCTCAACCTGGTCATCATCCAGAGCGCGGTGAAACTCCCCCAGGGCGGAACCGTGCGCCGGATGCTCAGCATCAACGAGCTCGTGGGCTACGACCCCGAGACAGAGGGGTTCTCCTTCATGGCGACGTTCGTCTGGGACCCCGCCACCGACACCTTCACCTTCACCGGGAAAGGGAGCAGTTACCTGCTCGAGAACAAGATCGCGACGATGCTCGGTATCCCCGAGAACCGACGGGCCGAGATCTACGATGAAGTAGATAAACGTGCCAGGATTCTTGAACGGCTTCACAAGGCGGGGTACACCCAGTTCTGGGACCTCTTCCACATGACCACGAAGATCAAGAAGCAGGGGCTGCTCAACATCGAGGTGTAAGCGTTGTTTGAGGATGTTACCGAGCGGCTGCGGGCGGCAAACCAGGGGAAGCTCCCGTTCGAAGATCAGGCTGCAGCTCTCGGCGATCTCCGCTCCACCATCCTCGAGAACAAGAAGATGGAGCAGGACCTGCTCTTCATGTACACCTACATGGCCGCGATCACCACATCCCACGTGACCAGGCCTGAGATCTTCCAGTACACCTCCGAGCGGTTCGAGTACATCCCGTCGCGCTACATCGCGAAGGTGCAGCGGCTCGTCAGCGGGTGGGGCAAAAACTATTCCAGCGCCCTCCGGGCGGTCGCGGAACGGTGCCGGAACGCAACTCTCCAGAGTATGCTCAACCGCTACGCTAACTCCATCGACTCCGGTGTCCCGGACGACGACTTCATCCAAACGGAACTCTCGAGCATCCGGAGCATCTATCGCAACTCGTTCGAGCAGGGGATCGAACTCCTGAAGAAGTGGGGCGACGCCTACATCGCGATGCTTCTTTCGGGAGCGCTCGTCGCGATCATCATCATGATCTCGGTGGCCATCTATGCTCCCGAGGGGATTGAGACGGCGCTGAACACGTCCTACTTCATCATCCTCGCCATCTCGGTCTTCGGTCTCACGATTATGTACCGGGCCGTCCCCGACGACCCCCGCACGCACGGCCTTGCCGAGATCTGCTCGCGGGAGCAGGCCCTCATCCGACGGCTGGAACGCCTTATCCTGCCGATAACCGCCGCAATCGGGCTGATGCTCATCCTCGTCGGGGCCAATGCGGGCATCATCTTCCTGCTCGTCGGCCTGCTCCTGATGCCGCTCGGGGTCATCGGCTACATCGACGACGCGAACGTCGTCAACCGGGACACCGATTTCGCCACGTTCATCCGGGGTCTCGGGTCGATCATGGGCGGCAAGGGCATCACCACCGGCGACGCGCTCCAGGAGATCGACAGAAAGTCGCTCTTCCACTTAGAACCGTTCATCAACTCGGTCTCGACGAAACTGAACCTCGGGCTCGACGAAGCCGGGAGCTGGAAGAAGTTCATCGGTGAGACCGGCAGTTACCTGATCTACAAGTACATGAACATCTTCCGCGACGCGGTGGCTCTCGGCGGGTCGCCCGATGCGATCGGCAAGATCGTCGGTTCATCGATGCTCGAGCAGGTGCTGCTCCGCAGAAAGCGCGACATGATGGTAAAGGGGTTCGTCGTCCTCCTCGTGCCGATGCACGGGGCGATGATCGGCATCTTCGTCTTCCTCTTCGAGATCCTCCTCTCGATGTCTCACGCCGTGACGGAGGTGATGAGCCATTTCGAGGAGACCTCAGCAGCACTCACGGGAGGAACGTCCTCGCTCGGCGGCTCCATGGCAACGTCCCTGAATATCTTCGTAAATTTCCCGGAAGATACAATGCGAACCTACGTTGTGACGATCCTCTTAATGCTGACCGCTGCAAATGTACTGGCAGGAAAGATTGTCATGGGCGGCGACAGGTACCTGTACTACTTCTTCACAAGCCTGCTCTGCGTTGCGACCGGCGCCGTCTACATCATTGCGCCGATCATGGTGAGCGCATTCTTTAACATACCAGCATTCGTGGAGGTGTGATCTTGAGAGAAAGTTTACGTCGTCCGCTCCTGTTTCTGATCACCGTCGGTACCGGTTCTGCGATCATCGTCTTTGACGCCCCCACCGAGGTCATCATCGCGGGCACCGTGCTTGCAGGGTTCATCGCGCTCGTCGCCACCGGGGCGCTCGATCTTGCCGAACTGAGACCGTCGAGGCTGCGCGCCGCGCTCCGGGAGCGGGGGAAGAAGAAGGAACAAACCCGGGTGCCGGAGACGGCAGAACCAAAAGCCCCGGCAGAAGGCCCATCCGCCACCTCAAGGAGCCTGTTCTCCGGGATCGCCCTCCCCGGTATGCTCGGGACGTTCAAGGCATCGATCATGGAGGCGATCGCGCACGCCCGTGCCCCTGAGGAGGAGAAGAAGAGCAGCATCCAGAAGATCGACGCCATGCTCGATCAGGCGGTCGAGGGCGCGGTTCCCGATCAGTCCATCACCCCGGTGCCCCCGAAGGCCAGCGGAAATACTAACGACCCCCTTGCTTCACTTGCGGACCTCGACATCGACTCGCTGGAGGATCTTGACCTCGACGGTGACGCGTCCAGTCCGGAGACGGCCTTTGATCCCGACCAGATCTCCCTCCTCTCAGCGGAGGATGCGGACGCCATATCGGAGATCCTCAAGTCGCATCAGGACGAACTCGAAGAGTTCGACCTCCCGACCGGCATCGGTCTCACCGGGGGCGCCGATGAGCCCGCCGCCCTCCCGCCGGTAGCGGCGGACGTCCCGGAACTGCCCGGAGACGACGGCATGCCGGACATGAGCGAACTGAGCGAAGAACTCTCCGCACTCGACGAGCTGGATCTCGATGAGATCGAGATCGAAGGCGAAGACGAGGAGCCGGAGGAGAGCGACGCCGAAGAACCCATCCCGGAAGAAGACCTCCTCGAGGAGCTAGAGGAGGAGACGAAAGAAGACTTCGATATGGTCTCCTTTGCGGCCGGCGGCGCCGTCGAAGACGATCTGATCACCGCACTCAAAGCCGACGCCAAGAAGAAGAAGTTCGTGGAGGATATCAGCCTGGTCCGCGAGCTGAAAGGTGAAAAGTTCCACGCGAAAGACCTTGCGGCGGAACTCGAGGATGTCCTCACGGCAATGAGATCACAATGATGATAGCATCGCGCAGGAGATAGTAATACAGAAGGGATAAGGGAAGAAGGATGAAATCGGTTCCGGTAAAGGTTGAGCACGAAGGCAAGTGGGTCCCGACGACGATGGGTATCGCTGAGGATCGGTTCCGCATCGACGCTCCCCTCAATCAAGAGATCCCTTACAGATCCGTGGTCGATCTCGAAGAGAAGAAGAACCAGGTGATCGTCACCGCCGGGGCGGGCGGAGAGGCTGTCTACCGTATCGCATCGGTCGAGAAGGTCCTCCAGGTCTTAAAGAAGTTCATCATCACCCAGGCCAGCGCCTACCGGTTGAACGCGTTCTTCATGTCGCCTGCAATCCGCGGTGGGGTGCTCGTCCAGAACGCCCAGTGGGAGAAGGGCGCTATCGCCGTCATGAAGACCGGCATCTGGTTCGTCAGCCAGGAGAAGCAGGTCTGCATCCCGCTCGATGAGGTTACCGGCATCGAACTTACGTCCCGGGAGATCCAGGAGAAAAACCTCGACGTCGTGAAGATCGACCACCTCATCGAGAACGAACTCGTGACCAGTTTCGTTCTCTGTCCGCTGACGACGCTTCAGGTTCTCTACAATTTCCTCAAGGAGGCGACGCACGACACCGAGGTCCGCGAGGAGATCGACCCTCTGGCCGGGCAGGTGGCCATGCTGGTCTACAGCGGGATGGACTCGAGCGCCATCGAGAACATGCTGAAACTCTCGCACAAAGACCTCGACGCCATCTACGAGAAACTTCTCGGCTTGGGGCTCGCCGAAGTGCTCTACGTCAGGAAGGAGGTACAACTAACCCCGAAAGGTGTCAGATACATCTCAGAGTCTGTAAAATCTCCAATGAATTAAAAACTTTCTTTCTTCAAAATACGAAAATATATATAACTTTTTTATCAAATATTCAACAAGTGGTGTTCAATGGGGAGAATCCTAATCGTCGATGATACAATGTTTATGAGAACGTTGCTGAAGAATATTCTCTTCTCCGGCGGGCACGACATCGTCGGTGAGGCAGCGGACGGGGCTGAGGCCCTCGCCAAATACCAGGAACTCAAGCCCGACCTCGTCACGATGGACGTGGTCATGCCGAAGATGAACGGAATCGAGGCGCTCAAGGCCATCAAAGCGGCCGACCCGGCAGCGAAGGTCATCATGTGCACGGCGGTCGGCCAGGAGCAGATGGTCAAGCTCGCCGTCAAGAGCGGTGCGAGAGGCTACATCGTCAAGCCGTTCCAGGCTCCGAAAGTTCTCGAAGAAGTCAAGAACGTTCTCAGTGCATAATCATGATAAGGGTTCTGATCGTCGACGACTCGCTCTTCATCCGCACGATACTTCGGGATCTGCTCAAAGACGACCCGGATATCGAAGTGGTCGGAACGGCGGTCAACGGCATCGATGCCCTTGAAAAGATATCCAATCTCAAACCCGACGTCGTCACGCTCGACATCGAGATGCCCCGGATGAACGGCCTTGAGGTGCTCGAGGCGCTCCAGAAGGTCAGGCCGAAGCCGAAGGTGATCGTCCTGAGCACCCTGACGTCACGTCAGGCCGATATGACCCATCAGGCGCTGCGGCTCGGGGCGGACGACTTCATGCTCAAACCGAGGGATGTTCCGAACGTCAGGGGCATCGAGAGAGAACTCATCCAGAAGATCAGAAACCTTGTCGCACTCCCGACGATCGTACGACCCGCCGAAGTCAGACAGGATGAGGCAGACGCAATCGTTCTGATCGGCTCCTCCGCCGGGGGCCCGCCGATGCTCGATACGCTCCTCTCCACGCTTCCGCCGGACCTGCCTGCCGCGGTCGTCGTCACCCAGCATATGCCCGAGGGGTTCACTGCATCGCTCGCTGAACGCTTAAACAGGGTCTCCACTCTCCCCGTGAAAGAGACTGAGAACGGAGACGGCCTGCAGACCGGAACCGTCCTGATCTCAAAGACCGGGTTTCATACCATCATCTCGGGGGTCGCAGCAAAGAACGGGGAGAAACACGGGCGGATCATCCACTCGACCGCTCCCCGCGTGCACGCGGTTCGGCCTGCCGTCGACAAGACCTTTGCCTCTGCAGCACGGGTGTTCGGCCCGCGCGCCGTCGCCGTGCTCCTCTCGGGGATGGGGAACGACGGCGGCGAGGGGATGCTCGCTGTGAAGACGGCAGGCGGCAGAACGATGGTATGCGCCGAAGAGGACTGTCTCGTATACGGGATGGCACGCTCCGCTCTCACCAGGAACTGTGTCGATAAGGTGGTTCCACTCAAAGATCTCGCGCGCGAGATCACGAAAGCAATCGGATAACGCGAGGTGAATCATGTTTGACGAAGAGGGGTATCGGAAGCTGTTTGTTGAGGAGTCGCGGGAGAACCATGAGAACATCGTGAACAACCTCCTTGCCCTTGAGAACGGGGAGGACCAGCAGGCGGCCATCGACGAGATCTTCCGGTCCGCACATACGCTCAAGGGGATGTCTGCATCGATGGGCTTTGACGCGATGGAGCATCTCTGCCACTCGATGGAAGACGTATTCGCCCTCATCAGGAGCGGACAGCGCGAGGTGACGGCGTCGCTCACCGATCTTCTGCTCACCTGCACCGATACCATCGAGGAGATGCTGGACGCCATCGAGGCAGGAGAAACGCCGTCCGATGAACAGTCCGCCAGCCTGGTTCAGGAGCTCCAGGCGTTCGCCGAAGGAGGGGAGGGGAGCAAGCCGGAACCGTCTGCCGGTGCGGCCCCCCCGGCCGAGGCTCCCCCCGCACCTGCAGGAGACGCCGACGAACGCCCGCTGTACACGCTGACGGTTGCCATCGACCCGTCCAGCAACATGAAGGACGTCCGGGCGATGCTCCTCCTGCAGAACCTGGAAGAGATCGGGACGATTCACGCGACGACCCCCTCACGGGACCTCCTGGAGGACGGGAAGTTTGAGGGGCCGTTCGAGATCCTCATCGAGAGCGAGGCGGGGGAGGAAGCGCTCAGGACGATCGCTTCCGGCACGGAACTCTTGCTCCTTGCTCTCTCCGGACCGCAGTCGCTGCCGGACGCGCCTCCTGTAACCCCCCCGACCGCGAGCGAAGCGGCCCAAAAGCCCGAACCGGCTCCGGAACCGCAGGTGCAGCGAGCGGCGAAACCTGAGAAGAGCCGGGAGATCAAGAATATCCGGGTCGACATCCAGCGGCTCGACCGGATGATGAACCTGGTTGAAGATCTGGTCATCAATCGCGGACGGCTCGAGCTGATCGCAAAGAAGCACGGCATCAAGGAGTTCGATGAGGCGCTCTCCATGGTCGGCCGTTCGGTCTCCGATCTCCAGAACCTCATGATGGGGATCCGGATGATGCCGCTCGAGCGCATCTTCAACCGCCTTCCCCGCGTGGTGCGGGACGTTGCAAACCACGACGGGAAAGAGGTCGAATTCATCATCGAGGGCGGCGAGACCGAACTCGATCGGAGCATGATGGATGGACTCTCCGATCCGCTCCTGCACCTCATCAGGAACGCCGTGAACCACGGCATCGAGACGCCGGATGTCCGAGAAGCCAGGGGTAAACCCGCGAAAGGGTCGCTATGGCTGACGGCAAGGAGGGACAAGGACAACGTCATCATCGAGATCGAGGATGACGGTGCCGGTATCGATCCCGAGAAACTCCGC
>JASUSO010000095.1 GCA_030446015.1 Methanobacteriota archaeon
CGGCCAGGTCGGGATGAAGACCTTTCCGTCATGTACCGCCGGTGATCCGTCGGCATATTCGGCGGTCTCTGCCTCCCAGCGGATGTTACTGTTCAGCGGGCCGTCCTGCGGGACGTAGCCAGTCCGTTGCGTGTCGTGGTGAAACATCGGATAAGACGCACTCACCACGCCAACAAGCATGAGTGAGAGCATGATAATTCCAATAATGGGTGAAAAGCGGTTTAATTTCATAAGTACAAGTACTCTTGTTGTAATGTAATAAAACTTTACAAAGTGAATTTGGGTTAATTTAAAATTATCTGTATTGGAATCGGCCGTTCCCCGGGTGCCTGACACGCCTGTACACCGTTTCCGGTTGTTCCCGGCCTGCTCAGGTAGTTTAATGTAAAAAAGTGGTGCGTGATCGCTGAACCCGTTGGTCTGGATGGCGGCGCGCGCATTACGTTTGCCCCGAAGAACGTAACCGGGATACAGGGCTGCGCGCGGCCCCGGTTCTGCAATATGTGTCGTTACTGCGTTATTTCTTTGTTCTGAGCAGGAAGACGATGAACAATGCACCGGAGAGTGCTATCCCACCGAACCCCGGCGATTGAACCGCCCCGGTTGCCTCCGGCGTACTGGTTCTGGAGGCGCCCGGGTGGAGGTAGCCCGCCACCTCCTCAAGCGCATCCACGATCCGCGGGCTCCCGCGGCTGACGACGTCTGCGTCGATGACGTAGACCCGGTCGTTCCTGACCGCGTCGAGCCTCTGAAGGCGGGGCTCATTGATGATGTAGTTGTAGATGGCGTCGTACTCGCCCCGGTCCATCCCGCTGCCCGAACTGACCAGGATGTAGTCGGGATTCGTGGTGATGAACTCTTCGAGGCTGACGATGCTCCAGTCGTCGACCGAACCGAATGCGTTGGTCCCGCCGGCGAGCGTGATCACCTCGTCCTGGAACGTTCCCCGGCCGCTGACCCAGAGCGGGTCGTGCCAGATGACGTGGGCGACGGACGGGCGGTCGGCGGGGTTCTCCGCCACCGTCTCGGCAACGGCTCCGATACGCCCCCTGAGATCCTCGACGAGCACCGACGCCCTCTCTTCCTTTCCGGTCGCCCTTCCGACAAGTTCGATGTCGTGCAGGACGCCGTCGATCGTCTGGGTGTCGAGGACGACGACGGTCATCCCGAGCGACCGGAGGCGGCCGATGACCTCGTCGGTATTGGCGGGCGCGGCGAAGATCAGGTCGGGCTCCATGGCGATCACCTTTTCGATATTGACGGTGCTGAAACCGCCTACCTTCGGTTTATTCGCTGTTGCCGGGGGGTAGTCGCAGCGTTCGGTGACGGCGACGATGCGGTCCTCAAGCCCGAGGGCATAGAGGATCTCGGTGTTCGAGGGCGCGAGCGAGACGATTCTCTGCGGCTCTCCCCGGATGAGGACGGTCTTCCCGGAGTCGTCGGTCACCGTCACGGATCGTTCTCCGCCGTCCGTGGGTGCCGCACCGGCCGTCCCGGCGAGCAGGAGCAGCACGACGAGCGATGCAACAGAGAGTCTCAGGCGCGTGGTTTGCATAACTATAGGTACGCTTGTGTTGAGGTAATAATTATTTACAAATCGGAATCGCGGTGCGGGGCTCAATCGCGTCCGGAGCCTTCCTGAGAGAGGCGGGCGAGGAGCTCCTCGGCCCCCTCGACCCGGAGCGCCCCGCGCGCCTCCAGGCTCGCCAACACCGCCCCAGCCTCGCCGCCGGTATAATCCTCCATCCGGGCGGTGCGGCCCCGTGCGTAGAATATTACGGGCTTTGCCGGATAGTCGAGCAGAACCCGGAGGTTGTCGAGGTTCCCCCTGCCGATCGGCATTGCCGTGACGACGATGATCTCCGCATTCTCCAGGCACCCCCGGAGGCGCGAGAGCGACTCCGGGGTGATGCCGTGGAACGGGGGCTCCGCGACACAGGGGAGACCGAGGTGCATCGCCGTCCCGTAGTCCGTATCGAGGATGTTCAAGACGCCGCAGGTGACCGCAAAGCCCGCGCCGTGGAGGAGGTGGAGGATATCGGAGCCCGTCCCCCCCCCGCAGACGACGTGCACCCGCCGGTTCGCCCCAGCATCCCTCTGCTGCAGATAGACCGGCAGGACGTACGGTCGCCCCGTCAGCGGGTGCGGCCTGACGAGCATCTCCATCCCGAAGATCTCGCGGATCTTCTCGCGGGTGAGGACCTCTCCCGGCGCTCCCAGGGCGTAGACCTTCCGGTCCTTGAGGAGCAGGAGCCGGTCGCAGTAGTATGCGGCCAGGTTCAGGTCGTGAAAGACGCTGACGACCGTGATCTCGCCCGCGAGCTCCCTGATGATGTTGAGGATCTCGACCTGGTGGCTGACGTCGAGGTTCGAGGTCGCTTCGTCGAGGAGCAGGATCTTCGGCTCCTGCGCGAGCGCCCGGGCGATGAGCACGCGCTGGCGTTCCCCGCCGCTGATCTCGTGCACCGACATCCCGGCGAGGTGTGCGACGTTTGCAAGACGCATGGCATGGTTACAGATCTCTACGTCCCGGACCGTCTCGGAGGCGAACCTCCCGATGTGGGGGTGCCTCCCCATCATGACGATCTCGCGCACCGTATAGTCGAAGCCGATCGAGATATCCTGCGGGACGACCGCGACCCGGCGTGCAAGTTCCCGGTGCCCGAGCGAGTCCAGATCCCGGTCGTCGAGCCGGATCTCCCCGTTGTCCCGGGCGACGATCCTGCTCATCGCTTTTAAGAGCGTCGTCTTCCCCGACCCGTTCGGCCCGACGATACCGAGGATCTCGCCCGTTTCCGCGTGGAACGTGATCGCTTCGAGGATCTTCTTTGCGCCGTAGGAGACGTCGATATCGATGATCTCAATCGGTTTCATGCTTTCATCCGGCTCCTGAGGAGGTATATGAAGAACGGCGCGCCGAAGCAGGCGGTCAGGATGCCGACCGGCATGTCGCTCGTGAAGGTTCGCGTGAGCGCGTCCGCCCATACGAGGAGGATGGCGCCTGCAAGCGCGGCCGCGGGGAAGAGGAAACGGTGGTCGGGGCCGATGATCAGCCGCATCACATGCGGGGTGATGAGGCCGATGAATCCGATCGAGCCGGCCACCGCAACGGCTATCCCCGTCACGAAGGCGCTCAGGGCGAGGAGGATCTGTTTCGCCCGCTCGACGTTCACCCCGAGGTGGGTCGCGTCCTCTTCGTCCAGGGCGAGGATATTGAGGTCGCGTGCGAAGAGGTAGATGCCCGCACCTCCGATCAGGATGGGAAGGGCGACGGCGACGTCGTTCCACGATATGTTCCAGAACCCTCCCATCAGCCAGAACATGATCTGGTGCAGGCTCCGGCCTGCGGTATACATGAGGAAGGAGAGGAGCGCCGAGAGCAGCGTCGCGAGAGCGACGCCGGAGAGCAGGAGCGTCTCGACCGGGATCTTGCCTCCTCTGCGGGCGATGAAGTAGACGGTGAATGTTGCGATCATCGCCCCGGCGAATGCAAGCACGGTGCGTCCCGTGCCGGCAAAGAGGACGATTGCGAGGGTAGCCCCGAGCGCTCCGCCGGAGGACGTGCCGATGATGTAGGGGTCGGCCATGGGGTTTCGGAAGAGCCCCTGCATGGCCGTACCTGCGACGGCCAGCCCGCACCCGACCAGCGCCGCCGCGATCACCCTCGGCACCCGGATCTCCCAGAGGATCATCCAGGCGTTATCCGAGGAGAAGAGCGATCCAAAGGAGATCCCGCTCGGTCCGAGAGCGACTGCAGCGGCCATGCTGGCGAGAAGCGCGCAGATGAGTGTTGCGATGATGATCGGTGCCGTTCTCCGCATACGTGTGCCCATAAGATTCAGTTTACTTTGTTAAAACCCATTTGGATTATCTGCGCCGGCTCCCTCCCCCGACCCGGTGCGTGCACGGTTTTGTCTCCATAAATCCGGATGGAGCAAACCTCATACCCCTGGATAACCAAGAGATCAGGCATATGGGCAATCTGAACGTTGCCGTGCTGGGGCCCGCCGGTTATGCAAAAGACCTCGGGAAGAAAGGCACGGAATCCGATATCACCTTTTATAACCTGAAGAAGGGCGAGGACACCGTCACCGTCATCGAGCCTACCCGGTATCCCGAACGGCTGGCCCCGCTCTTCTACGCCGCGTCGCTGGCGGACGCGGCTCTCGTCGTTGTCGGCGAGATCACGCCGACGCTCGGGGAGTGGGTGCTGATGCTCGATGAGGCTCGTGTGGAGCGGGGCTACATCGTCCTCCGAAATTACCTGACCCCCGGAGACGTCGCGCCGCTTTTGCGAGGAACCATCCTCGAGCGCTACGAGTTCGTGGACGACGACCCGATCGCGCTGCGCGACCGCCTGCTCGGCGAGGCGCATGCCCGCGCTTCCGTCCCGCCTGCCGCCGGCGCTGCAGGGACCATCCCCATCGACCACCACTTCAACGTCCGCGGCATCGGGACGGTCATCCTCGGCTGCGTGGTGCGGGGCGGTATCCGCAAGCACGCCGCCCTGAAGGTCTACCCCGGGGAGCGGGCGATCACGGTGCGGTCGATCCAGAAGCACGACGACGACTTCGACTGGGCGGCCGAAGGCGACCGTGTGGGGCTTGCACTCAAGAACATCGAGTCGGACGACCTCGACCGCGGGTTCGTCCTCTCCGACGACCCCGCTATCCGGACCGGGGCGAGGATTGAGGGCCGGGCGACCCTGGTCAGGTACTGGCCGGCCCCGCTCACGGTGGGGACAGTCCTCCACGTCGGCCACTGGATGCAGTTCATCCCGGCGCGGGTGGAGGCGGTGCAGGACGACGGCGACTGGCGGCAGCCGACGCTTGCACTTGTACTCGAAAAGGATCTCGTTTACCTCCCGGGCGATACGGCGGTGCTCCACTACCTTGAGGGTGGCAAACTCCGGATTGCCGGGCATATCAAGTTGCCCTGAGCAGCAGCGATCCTGACTCCGGACATCCTTCTTTTTTACCAGTGGTATCTCAAGAAAACAGCACGTTTTGTGTAGTCACGTACCCGGTCTATTGTGTCTGTTCACCGGAAGGAGTGGATAGATTGCCAGGGGCGTAACGATCGCGGATTGTAGCCGTCCATTGGGTGATTGCGTAACTGACGAGCTCGTACAGAGCTGATCAGTCCCGGTGAGAACGGTCCAAAAAAAAGGGGTTAGACGAGTTTAAAGAGCGGGTGGTTCTGAGTCTGAGGCTCAATACCGAACTCCTTGGCTGCCTCTGCGAGCACGATATCTGCAAAGGCGATAGCCGTGGCGGCTCCCTCACAGTTCTCGATGGGCCCGTACATGATCAGGTCGGCACCGAGGGTGGCGGCCATGATGTTGCACCCGATGTCGGGGCTCGACCATGCGGCCTGGCGGATACCCTCAAAGCCACCGAAGTGGTGGTGAGCCATCTGCTCCAGAAGGACGTCCTTGCCCTTGTACTGCTCGGCGAGAACGTTCTTCCTCCAGCGCTTGAGCCATGTCCAGGAGACGGTCATGTTGTGGTAAGCACCACCGGTGGGGAGGCCGTGGATGGCCTTGCAGGCGAGGATCTCACGGAACGAGCCACCGGAGCCGAGACCGAGCGGGGTCGCTGCGGTGTCGAGGATCGGGCGGGTAATACCGCATTCCTCTGCGATGGCCAGCATGCTCTTCTCCTGTCCGGCAACGCCTCCCTTGGCGAGCACCTGCTCACGGCCGCGGACGGTTGGGTCACCGGGGTTGAACGCGAGGACGATAGCGGCGTTGACGTCGCTCTCCTTCAGCGCCTGGATGTTCTCCGGTGTGATCGAACCGTTGATCGAGTTGTAGATCGCACGGTCGGCAACACCTGCTTCCGTAACGTACCTGCAGGCGTGTGCAAGTGCGGGCGGTGCCGACGAGTCCATCAGGAACGCGGTCTTGTCATCGATGCTGCAGAACCAGTCGATGTAACTCTCGAAGGCCTCACCGTATTCCGCGATGATCTGGATAAAGTGGGGGACTCCAGTGATGTCGGAGAGTTCCTGGCAGCGGTTCCAGAGCGCCTCTGCCTTTGCCTTGTCTATCTTGCCCGTGTGGTCATCAAGCACGGCCTCGTGCTTGTTGTAGAAGATCGATGCACCGAGAACCCGCGGGTACTCACCGGGCTGTCCGCCGATCTTGGTACCGTTGAAATCGTGTACCGCCTGTTCTTTTTCGAACTTGAACATATTCGCCAATCCTCCTTTACAGGTACCCAATCAATTTGGGCAGTAATACCAACAACATCATGAATACAATCAAACCTGCGACCAGTCCGTACAGGATACCGATATCGCGCCCGATCTTCCTTCCGACGCGCTGGGCGATCTCGGCATCGACGAACTCGATCTTTTCCTCGATGGCATTCAGCCGCTCTTCGATCTCAAGGAACTGCGGGTTAGCGCCGGCAACGACGACCTCCGCCGCACCGCCTCCAGATTCCTTGACCTCGACGACCATGGGTTCTGCGCCGAAGGCACCGGGGTCTCTGGCCTTGAGTTCGTTGATCTTGGCCTTGATGGTGCCCATGTCCTCGCTTTCCATGATGTTGACCATCTCGACCTGTTCCTGGAAGCGCTTGATGGCTTCGTCGGAGAGGTTCTCGATGAACGGGATGGCACCCTGGGCGCCGACGATCTTTCCGCCGGAGACACCGCCTGCGTGCAGGGCCATGAAGCTCTGCCCGGACAGGTGTCCCTTGACCTCCGTACCGCAGCAGAGGACGAACCTGATGTTGGGGTTGGAGATGACGTTCGCGATGATCTTCTCAAGGCCGAGGTTCTCGGTCTTACAGGACCCGGCGATTGCCGCTCCGGCATCGCAGATGCCCTGCTCGTCGAGGTGGGATCCCATG
>JASUSO010000096.1 GCA_030446015.1 Methanobacteriota archaeon
TTCCGAGAAGTAGTCAAGGATTCCCTGCATCTGCTCCGGCGGTGCGTTAAGGAGGTGGAACCCGCCGATGATGTCGGCGATCCGGTCGTCACCGCAGACCTCGCGCGCTTGCTCGACGATCGAGCAGATGCCAGAGTGAGAACAGCCGGTTATGATAACAAGCCCCTCCGGCGTCTTGCAGGCGAGCGCCGTATCGTCGGCGACGGTGTCGTTACGGATACCGTCGGGCGTGTAGATGTAGCCCTTCGGCGGGACCTGCTCGAACTCGAACCGCCGCTCGATCTCGCCGAGGAAGACCAGGTCTTCGGTCAGCCAGAGGGGAGCCTGAGTGAGGAGGACCTTGCCGTGCCGAAAGAGTTCCTCGACCGAGAGGTGGCACCCGACCTCTCCCGCACCGTCGAGGCTCCGGGTGAGGAACGCATCGGGATGGGCAAAGAACGTAGGCTCGACACGCGCGTGCCCTTCGCGGATCGCCTCGGTATGGAGCCTGAGCAGCGCATCGAGACCCCAGGTGTGGTCGAGATGGCCGTGGGAGAGGACGATCTCATCGACACGGAGGAGATCGATCCCCATCTTCAGAGCGTTGGTGACAAGGATGCCCGAGTAGCCGGTATCAAAGAGGACGCGCGTTGTGCCGTCCTCGATGTAGATCGAGAGCCCGGGTTCTGCGAGGAAGTAGTGACCGGTGAGGGTGGTGTTATCCACGAGGACCGTCAGTCTCATGCGTACCACTCCGCAAGAGGGGGCCGGGCCCGGGAGACGGCCGGTATCGTCGCCGTCCCCGGGGCGACGGAGAGGAAGGGCCTCCGGAACGCAGTTCCGACCGTGATCGGGTCCATGCAGATACTGGGATCGTCGTAGTTAAGAAAGTTTCCCGACGGCGAGCCGCTTCACCCGCTCCCTGAGTGCCCGGTTCATTCCGGACAACCGCGCCCAAACGCCGTCATCGTTCAGAAAAAAATGTCTTCGGTATACCAACCAGATTCTCCTTATCCGTATCCGATGACCTTACCCCAGGCATTGTTGATCTTCTTTAGGGCTGATTTCAGGTCATTGGATAGTGCAGACCGCCGAAGGGCGATGGTACCCGAATACGGATACTTCAGGAGACCTTCAGCGCGCCCGGTGACGTGGTAATGATAATACCCGGTGAGGTAGAGTTCTGCATATCCGAGGATACTCTTCATCCGACGCGCAGAGGTAAGGGCCACAATGCGGCGATCATAGATGCATTCGGCGTGAGCATCGAAGAGGCGCAGAGAGAGATCGTAATCCTCCAGGATTGATATATCCCGGTGACCGCCCGCCCTGATGTACACATCTTTTTTTACTGCAAAATTGGACCCTATAAGCCAGTAGAAACCAAATGGATGGAGCAGAAGGTAGTATTGCCGCCATCCCCGTATGAGGCACGAACGAAAAGTCGGGTCATAAAATCTGACCGGCCCCGTGCAGACATCGTATCCGCCGACCGTAAGTACTTCCTGTATCGTCTCCAGCCAGGCAGGGGGATGGCGCGTATCTGCGTCCGTGAACACCAGGATATCACCGTTCGCCGCTTCAGCCCCGTCTCCGCGGGCACCGCCGATCCCGGCTCGCTTCTGGGAGATAACCCGGTCGGCAACAAGTTTAGCGTACTCACGGGTGCGGTCCGACGATCCCCCGTCGACAACGATGATCTCATAGGTCCCTCGCGGAATGCTCTGGGCTGCAAGCGACTCCAGACAGTCGAGAATGGTCGCCTCTTCATTGAGTGCAGGAACGATTACCGATATCATAGCGATCAACGGGTGCGAGACAGGTGGTTGTTCATGAGCGTACGGTAGCCCCTTCCAGCGGCCGGAATCAGTAATGTTCGGCAGCCGTAGATCGGATAACCGATGAGGAAGGTAACCATGACGGCAGTTGCGCCAACGTCGATCGCAAACCACCATGAGATCAACTCAAACGCCACAACGGAGAGTACGGCAGTAATGCCGAGGAGGAAAACTCCGTTTCTCAGGCCGATGCCGACAATAGTGGTGCGGGTGGTCCCCAGGTCGTCATGATAGTCCAGAATTTCGTGGATAATCAGCGCTTCGCAACAGAGTAAGGTGCAGACAAGGGCCGATGCTATGGGGAGGGAGAGAAATTCGGCGATTGCGCCTCCTGCAAGGGTATATCCCGCGAGAAACGGCAGTCCGCCGAACATCACGCCGTGGCAGACGATATCCGCTGCAAACCGATCCTTGAACCTGATAGGTGGTGCCGAATAGAGCGTCAGGGCAATCAGACAGAGAAGGATGAAGATGAATCCGGTGCCCGATATGGTGAGGGAGGCAAGAAGCGGTATTCCTACGAGTGCCGCGCACATGCCGACGACCTCTCTCTTCGATATCGATCCGTCGGCAAACGGATTTTTCCCCTGCTTTGTCTTCCCTGGATGGCGTTTGTCAATCTCTGCATCGTACAGATTATTGATCACGAATCCATATGCGGTGACGCAGAAGAAGAGGGCAAAAACCGCGATGAGGCCGGATGAGAGGCCTGCGGCGATGAAAGCCCCGGCAAGCGGAAAGAGCGGATAAAACTTGACCCAGTCTCCTATGCGGAGCATTCTCCTGTATCCCTGTAGTTTGTCCATAGCCGTATGTCTCCTCGTGTAAACGATTACGATCGGGTAGTACGCCGGGTATCCTGCTCTGTCAATCCCGGAAAACCGGTTGACGCCGGCGGATGACCGTGGAGCCGCTCTCGATTGCGATTCCATGTTCCCTGCCGGACCCTGCAGTCTCCCTCCTTCTGCGCCATTCCGGACCACATTGAGGCAACCGCCTGTTCAATAGTCTCTTCGACGCCGCTCTGCAATCTGCCGAAGAGATACAGGTGAATGAGCATGAAGTTCGGGCACCAGAAGTTCGCCAGAAACACCTCTCTGTTGATTCCTGTCAGTATTCCCCGGGAGATACCTCTCTGGTAGAGTTCATCGAGGGCAGAGAGATGGAAGGATATCTTCTCTTTTGCCTTGTTTGTGATATTCGGGGAGGAGGCGAACCGTTCGAAGAAGAGGGCCTGTTTCGGATGTTCAAACATCCAGTGAAGCACCTGTCGTTTGACATTTTTGATCTGTTCTTCCACAGGGGTTCCCGGACGAATAGCCTCGTCCACCACATCGGCGAGTGCCCGGTGGATGGAGGAGTAGAGTGCATCGATCAGATCTTCTTTCGTCCGGAAGTACCGGAAGAGGGTTCCTGCCGAGACTCCGGCACGGTCCGAGATCTGCTGGGTCGGTGTTGCATGAAATCCCTGGATCGAGAAGAGATCGATCGCTGCCTCCATCAACGCCTTCCGTTTTTCTTCCGATACGGGCCGGCTCATACGGTTGTCTCCGTCTCCCCGATATTTCAGGGAACCCAATACTATCTTCACTTCCCCACTTAAATAAGTGACTACTCAGTCAATTGACACCGCAATCTCCAGCCGAAAAAAATGTACTGCAATATGGGTTCCATAAGGAAACCGTGAGCGATGAGGGCCGCGTTATCCCCGGAGACCATCAACCTCATGGGCGGCACCCGCCCGGGGATGTCGCGGTTACGACGGTCTCCCGGAGGCGGCTCGCTCTGCTCGCTCCTTGAGTGCCTGATTCATGAGCAGAAAACCCTGACCGGTCGCCCGGAAGCTGCCGGTGAGGTCGAAGACGGGCACCAGCAGCCCGGTGAAGACTTCGGCCTGGATGAACCGGGACCCGTCACCCTCCCGGACAATGGTGAACCGGTGTTCGCCGTCAAAAAGCCCCGCGATCAGGACCCGGCCGATCCATCGGAGTTCTCGGTCTTTTGCGACCCGCAGCACCGTCGGCCGAAACCGCATGCTCCCCCGTTCCGGAGGCCGGATCTCGACCGAGAGGCGCGTTCCCACCCAGGGTTTCCCCTCAATCGACCGGATGAACGGGTTCCACGCGGGGTAAGAGGCAAAGTCGGTCAGTACACGCCAGACGACCGCGGGCGGTGCGGCAATGACGGTCTCGGCCCGAACTTCCCGGACCAGGACCCTGGAGGGGGCGGTCATGCTCTCTCCTGATCCCCGGGAGAAAGAAAAGCCTTTCCTCCCCGGGATCAACCAGAAACAGGGAGTGCTCCGGGAGGCGCCGTAACACACCGTCTAGCGGCGGATCGCCCCGCCGCGGACGGCGGGCGCCCGGGCCCCGAGACTGAATTCAGCGAGAACTCGTCGGCAGGTGCAGTGGCCGCCGAGATGGCAGACGGCGGCCCGCGTCACCTTGAACCGGACCGGGAAGTCGATCCCGGGGATCATCTCCGGGAGGTCGCCGAACCCCACCGTGATATGCGGAGAGTAGCGCTCGTACGCGGCGGTCTTCGGGAACCGAAGGAAGCAGTCAACAGATAGTGCAGACACCTCCTCTGCAAACATCGGAGGCCCGGCCGGAGGCGCCGAACGGGACGTTACGGTGTTCATCACGGTCTTATGAAAGAGCTGGAGGACTTCCGTCCGGAGGATGTGAAACGTGGAGACCGTCTTCCCCGTCTTCGTCCGGTGTTTTGCGACCGTATCGGCGGCCAGGGCCATGGGGGAGCATTGCCGGGTAATCCGACCGATCTTCGCGGTTATCTCCGGGAGGTCCTCCCGCCTCGCCGGGAACATCGCGACCGAGATGTGCGGGAGAGAGTTCTCCCGGTCGAGGCGTATGCCCCCGCCGGGGTTGCCGGCGAGCAGGGTCCGGTTGGCGCCGATCGCCATATCCATGACCGGTCCCGGCGGCAGGAGAACGACATCGAGGGCGACTGTATCGGGAAGTTCATGCATAAGGGGCCGATCTGGCGGCAGGGGTAAAAAAGGGTTTCCTCCGGAGACCGACACCCCGGTGCCGACTTTTCACTCACCACTTTATACCGAAGACCGGCTCTTCCTCGACCAGGTTCGTGATCCGTCGGACACTCGCCTCCATCGGGATGTCTTCCCCGCTGCAGAGTTCCTGCTTGAGTTGCTCCAGTCCTACCGCCACCGAATCGTCCTTCGACCGAACACCGCTTACCGTCACCCGGAACGTCAGCGTCACCAGCCATTGGGTCGTCTCCATCTCTTCTCCCCCTCGTAACGTGGCCGGGTATACCGCCGGGGAACATAAAGACAGCTCACGACCGGAAGGCTGTTCCAGGTCGCCTCCGGATAACCGTGCGGTCCCCTCCCGCCGGGAGCGGCTATGCAACAGCAAAAAAACGCAATAGACGGATTGGTGAGAACGGAGAGGCAGCAGCACGACGCTATGAAACCCAGGTTATAAGACGTATAGAGCGTTGCACCTTGAATGGAGGCATGGTGCCGACTCGTCCGGTCAACCGATCCTGCTGACCCCCCATATCTCAATGACAATATACTATATCTGTAATAAAAATGGTTTCGGCCATACCGTCCCATCGTGCCGCCCGGGTTCGAGGTTTGATCGGGCACAATGGATAAATATAAGCATCGGGATTCTTGAGTTCCAGAGGGTCTGGTCCGGGAGAGAAACGAGATGGTCTCAAAGTCCGGGGCTTGCGTCCGGGGGGGCATGGTAAAGAGGCGGGCAGGCGGTGTTGTCGCAAGCGCACTCATTGTCGTCCTGGTGCTCGTCCCGGCAATAGCAACTGCACAGGCCCCAACGGTGTTCGTCTCCAACTACACCGTCACCCCCGCCGTCCTGATACCCGGAGACGAAGGGACGATCACGGTGGTCCTGTCGAGTACCGTTCCTGCCGCCGCGGGGTCGCCGGTCGATATCCGGGTGGACCCCGGGACCGGTGAGACGAACAGATCGCCGGAGACGCCGGAAAACGCCTACATCGAGAACGCGCTCCTCGTGAGTGAAGGGATCGATGTCCTGACCGGGAGCTTCCAGGATATCGGCGAGATCGGTCCCGGCCAGTCTTTTCCGCTCACCTTCCGGATACGCGCCCCGGGAGAGGAGGGGATCTACTTCCCCGAGGTCTGGGTCCGGGTGCGGGATGGAGCCGGCGTGCGCTACCCGATACCGGTGAACGTCAACTCGGCGTACGCCCTGGCCAAAAAGCCCGCGCTCAGGGTGGAGAGGACCGTCCCGGAATCCGTCGATCCCGGTTCCCCCTTCAACGTCACGCTCACGCTTCATAACGACGGCCGGGCGAGCGCACGAGACGTCGCCGTCAACATCAACGTAACCTCCGGGGCGATCACCCCGAAAAACTCGGAGAACTACTACATCCCCGAACTTGAAGCAGGGGGAGCGGCGGTGCTGAACCTGACCTTCGATACCGACACCAACGCCCCGCTCGGACTTACGCCGATCCCGGTCATCGTCGACTACCGGAGTGCCGACATGGCGGCGTTCCGGCAGGCGGCGACGATAGGTGTCCCCATCGTCGGCCGCGCCGAGATAGGTCTCGCCTCCATCAGGACCGAACCCTCCCGGATCGTCGCCGGAGATCCGGTAGACCTGACGATCCGGCTGGAGAACACGGGGACGGCGGACGCAGAGTCGGTCCGGGCAACCGTCGAGAACCTCTCGCTCCCGGGTTCAAAAGAGGCGTTCCTCGGGACGATTGAACCCGGAAACGACGGTCCCGCTGTCTTCACCCTGCAGACCGATGAAGCGGGGGTATTCGACTACACCCTCATTGTTCAGTATACCGACGACTACGGGGCGCACACAACCCGCCAGGCCCTGCAGGTTGTTGTTGCAGAATCAAACCCCTTTTCGGTGATCGCTGTCGCGGCAGCCGCCCTCATTGCCGTCGTTGCAGTCGCGGTCCTCTGGTACCGGCGGCGAAA
>JASUSO010000015.1 GCA_030446015.1 Methanobacteriota archaeon
ACGGCGATCTTCACGCACTCGCCCGACTGGATGCCCGCCCCGGTCAGGACCTTCACGTCCGGGTTCACCGCCCGGACGGCGTTGACCGACCGCTCGATGATCCCCGGGTCGGCCTTCGAGACCGAGACGCCGCTCCCGATCAGTTCCGGGGGCTCGATCGCCACGTAGTCGGGGCGGAGGGCTGCGGCGGCGGCGCTCGTCGCGTCGTTGTTCGTGCAGACGACCGACTCGAGGTGGAGCCTTCGTGCGGCCTGGACGCAGGCGTCGATATCGGCGAGCGTCAGGCGGCGCTCGGAGTGGTTGATCAGGGTGCCCCGTGCGCCCGCCGCCCGGACGGCTTCAGGGAGAATATGGCCGGTATGGGCGCCGGGGGTGATTGCATCGATATGCTGGGCGTAGACCGGGATCGCATAGTGGTGGCTCATCGGGTGAAGCTCGGTGAAGGCCGGCGCGATGCCGATGACGGCTCCGCTCTCGTTTGCCACGGTCTCGGCCGCAGTGGCGATCCGGTGAGCGTTGCTGCCCATGCCTTCCTGATAGGTCTTGAGATTGACCAGAACGAACGGGGAATCCATATCCTTTCTCCTCACAGTAAACTAATATTTACTAGGTCTCCTCACGAGCACCCGTAACGGTTTTGTGTAATTTGTTACGGTGATAATAATACCAGCGTGTGCGATCACGCGAGGCATTAAATCGTTAGGTTAAACTCTCTAAGCGTTAAGCATTTTTCGTATGGGTAGAAGGGATCACCACAGTAGCAAAAAAAAGCATCATCACAGTAACAAAAAGCGGAAATCGAGCAGTTCAACGCTTTCACAAATTTACAAAAAGTTTGAGCGGTTTTCAACGCATCATCCCATTGCCTCAGTTGGCCTATACCTCTTTGTTTCGCTCGTTCTTTTTAGACTCGCGCTCTTCGATCCATCGTTCCGCCTGTATACTCATATCGATGAGATTCGTTTCTGGATTGCTGTCATAGCTGTTATCATGGTTTTCGTTGCGCTATTGTCAGTTCTCGCATGGTGGAGGCGACATGTACCGGACTTCCACATCAAAGGTACCGGCGACATGACGTGGAAGAACCGATAAATGCTGCTGAAAATACCCGTAACTTCCTCTTTTCATTAAAGGTGGTTCGCACGAAAATTACGGTCAAGTTAAAACCGAGGATTGTGCTTATTGGCGTTCCTGAATATGGATTCCATTGGCTATCGCCATGCACTGCCCCCGCCCCGAGGGGCGGGGGACGACGCTCCGCTAGGAACGACCGTCCGCAGGACGGGAGTTTGAGAAGCCATCAGGCTTCGAGGAGCGGAGTTGAAGCACCGAAGGTGCGAATGAGGAGGCCGAAGGCCGGGTGGGGTGGGGGTTACAGGAATCCCTTAGTGGTGAGACAGGGGAGGGGGTATCCCCCCCTCGAAACTCTTCGAGTTTCTCAAGCTCGCTTCGCTCGCACTTCCCACCTGACGGTGGTCGAGCTCCGTTCCTGCTGAACGTCGCACTCCCCGTCAGCCCCTCCCCACATGGCGATACCGGGATAAAATCCGTTCTACATTCTGGCTTCTACTACAGCCCAAGTGGGGAAGAACTGTATACTGTGTTCCGATCACGATATAGCAAATTTGTGCAGACATTTCTTGGAGGAACCCTGTAAAATAGTCTCATCTAGAAAGAAAATGCTTATATGCACATGGCGTAAGGGGGTTGTATGGATCGGGCTGTGTATATAAGGTTTAATCAAGATTCTATCTCAGTAGAAACAGTTGCGCCGAAGTTTCATCAGGGAAAAGAGGTATCCGAGCAGATGAGGACGATAATCGGGTTCTTTCTTGGAGAAAACGAAATTACTGGCCTGGTGAAGAAGTCGGATGGAAATGTATACGCACGAATTAAAGGCGAGATTGATCACACGCATCTTATGGGTAAATATGAGGAAATTCATTTAAACTGGTTGAATTTGATTGATTCTCCGGAAATAGGGTTATCCAGCTCCGAATGCGAATGGTGTAAAGAACAGCTTGGCATGATCCGCTTAGTTGAGTAGTTTACCACATTCGCTGGAGATCAAAAAAGGCAGTGTGCCTAGATTCCTCGCGGATTATTCTGGCACAAGTTCTCTTCGTAATCAGCCTTACTCCTCAATCCCCCGAACAAAGTGCCCGCCGGTGATGCCGCCGAGCGCCCGCCGTTTCACCTCGTCCTTGAGCGCGGGAAGGACGCGGGTCTCCCCCCGGGCTACGGCATCAAGCCCCTCCCGGTAGAGACGGGTCATATCCCCGGCGTAACGGGGCCCCCGCCCCCGGGCGTCGATCGCGACGGCGTCGATCCCCATCCCGGCGATCCGGGGGAGGTGGTCGATGAGGCAGGTCTCGACGGCGTTCGCGATGTAGGTCCGCCCCTCGCTGTCGGACCGGAGCGGGAAGACACGGTTTCTCCCGTCCTGGAGGCCCAGGAACTCTTCTCCGGCGACCGCCGCCGCAAGCCTGTCCTCGGTCACCATCGCCTCGACGTTGCCCTGCACCAGCACCTCGAGTTCAAGGGTATCCCCGGCCCGGGCCGCAAGCCCGGCAAGGTCGTCGGCCGGGAGTTCGGGGGAGGCCGTGCACCGCAGGAAGAGCGGCGCGAGTTCCGCGGCGGCGCGGTGGTTCCAGAGGTTCAGCCCGGCGGCGCCGTAGAGTGCCATACGGGGTTCAGCCCGCCGCACCGCATCGGCAGCCCCGAGCCCGCTCACCATCACCCCACGGACGCCTGCATCGTAGAGCGACGGGAGGAGGGGGACCGCCGCGTCGAGGAAGGTGCGCCGGGTGATCGACGGCCATTTCCAGACGAGATCCGCACCCCCCTCCCGGCAGACGCCGGCGGCCTCTTTGAGGATGCCGGGCGCGGAGACCTCCAGGTAGACGGTGCGGGCGCCGCCCCGGACGGCGGCCTCCGTCTCTTCGAGGGTACCGGTGTAGACCGCGACCGACGGGACCCGGGGGTTCCGTGGAGCGCTCGCCGGCCGCTCCAGCGCGGCGATAGCCGCCCCGGCCCGTTCCCGGGCCGCACGCACCGCACCCTCCCCCGGGCGCCGTGCGGCGAGCACGGCCTCCTCGACCTTATCGAGGAACGTCCGCCGGATCCGGTTCAACTCGCCGAGCGGGGCAAAGAGCCCGCCGGGGTAATGGAGCGTCAGGTTCCGGATCGCAAACGGCGTCCCCCCGGTCTTTGTCAGTTGCTCCGCGATCTGCTCTTTTGTGAGCGGCCGGCTCCGTGCCGGCTCCATTGCGAGGTCGGGGCGGTAACGCACCCGGAGCGGCTCGCTCCCCTGCAGATCGACGACCGCCTCAAGAGAGGGCGTCCCCTCCTCCCAGACGGCCGTCACGTCGAGCGGCACCGGCTGGAGGGGTTTTTCCACGATCCGTTTCGCCCGGTCTTCGAGGTCCGCGCTCTTCGTCAGGAAGACCCGGGCGCCGACACTGACGGGCGCGGGGACGGAAAGTTGCACCATGCCGGAGCGGACGGCGGGGGTACCGCGGACGACCGCTCCTGTGTCGCGGTCGGGGTCGTCGATGCAGAAGGCGAGCCCGTCACCGGAACGCGGCATGAGATCGTCCGTGAGGCGGACGGCCGCCTCCCGCCGCCGCCGGTCGTAACCGGTGACCGTGCCGAGCGGGACGCCCCGGTTCCCGGGCCGGTCGCGGGCCATGATATCGCGGGCGCCGAAGATGTAGCCTTCCGTGAACTCCCGGTTGAACGCGAGCGCAAGGTCGCGCATATCCTCCCGCGAGGGCGACCAGTCCTCTCCGGCGGCGATCGCGTCGAGAGCACGCCGGTAGATGGCCGTCACCGTCGCGACGTACTCCACCGAGCGCATCCTCCCCTCGATCTTGAGCGAGGCTATCGGCGCACGTACAAGAACGTCGAGGCGCGGGTATACCGAGAGGTCCCGAGTCGAGAGCAGGTAGCGGTCCTCCCCGGGAACGGTGCGGAGGTCCTTCGGCCGCCCGTACTCGTCCGTCTCGGCGGTCACGAGCCGGTAGGGCTTCCGGCAGGGCTGGGCGCACATCCCGCGGTTCCCGCTCCGGCCCCCGATGGCCGAGGAGAGGAGGCACTGGCCCGAGTAGCAGTAGCAGAGCGCCCCGTGGGCGAAGACCTCGAGCCCGATCCCCCGCGCCCCGGCATCGGCCGCGATATCCTCTATCTCGGAGAGCGTGAGTTCCCGGGCGAGCACCACGCGGGAGAACCCCTCTCGTGCTGCCCGTGCCACGCCCTCCCGGTTGTGGATCGCCATCTGGGTCGAGGCGTGGAGGGTGAGGTCCGGGACGATCTCCCGGGCAAGCGCCGCCACCCCGATGTCCTGCACCAGGACGGCATCGGTGCCGATCTCGTAGAGGTGGAGGAGGTAACGGGCGACGTCGGGGAGTTCGGCGTCCCGCACGAGGACGTTTACGGTGACGTAGACCCTGACACCGTGGAGGTGCGCGTAGCCTATGGCGGACTCGAGTTCCTCGTCGGAGAAGTTCGCCGCGTAGTGCCTGGCTCCGAACCGCCGCCCGGCAAGGTAGACGGCATCGGCGCCGGCGGCAACCGCCGCGGCCAGGGCCTCCGGCGACCCGGCCGGCGCAAGCAGCTCCGGCAGCCCGGACGTCTGATGGTGATCGTGCGGCATCTGTTCCGTACCGTTCGCTCTGGCGGCCTATATACCCCACCCCGGGGCAGAGCGGGTATCCTTTTTTGGCAGGAGAGCAACCTGGAGAGGGGCTACTGTATGGATTACGTAGGAATTATCGGCTACGGGCACATGGGCAGCATGCTGGTGGACGGGTTTCTCTCGTCCGGCGTGCTCGGCATCGATGAGGTCGTGGTCACGGCGAGGAGCCGGGAGAGCCGGGATGCATGCGCCGCAGCGTGGCCGGGCATCGGCATCACCGGGACGAACACCGACCTCGCCCGGCGGTGCCGGACGATCGTCCTTGCCGTCAGGCCGCAGGAGACAATGGAGGTCCTCCGCGAGATCGTCCCGGTGATGGACGGCGGCGAGCACATCGTCTCGCTCGCCGCAGGCATTGGTCTCGCGGAGATTGAAGGGATCTTTTCGGGCGCGGTCACCCGGGCCGTGCCGACGATCACCTCCGCGGCCGGGCAGGGGACGACACTCATCTGCCACGGGGGACGGGTAGGCAAGCAAGATGCTCTCCGGGTGGAGGGGCTCTTTGCGTCCATCGGGAACGTGATGCCCGTCAGGGAGGAAGAACTCCCGGCGGCAACCATCCTCTCGAGCTGCGGGCCGGGGCTGCTCGCCGCCATCATCGAGGAGCTTGCGGGTGCGACGGCCCGTGCGGGCGGCCTTGCGCCTGACCGGGCACTGGCCCTCGCAGTGGAGACAGCTGCTGCTACGACTACCTACCTCCGGGAGACCGGCGAGACCCCCGGCGACCTGGTCGGGCGGGTCGCGACCACCGGCGGTGTCACGGAGGCCGGCGCCCGGGTACTCCGGGAACAACTGCCGGGGGCCTTCGACGAGATGGTCGCCGCCATGCTGGAACGCTACGGTGCGGTGGGGAAATGACGGCGGGCCGGGACTCCTCCCGATCGCCGGGCGGCCGCAGGCAGACTTTTAAATGATAGGGCAGGAATACATCCGATACCTATGAAGATCGTCGTCTCCGTGGAGGACGCCGCCGCCATCGACGGGGTGGTGGAGTACAACCCGACGTTCATCGAGATACGGCTTGACAGGATGGAGGGGGATCTGCTGGACCAGGTCCGTGCAATCCGGGAGAAGACCGATATCCCGCTGATCGCCACGCTCAGGAGCCGGGACGAGGGGGGCCGGTTTGTCGGCGACGCGGATCTCTGGGCCCGGATCGTCGGGCCGATAGCGCGCTACGTCGATATCGTGGACGTGGAAGCGCGTTACCGGGATCACGCGCCGTTCATCAAGAGCCAGGGTGTCCAGATCCTTGCGTCGCTCCACACGAACGAGATGCCCACACCGCCGGAGCTCGGGAGGATCGAGGAGATGCTCCGGTCGTACGGCGATATCCCGAAGATCGTCGTGCGCCCTAAGACCCGGGACGACCTCTTCGAACTCGTCCTCTTCACCCACCGGGCCCCAAAACCGATCTGCACGAGCATCATGGGCGCCGAATTCCGCTACGCCCGCGCAATCCTGCCCCTCTTCGGGTCGGAGTTCGTCTTCTGCCATGCCGGCACCCCGACGGCCGAAGGGCAGTACCATATACAGGAGATGCGGCAGATTGCGGATCTGTTGAAGTGAGCGTGAGGAATCTCACGGCTCCCTTCACCTTTCTGATGTGCACGTCATCGCACCCGCGATTCAGCGAATTTTCCCGGAGGCTCTTAACGTTTATATTCCAGAGATGTATACATGAAATTGTGTCTACAACATCAGTTTACAGCATCCGTATCGACTCCCGGGTCAAGAAGATGCTCGATGAGCTGGACGATCCCACATGGCAGGATGAGCTCCGTACCTTCATCGAGCAGTCGATACGGAGAAGGCGCAAGGCCCAGCTCCTGGCCCGGGCGCGAGAAGCCCACCGATCCCTGGGTGAGGGCACCCCTGCCGCCGACCTGATCCGGGAGGATCGCGATGCCCGATAGCGTTGTGCTGGACTCGTGCATCATTGCGGCGGTCTTCTTCCCGGAAGGGGTCACGGAGAAGGCGATCGAGATCGTGGAGAACCACGACTGCACCACGGTCGATCTCGCATACGCCGAGGTTGCAAATGTGGCCTGGAAACGGGTTCGCCATTCTGGCCAGGATCAGGGTCTCGTCATGTCCGCGCTGGCTGATGCTCAGGCGTTCATCCGGGAGACCTGCCAGGTGGTACCGGCCCGCGACCTGATCCCTGCGGCATACGATCTGGCGTGCAGTCACGGGATCACAATCTACGATGCGCTCTTTGTTGCCGCTGCGGAGCAGTGCAGGACCTGCCTGGTGACTGCCGACGGCAGGCTTCATGACACGGTGAGAGAGGTGGTGACCTCGCATCTGGTCCGGTGACCACGGGACAGGGAGAAATGATCATGAATTGGTGCCTTCGACGTTTTTCCTGGCGCCGCTTTCAAACTCCTTCCCTGGTCAGTCGCATAACGGACCATCGCAAGTCCAAGATCTTCGGTCTTCTCCTGCTCCTGCCTTTTGGCTAGTCGCATATCGCCACACACTGCCCCCGCCCCTTGGGGGGGCGGAACGACTGCCGGAACGGCAGGAGTTTGAGCACCGCCAGGTGCGATTGAGGAGCGCGAAGCGCGGGCGGTGGGGGTTATAGGGAGCGTTTTGGGTAGAGACAGGGGAGGGGGCACGCCCCCCTTCCCACCTAGCGGTGCTCAAGCTCGCTCCGCTCGCACCTCGAAGACCTTCGGTCTTCTCGTGCTCCGTTCCTAGCGGAACATCGCACCTCGCACCCAACGGTGCTCAAGCTCGTTGCGCTCGCACTCCCCGTCAGCCCCTCGCACCTAACGGTGCTCATGCTCCTGCCCCGCACCTGACGGTGCTCCAGCTCCGTTCCGTTGGAACGTCGCACCCTTCGGCCAGTCGCACTCCCCAATGGCGATACTTAGTGGGAAGCCGTGGATGAGGGCACAGGATACGAAAAGCGAGACCCCGTTCGTTTGGTGGGAGCGTCGGGTAGTATACGGGTTTACGCGACCGACGGGTGCCTGAATTTAAAAGAATTGCAAGCCGGGGATCCAGGAGCCTGCTTCCCTTACTTCCCAAAGTCTCGATACTTCCCCTGCTCAAGCACCGCATCCAGGATCACAAGCGCGAGCATGCACTCCGCGACCGGGACAATCCGCGGCGCGATGCAGGGGTCATGCCTTCCCTCGACGGTAATCTCCCGCTCCTTTCCGGCGGTATCGACGGTCTGCTGGGCTTTGCGTATCGAGGGCGTCGGCTTGACGGCAAGCCGGACGACGATATCCTGCCCAGTGCTGATCCCGCCGAGGACGCCCCCCGCATGGTTGCTTGCAAACCCGGCTTCGGTGATGGGATCGTTCATCTCGCTTCCGAGGAGCCGGGCGGCGCCGAACCCCTCGCCGATCTCGACGCCCTTCACCGCACCGATCCCCATCATCGCCCCGGCGATGACGGCGTCGAGTTTCCCGAATACCGGGTCGCCGAGCCCCGCCGGGCACCCGGATGCCGTCACTTCGACGATCCCTCCTACGGAGTCGCCTGCGTCCCGGGCGGCACGGATCTCCGCTTCCATTGCGTCCGGCGTCGTCGCACCGTGCACCTCGACGACCCTCCCCCTGATCGCGATCCCGCAGGGTTCGAGGCAGCGGGCCGCCACCGCTCCGGCGGCGACCCGGGCCAGGGTCTCCCGGCCTGAACTTCTCCCGCCGCCGCGGTGGTCGCGAAGCCCGTACTTCGCCTGCCAGGTGTAGTCTGCATGCCCCGGCCGGAAGACGTCCCGGAGCGCGTCGTAGTCCTCCGACCGGACGTCCTGGTTCCTGACGAGGAGCGCGATGGGAGCGCCGGTCGTTCGCCCCTCAAAGACCCCCGAGAGGATCTCCACCCGGTCGGCCTCCTTCCGACCGGACTCAAGCGGGCTCTTCCCCGGCCGCCTGCGGTCGAGGTAGGGCTGGATATCCGCCTCCGTGAGGGGGATGCCGGGCGGACAGCCGTCGACGACCGCGCCCACCGCCGGCCCGTGGCTCTCTCCGAACGTCGTGCACCTGAAGTTTCTTCCGAACGTGTTCATGCAAGCATCTCCCGCACCAGTTCCGGCGTGACGCGGATCCCGGTGATCAGCCGGAACTGCTCCGTCGCCTGGTGGACGAACATCTCCGTGCCGACGATCGTCTCGCACCCGGCCTCCCTCGCCGCCCGGATAAGCGGCGTCTCCGGCGGGGTGTAGACGAGATCGAAGACCGTCGTCCCGCGCTCGAGGTCGCCCGCGGCAAGCAGGCTCCGGGTGTCGGGCTCCATCCCGACCGGGGTTGCGTGTACAACCACATCGGCGTCGGCCCCTTTGAACTCTTCGAGACCGCCCCAGCGGCATCCGAACCGCTCCGCAAGCCTCTTCGCAGCACCCGGTGTCCGGGCGAGCACCGTCACCTCCATGTCGAGCGAACGAAGCGCGTAGATCGCCGCGGCCGCCGCCCCCCCGGCGCCGAGCACAACCGCCCGGGCGCCCATCCGGTGGACGAGCGGGGTCCTGACCCCCAGCCAGTCGGTGTTGTGGCCGTACATCCTCCCGCCGCACCGGACAACGGTGTTCACCGCCCCGATCGTCGCCGCATGGTCGTCGACTTCATCCAGGTATCGCATCACGTCGGTCTTGAACGGGATGGTGACGGATAGGCCCTTCAAGGGAAGGAGAGAGGCGAGATGGATGATGGTTCCCGCATCCGGCCACTCGAAGCGGGTGTAGTGGTAGTTCATCCCGAAGTGTTCAAAGAGCCTGTTGTAGAGGAGCGGGCTTCTGCTGTGGACGCAGGGGTTCCCGGCGATGCCGCACACCATGAGGCCCGGGTCACGGTCAAGCATCTCCCGGAGGGTGGAGAGCCCGAACTGCTCAAGGAGGATATCGCGGTCATGATCTCGCGTCTTCGCGTCTTCGCGTGAAACAGGGATGCGGGGATGGGGATCCTGCCGCACGCGAAGCCGCGAAGTTCGCGAAGGGAGTGGCAGGCTGCGGGAAAACTCCGCATCTTTATGTTTCTCATCCGGGGAGATGCCGGCTTTCCCGCTGATCTCCCGGACGATCATATCCGCGACCTCTTCCGGCGTACGCCTCCCGGTATCGATGCAGATGTCGGCCGCACCGAGGTAGGCCTCCTCTCTCTGGAGGAGGAGCGTGCGCACCTCTTCCTCCGGGGGGAGCTCGGTCAGCCCCGGCCGGTCGCTCCCGGCGATCCGCCCGTGGATGACCCCGGGCGGGGCGGTGAGGAGATAGACCCTGCCGTGCCGCCGGAGGTCGGCGACGTTTGCCGGGTCGCATACCGCCCCGCCGCCGGTGGCGATCACACCCTCCGCATCCCGGAGCGACGCGACGACCTCCCGCTCCAGGGCGCGGAAGTGCGGTTCACCATGCCGCCGGAATACCTCCGGGATCGGCATCCCTGCCCGCTGCTCCACCATCGCATCGGTGTCATAGAACGGCAGCCCGAGGCGATCCGCGAGGATCCGCCCGACCGAAGTCTTCCCGGTCCCCCGGAAACCGATGAGGACGACCTTCACAGCAGCCCCTCCCCGTACAGCGCCTCCCAGAACCCGGGGAAGGACTTCTCCACGCATTCGGGGTCGCGGATCGCCATCCCACCGACCGCGAGGCCGAGCACGGCGAACGCCATCGCCGTCCGGTGGTCGTCGTGCGGGTCGACGGCCACACCGTGGAGGGGTGCGGGCGTGATCGTGAGGGAGTCCTCCGTAACCCTGACCCCCGCGCCCATCCGCCGGAGGGTCTCCGCCGTCACCCCGACGCGGTCGCTCTCCTTGTACTGCAGGTGCCCAATCCCCGTGATCGTCGTCGGCGAACCGGCGACCGCCGCTACCGCCGCGAGCGTCTGGACGGTGTCGGGAGACGAGGACATATCGATCTCGATGCCGGCAAGGTCGCCCGTCCGCTCCACCGTCACCGAGTCGGTGCCGGAGATCACTCGACACCCCATCGCCTCGAGGGCGTCGAGGAACCGGCGGTCGCCCTGGACGGAGGTCGGGGAGAGGCCCGTGACCGTGACCCTCCCGCCGCAGACGGCCGCGACCGCGAAGAGGTAGGAGGCCGAGGAGTAGTCCCCCTCGACAGGGTAGTCCCTCCCCCGGTAGGCTCTCCCGCTCTCCACCCGGAACCAGTCGTAGCCCCGCCGCTCGATATGCCCCCCGAACCCGAGCATCACGTCCACGGTCACATCGAGGTACGACCGGGAAGCCGGGGTTGCCGGGAGCGTGAGTTCCACGTCCTCCTCCGCGTAGGGCGCCGCCATCAGAATGGATGAGACGAACTGGCTGCTGATGCTCCCGTCGATCGTCGTCCTCCCGCCCCGGAGCCTGCCGGAGATGCGGATGGGCGGGAACCCCGGCTCGCCGACGAACGCGACGTCGCCGCCGAGCGCCCGGAGCGCCCCAGCAAGGGGGCCGACCGGCCGCTCGAGCATCCGCGCACTCCCCGTCAGCACCACCGGGTGCCGGGCGAGGAGTGCCGCCGAGGTGAGGAGCCGCAGCGTCGTCCCGGAGTTCCCGCAGTCGATCGTCACCTCTCCCGCCGTCGGGAAGGTGCCGCCGCAGCCGGCGACGGCGATCTCTCCCGGCAGCCACTCGAGTTGCACCCCGAGGGCCTCGAGCCCCCGGGCGGTCAGTTCCGTATCGGCCGCCCGGAGCGGCCTTATGACCCGCGTTCTTCCCGAGGCGAGCGCTCCCGCGATCAGCGCCCGGTGGGTGTAACTCTTGGAGGGCGGCGCCTCGAACCTTGCGTCGACCGGACCGGTCTGTGAGACGCGGACGATCATATCGGCACCTCCATGCGGGCGTAGCACCCGAGCTCCCTGACGGTGGTCATACCCTTGAGTTCCTCTTTTGCTTCCCGCCATCCTTCGGCGATCTCCATATCGATGAAGAACAGGTACTTCCCCATGCCCCGGCGGGACGGCCGCGATTCGATCCGGGTCAGGTTGATCCCGCGCCGGGCGAAGACCGCGAGGATATCGGCAAGGAGCCCGACCCGGTCGAGTTCGGGGTCGACAAGGAGGCTGCACTTCGTGGCTCCCGCAGACTCGCGGGGGAGAGCGGATATCTCGATGAACCGGGTGGTGTTCTCCCTGCTGTTCTGGACGTCCCGGACGGCGATCGGGAGGCCGTAAACCGCTGCCGCCCTCTCCGAGACGACTGCACCGGCGCGGCTCTCTCTCTGCATCGCCATCGCGCTCGCTGCATTGCTGCTCGTGTGCACGACCTCCACCCCGAGGCTGTCGAGGAAGACGGAGCACTGCTCGTGCGTCTGCGGGTGCGCGTAGATGACCGAGAGGCGTGCGGGGTCTCCCCGGGCTGCAAGGTGGTGCCGGACGGGCATGTAGGCCTCTCCGGTGATCGAGACGTCGAACTCCAGGAGCCCCTGGAGCGTCTCCCCGACACCGCCAGCCTCCGAGTTCTCGATCGGTACGAGCCCTTTCGATCCGCCGGCCGCCACACGCTTGATGATCGAGCGGATCGTCGGCAGGAGTTCGATATCGTCCCCGTAGAGCCTGACCGCGAGTTCGTGGCTGAACGTTCCCGCCGGCCCGAGTGTTGCGACGGTCATCGGCTCACCACGTGGTTGATGAGGTCGTCGGTCTCTTCCGTTGCGTCCTGGAGATACGAGGCGTAGTGGCCGGCGTTTTCGGCGAAGAAGTTCCGGAACCGTTCGGCGTCCCCGGACTCGACGATCTCGCGGAGCGTCCGGACAGCCTCCTCGAACGCGGCGAGCACCTCCGGGACGGCCGGGTTCATCTGCAGGATGTCGCCGTAGAGCCCGGCGTCCTGGGCGAGGAGCCGTCCGACGAGCCCCATCTCGATCCGGTAGATGGGGCTCGTGAACCGGAGGGTCTCCGCGACGTCGGCACCGGTCCGGCGGATGGCCTCCGCCTTTGCAAGCGTCCCGAAGTGGGTGAGCCCCTGGATCACCGCCATCATCCGGTCGTGGTCTTCCGGTGTCGAGAGGGTGATCGCCGCACCCTGGTCACGGAAGACGGAGAGGAGCCCTTCAAGGGTCTTCGGGCTGCACCTGGCGGGCGTTGCGACGATCGTCTGGCCCCGGAGCGATGCGGCGCCGGGCCCGAACATCGGGTGGAGCCCGATCACCTCCGCACAGGAGGCGAGCATCGCCCGGACGGGCTCGGCCTTGAGGGAGGTGAGGTCGCAGAAGACCTGCTCCTCCGAGAGGAGCGGCGCGACCTCGCGGATCACCCCGATTGTGGCGCGGATGGGGACCGAGACCATGACGAGGTCCGCCATCTCCGCGACGTCCCGGTTGGTGAGAGGGGTCGCCGTCCCCGAGACGACCGTCTCCCACCCGGCGTCCTCGAAGACCCCGGCAAAGAACCGGCCCATCTGCCCCGTGCCGCCGATGATGCCTGCAAGCATTCCCGTCACTTCTCCAGGATCGTCTCTTTGACGGCGACGCCGAAATGCCGCCCGCCCTCCGCGACGCTGCCGAGCACCGTATCGCCGACCGCGAGGGCGGCGACCGATACGGCCGTCCCGTCGGGTCTGACGAGCCGGATCGTCTCGGCGTTCTGGAGAACCAGGCTCACCGTCGCGTCGCCGGCCTTCGCCTCGACGAGGAGAAGCGGACGGCGCTCGATCTTCACCCTCCCGACGACCGCGTCATGGGTCGTGCCGGTATGCTCTGCGACGAGCACCTTATCGCCCACCGCGAGGTCGGCGAGGTACGCGGTCTTCCCGCCGGGGAGGAGGATGTAGGCATGCACCGCCCCGGCATTCACCCGAAACGGGCGCGGCGCCACGTAGGGGTTCTCCAGGGTCTCGGGGTGGACCATCAGGAACGCCGAGGAGGTGTTGCCGACGAGCATCCCTTCCCCGTCGGCGAGGAGCGAGCAGGTGTCGACACAGACCCGGTCGCCCATCCCGACGGGGACGATCCGGGTCACCTCGAACGGGACGAGTGGAACCTCCTCGCCGGCGCCGGCGACCGTCTTCGCGACCCGGCGGACTTCCGCAGGGTCGTCGGTCGCAAGGAGGATGCCCGCCACGCCGCGTTCGAGGACGGTCAGGGCGACCCTTGCCTCGCCGGCGTTTGCGACCGCTGCAACGATCCGGTCGGACTGAGCGACGAGGTTCTCGAGCGGGATGACCGTCCAGTCCCGCGTACGGACGATTGTATAGCCCTGCCGGGAGAGCCGGAGCGCCTCCTCCTCGGACGCTTTGTCGACGATCTCGACCTCGAAGACGTCTTTTCCGGGAACCAGATCGCCGTTCTCTGCGATCGTCGTCACCCGGCCGAGTTCCCGCACCCGCTCTGCGTCGTCCACGACCAGGGCGTCGGCGCCGCTCTCGAGCGCGGTCGTCGCGAGATCCTTCCTCCACGGCCTGAGATCGACCCAGAACTGCTTCATTGCTCCGTCCTCAGGGCTTTTGCCGGATCCGCTCCCTCGTGCACCACCCGGGATATCGCGGCGATGAACCGGGCGGGGTCGTCGCGCTGGAAGGCGTTTCGTCCCATGCAGACGCCCGCCGCGCCCGCATCGATGGCGTCACGGATTGTTCTGAGCGTCTCCATATCCCCGCCCTTCTCGCCGCCGGCGATCATCACCGGCACCGAGCAGGCGGCGGTGATCCGGCGGAACGTCTCGGGGTTCCCGGTGTAGTTCGTCTTAATGAGGTCGGCCCCGAGTTCTTCCGCCACCCGGACGCAATGCCCGATCGACTGCGGCGAGGTGGGATCGATCCCCTTGCCGCGGGGGTAGATCATGATCAGGAGCGGTATCCCCCAGCGGTTGCAATCGCGTGCCACCTCGCCCGCCGATTCGATCATCCTCGATTCGTTCGGCGCGCCGAGGTTGATATGGATCGAGACCGCGTCGGCGCCGAGCGCGACCGCCTCCTCCACGGTGCAGACGATCACCTTGTCGTTCGGATCGGGGTTCATCGACGTGCTCGCGGAGAGGTGGACGATGAGCCCGATATCCTTTCCGTGCTTCCGGTGCCCCCCTTTCACCATGCCCTTGTGGAGGACGATGGCGTTTGCCCCGCCCTCGCTCACCGCGTTGACCGTCTCGGTCATATTGCAGAGCCCTTCGATCTGGCCCATCGTGAACCCGTGATCCATCGGGATGATCACGGCGCGGCCGGTGTTCCTGTCCATTATCCGCTCAAGGCGGATCTCTTTTCCAATCATATCCATCACGTCCGGAGAATCTCAACAGCTTCCTCTGCCGACCGCCCTTCATGAATGATCAGTGCGGCGGCACGGATAAGGCGATCGGGCGCCGGGTGCTGGAAGGCGTTCCTCCCGATTGATATCCCGGCGGCACCGCCCTCCATCGCGCCCTCGACCAGGTCGAGGATCGCTTGATCGTCGGTCTTTGAGCCGCCCGCGACCACGACCGGCACCGGGCAGCCTCTCGTCACTTCGCGGAACGAGTCCGGGTCACCGGTGTAGACGGTCTTGACGATATCGGCGCCGAGCTCCGCCGCCACCCGTGCGGAGAGTTTGACACTCTCGACATCGTGCTCGTCCGCTACCTTCCTGCCCCGCGGGTACATCATCGCGAGGAGCGGCATCCCCCACTCCATGCACTCAACCGCGACACGGCCCAGGTCTTCGAGCATCCGTGCCTCGGAGTCGGCGCCGACGTTGATGTGCACCGAGACCCCGTCGGCGCCCATCTTCAAGGCGTTCGTGACGGTGTTGACGAGCACCTTGTCGTTCGGGTCGGGCCCGATGCTGGTGCTCGCCGAGAGATGCATGATGAGACCGACATCCCGCCCGTGACCCCGGTGCCCGTGCAGCGCAAGCCCCACGTGGCCGATGACCGCGTTCGCTCCGCCCTCGGCGACCAGGTCGATGGTTCTCCCGACATCGACCAGCCCGGGAATGGGGCCGAGCGTCACCCCGTGGTCGAGCGGCACGATGATGGTCTTGCCGGTGTTCCGATCCATGATACGTTCCAGACGAATCTCTTTTCCTCTCATAATCATAGTCCTCCCCGGATTAAGCGAGTGCAATCTCCGGGAGTATTAAAACCGGATAAAATAGCGATAGAACGCTGCCGCTCCAGAGTTACGGATGTCGGCTGTCGAAAACTGGCAGATCGCTTCTGCACACGCGGCGGCTACTCCGTTAACCGAGATAAAAGCGGTCACCGGTGAAAAAACATCCACCACGCATTGGCTATATCGTTACGTGTTCTTGTATAAAAATATGCCGGATTTACACGCGGGAAGAGAATCCGGGACAGGAGATGGCCCGGCGGGAAAAATTATGGCGCTTTGCCTTATTTCCGGCTCTTTTTGAATGATATGACGTCGCCGACGGTCATGGTCACCCGGCCGGGCCCGCCCGTGGAGGTGATATCTTCGGCCGAGTCGATCAGCCTGATATTGAGTGCTTTCTCGAGTTTCTTCCGGACGTCGTCTTCGGGGATGAGATCGCCCTTCTCGATCTTCTTGATCAGGATCTCACGCTCCTTGATCGCCTGTGCGAGGTCGAGCGTGGACCACTCTTTCGCTTCCCGGGCGGCGCGGATGCGGTCGGCGTAATCGTCGACGAGTTCTCCTTCCATCAGGTCAAAGACGTCCCGTGGCCTCCTCTTTGCAGCCTGCGGGGCGGCGACTCCCGGCACCTTCTGCGGGACACCTTTTCGTCGCGGTTGCTGGACTTCTGTACCGTGTTTTGCACATCGAACGCAGACGCAGAGTTCTGCACCCTCGATCTGGATGGTTTTCGACGGTCCTTGTATGGGAGCGCCGCATAGTTCGCACTGCATAAGTCTCGCAAACAACTTTATATTCATTTTAACCTATATAATTAATCGAGGGGACCTATGGGAGATATCGCTCGGCAGGCACCAGAGAAGGATACCGGTGAAGACATCTACCAGTATCTCCTAGAACGGATTACGAACCTCGAAAACCGAAACCTGGAGCTACGCGAGCAGTACCGCCAGATGGAGTCCGAGAAACGATACGTTGAGACCCAGAAGATCCGCTACGAGCGGGAGCTCCGAAAACTCAAGAGCGAGATCGAGCAGCTCAGGAGCCCTCCCCTCGTGATCGGAACCGTTACGGACGTTATCGACAACAGCCGGGTGATTGTGCGGAGCAGCGCAGGGCCGCGATTCCTGGTCCGTACGTCGCAGCTCATCGACCCCGATCTCCTCAAGCCGGGTGTGCGGTGCACGCTCAACCAGCAGTCCCTCGCGATCGTGGACGTGCTCCCCACGAGCTACGACGCGCAGATCTACGGCATGGAGCTGGTGGAGTCCCCGGAGGAGACCTACGAGAATATCGGCGGCCTTGAGGCGCAGATCGAGGAGATCCGGGAAGCCGTCGAACTCCCCCTGACAAAACCGCACCTCTTCGAGAAGGTCGGCATCTCCCCGCCGAAGGGTGTCCTCCTCTACGGCCCGCCCGGCACGGGGAAGACCCTCCTCGCACGGGCGGTGGCCCACCAGACGAACGCACACTTCCTCCGCGTGGTCGGCTCGGAGCTGGTGCAGAAGTACATCGGCGAGGGTGCCCGCCTGGTCCGGGAACTCTTCGATCTCGCGAAGCAGAAGGCGCCGTCGATCATCTTCATCGACGAGATCGACGCGATCGGCGCGCACCGGAACGACTCGACCACCTCCGGCGACCGCGAGGTCCAGCGGACGCTGATGCAGCTCCTCGCGGAGATGGACGGTTTCGACAACCGCGGGGACGTCAAGATCGTCGCGGCGACGAACAGGATCGATATCCTCGACCGCGCCCTCCTCCGCCCGGGTCGGTTCGATCGGATGATCGAGATCCCGCTCCCCGACCATCAGGGGAGGCTTGCGATCTTGAAGATCCACACCCGGAACATGAACATCGGCGAGGACGTCAACCTCGCGGAGATCTCGCGACTCACCGAGGGCAAGAACGGCGCCGATCTCCGGGCGATATGCATGGAGGCGGGGATGTTCGCCATCAGGATGGAGCGCGACGTCGTCAACAGCGAAGACTTCATGAAGGCGATCGACAAGCTCTCGGTGGACTTCGACCGCCACCACTTCCACACCACCTTCGGCGAGATGTTCGCCTGAGGGTGCTTTCCTTTTTTTAGATTCGCGTCTTTTCTGCTCACACACCGGGCAGCATCACGATCACGCCTTCGGGGCAGACATGGGAGCAGAGGCTGCACCCGTCGCAGAGGTCCGTCTCGATGATGACTTCTCTGTCCGTTATCGAGATGGCATGGTATCCGCCGTCGCGGCAGGCCGTTACGCAGCGGCCGCAGGACGCGCACCGCTCCGGGAACCTTCGGACCGCAAAAAGGCGGTCATCCCGGGAGAGGGCCGCATGCGTTCCGATCCTTTCGAGGGCCCTGCCCCTGAGCGCCGCGACACCGGCAAAACGCTTGCGCGAGAGGTACCCGGCGAGGCCCTCGTTCATCCCGCGGATGATGCCCGCCCCCTCCCACATCACCGCCGTACAGACCTGGACCGCCGACGCTCCGGCCGCAATGTACTCGGCGGCGTCCTGCCAGCGGGATATCCCGCCGATTCCCATAATGGGGACCGGGAGTTCCCGGGCGATCTCCGAGACCATCTTGAGGCCGACGGGCTTGATCGCTGGTCCCGAGTAGCCCCCGTAGGTGCTCGCCCCGGCAACCGAGGGGCGGGGCTCGAGCGCTTCGAGATCGATGCCCATGAGGCACTGGACGGTGTTGATGGCCGAGAGAATATCGGCGCCGGCGTCAACCGCAGCCTCCGCAACCGGCACGATCTCCGTCACGTTCGGGGTGAGCTTGACGATCAGGGGGACCGTGGCGACCTTCCGGACCGCACGCGTCACCTCGCGGACCAGGTCGGGGTGCTGCCCGATAGCCGCACCGACCCCCCGCTCCGGCATCCCGTGAGGGCAGGAGACGTTCAACTCGATCGCGTCCGCCCCTGCGTCCTGGACGGTGCAGGCGAGTTCCTGCCACTCACCCGGATCAGATGAGGCCATGATGCTCGCGATGAGGACCCGATCCGGGTAGTCATTCTTCGTGGCGGCGATCTCCGCGGTCCAGTACGACTCATTCTTCCTGCTCAGGAGTTCGATGTTCTCAAAGCCGAGGAGCCTGGCGATCTCGTCCTTCCAGGCCGCAAATCGGGGCGAGACGTCCCGGATCTCCATCGTATCCGGGGCGATGGTCTTCGTGACCGCACCCGCCCAGCCGAGCCGGAACGCACGCCGGATCTGTTCGCCGGAGGCGGTCGGCGGGCCCGAGGCGAGGAGGAACGGGTTCTTGAGCGTGAGCGGGCCGACGGTAGTCTCGAGGGCGGGTGCGGGTATTGGCATATGGTTCTTCCGTATCCGAATTGCGCCGGAATACCATATGGTTCTTGCCATCGGCCGGGTCCGGCGCCGGCGCTCCGGTTTCGCAGTCCCGTTGACGTCACAATCGGAACGATGGCGGCGAGGGGCCTTACCCCGACGGGTACTCCTCTTCAGCGCACCAGACCTCGAGCACCGTATCCCCAGGCTCCATCCGGTCGGCATACGCCTCCGGCGTCGTACCTTCGTCCATCCATATGGTGTCGATCATGTGGTCGCCGGAGATCCGGTAGAGGCAGCGGTACCTCCACGGTTTCGCGGGCATCACGGCCCGCTCGTAGATCTGCCGGGCAAGCCCGGACGAGCAGAATGCACCATATCCGGGCTCGAAAAGAACCTCATCGACGTAACGCTGGATGTACCACCGGAGCTCGGATATGAGGGCAAGCGCACTCCCGAGCGACGCCGTCTTGATGCGTATGCCGTACTCCAGCCGGTCAGGCTGGTAAAAACGAAGAACGCCCCTGCTCGTCTCGGATTTGAGCAGGGTGGTGTAGAGGTCAACCCCCTCCAGCTGAATGAGGAGGACGTTCATTGCATTATTGTGGGCGCGCGAGGTCGATAAGGTTTCCTTCGAGGTTGTGGCGGGAGTTCGTCATCCCGAAGCACTCTAACTGCAGGGGCTAAGAACCGCCACACGGTCGTGCGGTGCAAACGTGGGAAGGCGAAGGCTCTCGACAACAGAACGTTGGAACGCCACCCCTCATACTCCGGCGGCAGAGGTGGGCAAAAAAGATTGGTAGGACGAAAAACCCCGTCAGAGATACATGCGGCTGTCCGGCTGCGCCGTCGTCTCGCGCTTCACCTTCTTTATTGCCGCGAGGAAGTCGTCACGCCCAACGGCATTGGCATCCCGCCGGATCGCCATCATCCCGGCCTCCCGGCAGATCGCCTGGAGCTCCGCGCCGGTGGTGTTCCCGGCGAGTTTCGCGAGTTCGGCAAGGTCAACGCTTTCGGCGAGCGACATCTTCGCGGTGTGGATCTTTAAGATCTCCAGGCGCGCGGCTTCGTCGGGCAGCGGGACATGGATGATCCGGTCGAACCGGCCGGGGCGCAGAAGCGCCGGGTCGAGCATATCGATCCGGTTCGTCGCCGCCATGATCCGGACGTTGCCGCGGTTCCCGAACCCGTCCATCTCCGCGAGGAGCTGCATCAGCGTCCGCTGGACCTCGGCGCTCCCGGAGGTCCCGTCGTTTGTCCGCATGCTCCCGATTGCATCGATCTCGTCGATGAAGACGATCGCCGGGGCGCGCTCCCGGGCGAGGATGAAGAGCTCGCGCACGAGCTGCGCGCCCTCCCCGATGTACTTGTGGACGAGTTCGCTCCCGGACATCCTGATGAACCGTGCCTTCGACTGACGGGCAACCGCCTTTGCAATCAGGGTCTTCCCCGTGCCGGGCGGGCCGTAGAGGAGGATGCCTTTCGGGGGCTCCACGCCCACGCGCTCGTAGATCTCGGGTTTCGTGAGCGGGTATTCGACCGCCTCCCGGACCTCCTCGATCTCCTCCTTTAGACCGCCGACCTGCTCGAACGTCACGCTCGGCTGCTCGTCGAGTTCCATGACCCTGACTCTCGCGTCGTAGATGTTGCCGATCGTCTTGACGATGGAGAGGGTGTTGTTCACCGCCACCTTCATTCCGGGTTTGAGGGTTCGGTGGAGTTTTTCGTTGACCGCGGTGACGTATTCCTGGTTGTTGCCCTGCTGCCGGAGATAGACTTCGCCGTTCTCAAGTACATCGACCACAGCGGCAACAAACAGCGGCACCCGCTTTAACTGGGCGTTCTCTTTTCGAAGCTGCAAGAGCTCCTTTTCCAGCAACTCGTTCTTGAGTTTGTAATCCAGGATCTGTGCCTTTAGGTCCTGGATCTGGAGAGTAAGCATATCGTGCTCGCTGCCGGGAGTGTTGCCAATGGTTTCGTCCATGTCACTCATATAGTTGGTTCTCCAACCACATTATAATGTGGTTAGAGTGATCATGCAGGGCAGAAGCATATCCAGGGGTATCGGAACCGGGGAACTCCTCGTTTCGTCCGAACCCATATCATTCCTCTCCGGTGTCGACCCCGAGACCGGCATCGTCGTCGAGCGCGGCCACCCGCTTGAGGGCCAATCCGTCGCCGGACGGGTGCTGGCCTTCCCGTACGGGAAGGGTTCGACGGTCGGATCCTATGTGATCTACGCGCTGAAACAGAACGGGGTCGCTCCTGCGGCGATCATCAACACGGAGGCAGAACCGATCATCGCTGTCGGGGCGATCATCGCGGGGATCCCCATGGTCGACCGTCTTCCGCCGGAGTTCTCTGATCTCGCACCCGGTACCACCGTGACGGTGAACGGCGATTCGGGTGAGGTCTCCTGCGACGGGGTTTCGTGAGGCACCGTGGAGACCCATTACGAGATCCTGGGCGTCTCCATTGACGCCACGCCCGACGAGATCCGGACGGCCTACCGGAGGCTCGCGAAACAATATCACCCGGATATCAACCACGACCCGGATGCGGGCGAGCGGTTCATCGCGATCCAGCAGGCGTACGAGACGTTGATCGACCCCGATGCCCGGGCGCGCTACGACCTTGCACTCCGTGGCGGCTCCACGACAGGGGCGCATGACCCGTTCCAGCAGTACCGCCCCGGCGGGCAGACAGTCTGGATGCGGGGGTACTCGTGGAGCGGGCAGGCACCGGCTTCCTGGACCGGCAGGCTCGGCGTCATGCTCCTCCTCTTCCTCGGAGGAGTCCTGATCGTCTTCATGCTTGTCCTCTCGCTCCTCTCCCGCGCCGTCTTTGGCGGCAGGCGACAGCAGGACTCCTGAACATTCTTTTTATCGGGCGGTTCTCCCATCTCTGGAGCAATCGGTACCGCGATACGGGGGCGGCCGGTCGGGCCACGAGAAACCTTATCAGGTGAGACCACCTTCGTATCGATAATTAGCGCGAGGTGAACGTGAGCCATGGAGAAAGTGAAACGATACCGGTGCAAGTACTGCAACTACATCTACTCCCCGATGCGCGGCGAACCCCACCGCGGCATCCCGGCGGGAACCGCATTTGAAGACCTGCCGGAGGACTACGTATGCCCGGTCTGCGGCGCAACCGGAAAGGGCCAGATCGGGACGTGGGGGTTCGAACTCTGGGAGCCGACCAGGTACGTCTGCAAGATCTGCGGCTACGTCTACGACAAAAAACGCGGCGAACCTCTCCGCGGCTATCCAAAGGGCACCGCATTCGAGGACCTGCCGGAGGATTACGTATGCCCGGTCTGCGGGATGGATCCGCAGATCTCGAGTTTCCACGGCCCCGTCGGCAAATCTCAGTTCGAACCCATCCTGGACGTCTGAAGGGGGTAGGGCCCGCCTCTCTCCCAGAACAGCGGGCTTACAGGAGGATCCGGTTCCCGGCATGGGGCCGGATCTCTGCGGCAGCGCTCTTTTAAGAATCCCGAACACCCATAGATCCTGGGTCAGTCCGTTCACGCAAAATCGGTTCTTTCAAATACTGGCCGACGCACCAATGTTAGAAAATACCGGCTGCCCCTGCTCTGGGAAGCCGGCCACAGAGAATGCGGCGTTGAACGATCGCGAGACAAGCAGCGGCAGATGATGTCGGATGGATTTCTTCAGTAATATTCTGGGTCAGGGTAAGAACGCGAACCCCTCGATACAGCAGGGAACCTCTCAGTTCGAGTCCGGGAACTACGGCGAGGCGGTGAAGAGTTTCGAGAAGGCGCTCAAGATCGAGCCTGAAAACAGATTCGCCCAACTGTACCTGGGGCGGGCGCTCGCCGGTCTCGGCAGGGACGGCGAAGCCGTTGTGTGGCTGAAGAAGGCCCTCGAGTCGGCTCCCGACGATGCCGAGACGCTCCGGGTGCTGGGGCACGTCCTCGCCCGGTCCGGCGAGTACGAGGAGGCGGCGGGGTGCTTCGCGCGGATCGTCAAAGAGCAGCCTGCGGACGCGAACGCCTCGTACTGGTACGGAGAGATGCTTGAGCGGCTCGGGCGGTATGCCGAGGCGGCATCGGCTTATACCCGGGCGCTGGCGGCAGACCCGGAGAACGTCGTCCTGCGGGAGCGGTGCGGGAGGATGCACGAGCGGGCCGGTGACTACCGGGAAGCGGCGGCAAGTTTCGAGAAGATCCTCAGAACGAATCCCGGCAGCACCGATCTGCTCGCCCGCATCGGGACGGCATACCTCAACCAGGGCGATTACCCGAAAGCCGCCGGTCTCTTCGACCGGGTGCTTGCTACGGAACCGGAGAACATCGACGCGCTCTACGGCAAGGCCCGGGCGCTCGAGTATCTCGGTCAGTTCCAGGAGGCCGCCGACTGTTGCGGCGAGATCGTTGCCGTCGAGCCCGAGAACGTCCCCGCCTGGTATCACCGCGGCTCGATGCTTCTGCGCGCAGGAAAGTATGCAGAAGCGCTGGAGTGCTTCGAGAAGGTCGCCCTCGCCGACCCGGATCACGTCCCGGTGCGTTACGCCATGGGGATGGTCTACGACGCCCTCGGCCGTTACGAGCGAGCGGTCAAGAGTTTCGATCATATCCTGAAGCACGACCAGGGTCAGGTCCAGATATGGTATGCCCGCGGCATGGCGCTCTTCCGTCTCGGCCAGTACTCCGAGGCGATCCGGTCGTTCGATCGCGTGCTTGAGAGCCGGGCGACGACCGGGATGAAGTGGATCGGGGACGGCGCCGACCTCGCGCTCTTCGAGCGCGATGCGGGAGTGCCCCGGAGGCAGAAGCCGATAAAGTTCGATGCGTCGAACGAGCGCGTCTACGACTGCCGGGGAACCGCCCTCCTGCACCTCGGGCGGTATGCCGAGGCGCAGAAGGACTTCGAGCGTGTGCTTGAGGCGGATCCCGGGAACGTCTCCGTCCTGCAGCGGAGCGCTACCGCACTCCTCCATCTCGGCAGGTATGAGGAGGCGGCACGCTGCCTGGATACGGTCCTTGAGAGAGAGCCGCATAACGCCGTCGCCGCGTCGATGAAGGCAGACGCGCTCATGAACCTCGGCAGATACGATGATGCTCTGGCGTGCCTTGATTCGGTGAAGGGGGCCGGCAGCGAACTCCACCTCCTGTACCGGAAGGGAGACGCCCTCCTGCACCTTGGGCGGTATGTCGAGGCGGCAGAGGCACTCGGAGCCCTTCTCAGCGTCAATCCCACCGATGTGGCAGCGCAGAACGGCAGAGGAGAGGCGCTCATGCACCTCGGCCGGTATGAGGAGGCACTCGCCTGCTATGACGGGGCGCTCTCGGTCGGCCCGGCCGACCGTGTCGCTCTGCTCGGCCGGAGCACGGCGCTCGGACACCTCGGCCGCTACGAAGAGGCGCTCGGCTCCATCGCTAGGTTGACGGAGATCGGTCTTGAGGGAGCCGGGACGATCCTTCGGAAAGCATGGCTCCTCGAAGCCCTCGGCCACTACGACGCAGCCGTCGGGTGCTACGAAGCCCTCCTTGCGGCCGATCCGAAAGCCGGTGGGTACTCGGCAGGCCTTGGGTTTGCTCTCGCCATGCTCGGGCGGTACGAGGAGGCCGCCGAACGGTTCAAGGTAGCCACGCTTGCGGATCCGAAGAACTACTTTGCGTGGTTCAACCGGGGCCGGGCCCTGGAGCGGATGGGGCAGTACGCGGATGCGGCGGAATGCTACGCAAAAGTGGCCGAGGGCCGGCCGGAGGATATCGGCGCATGCTTTGCCCTCGCCGTCACCCTCGCACGGCTCGGCAGACACCAGAAGGCGATCGAGTGCTGCGACCGGGTGCTCGCCGCCGACGCCTCGAACGCCGCGGTTGCACGGATCCGGGCGGATATGCTTGAGGCCGTCGGCAGGCACGAAGAGGCGGCGGCAGCATACGAGCGTTACCTGAACGTCTCCCCGAGCGACCGCGACGCCAGGATGGCGTTCGGTATGGCGCTCGAGCGCGACGGAAAGTTCGCCGATGCGATCAAGCAGTACGCGCTGGTGCTCGAGGGCGACGAGCGCGACACCGAAGCGTGGTACACCCTCGAGAGCGCCCTCGTGCACATGGGACGGTACGAGGAGGCGCTTGAATGTTCCGACAGCATCGTCGAGGCGAGCCCGGAGAACCGGGCTGCCTGGCAGCGGCGCGGCGAGATCTTCATGTGGCTCGGCCGCTACGCCGACGCGGTGGCGTGCTTCGAGAAGGTGATCGCGGCCGACCCGGCCGACGTCCTCACCCTGCGAAGGCTCGGCGAGGCCCATGAGAAGGCCGGCAGGTACGAGGATGCCCTCGCCGCCTACACGCAGGTGCTCGACCGGGAACCGACCAGCATCGAGACTCTCCATGCCCGCTCATCGGCCCTCATCCATCTCGGGCGGTACAGCGAGGCGGTCAAGTCGATCGACAAGATCATCGTTCTCCAGGACGAGAACCCCGCCGTGCTCTTCATGCGGGGGACGGTGCTCGAGAAAGCAGGCAGGTACGACGACGCCCTCGCGAGTTACGAGAAAGCGCTCTCGATCGACCCGAAGAACGCGGCCGTCTGGAACGCGGCGGGGAGGCTCAAGGATTCATTGGGACGGCATGAAGATGCCATCAAAGCGTTTGATAAGGCCATCGACCTGGGCGGGGAGGATGTCCATACCTTGCTCGCGAAGGGGCTCGCTCTCAGTCACCTGGACAAGCCCGACCGGGCGGCCGCCTGCTTTGATAAGGTTCTGGAGATGGATCCCCGCCATGCCCGGGCATGGTATCTGAAAGGGAGGGCGCTTGATACGCTGGGCAGGTTTGCGGAAGCGGTGGAGTGCTTTAAGAAGGCGCTCGAGAACGGAGGCGGGGGCGAAGAAGCGTGAAGGGGAGACTGATCTACGGCGTCTTCCTGCTCGCGTGCGTCCTGATGCTCTGCTCGGGCTGTATCGCAGGCGAGAGTGAAGCGGAGCGGGTGAAGTCCGGGGATACGGTGCTGGTCCACTACACTGGCACCCTCGAGAACGGGACGGTCTTTGACAGTTCCGCCGGGCGCGAACCGCTCCGGTTTACCGTCGGCAAGGGCGAGGTGATCCCGGGGTTCGATGAGGGTGTCGTCGGGATGCAGGTTGGGGAGGAGAAGACCCTTCAGATCCCGGTCGACCGGGCGTACGGGCCATACCGCGAGGACCTCATCTTCTCCCTCGACCCTGCCGGGATCGGCGGCGTGGAGAACCTGATGGTCGGTGATATGGTCGGACTACCCCTGCAGAACGGACAGGTGCTGCCCGCACGGGTCGTCGCCGTATCGGCCGATGCGGTCGTTGTCGATGCGAACCATCATCTCGCGGGCGAGGATCTCACGTTTGACGTTCGCCTGGTTGAGATTGTGTAGGAATTGCTCAACATTTTTTCAATCCATTCTGTAGATCGGCCCTTATCACGGTTGCAGCGAACCCATGCACCACTTTTCTGCGGCCACACCGGCACGGTTTTTCAAGGAGACTGCGCGTCTCGCACCTGCCAGTGCTCACACTCCGTTCCCGGCGGAACGTCGTTCTCCAGTGCTTGTATTACTGCCCTTCAAACCTGCTGATTTCTTCTGATTACACAACGCACGGCTTCCGTGGGAGTATCGCCATTGGGGAGTGCGACCGGCCGAAGGGCGGGAGCAGGAGCACCGTAGGTGCGCAGTCCCCATGAAATCCGTACATCTGGGTAAGCGATGTCCACACAGGACATCTCTGGAGAAGACCAAGGGTCTTGGACTTGCGATGGTTCGTTACGCGGCTGGCCGGAGGCCAGGAACGTGAGCACCGTGAAGTGCAAAGAAACGGAGCAGGAGAAGACCGAAGGGCTTGGACTTGCGATGGTTCGGAGAACCAGAGTTAGAGCATCGAAAGGCGAATTGCGACTTGGCCGAAGGTGCGACGGATCATGTCCGGGGCTTGGGAAGCGTTGGGGTTCGAGTCGGGCAGCCCCTCAAACCCATCTTCGCGGCGGAATCGACGACGCTTCCCGGAGAAAATGTCAGTGAGGCCAAACCTCACTCTTTCGTCTCCTTCCCGGTCCCCACCGGGGTGACGAGCACCTTATCGACCCGGTGGCCGTCCATATCGAGCACCTCGAACCGAAGCCCGTTCCAGACGAACCGGTCGCCGGTCTGCGGTGTCCGTTCGAGGTACATCATCACGAACCCGCCGAGCGTCTGATAGTAGCCACGCCCCTCTCCGGGCAGGGTGCCCACATCGAGGAGGTCGTGGAACTCGTCGACCGGGAGCATCCCGTCGAGGAGCCACGACCCGTCCGGACGACGGATCGCCGGCCCTTCGGGCTGCTGCTCCGGTGACGGAATGCCGCCGACGATCGACTCCACGATGTCGTGGATGGTGACCAGACCCTGGATACTCCCGTACTCGTCGGTGACGAGGGCGATCCGTGCCCCGGAAGCCTTGAACTCGTCGAGCACCGAGAGTGCCGGGACGCTCTCGGGCACGAAGAAGGCGGGCTCGATGGCATTCGACAGATTGGGGGTTTCGCCCGCGATCATCCGCGCCCAGAGGCTGCGAACCGAGACGATCCCGAGCAGGTTGTCGAGGTGGTCGCGGTAGACCGGGAAGTAGACGTGCCCGGACTCCACCATCTTCCGCCAGTTCTCTTCAGCGGGGTCTTCGACGTCCACGGCCACGATCTCGGGCCGCGGTGTCATCAGCACGCTGACCCGCCGGTCGGCGAGGCGGAAGACGCTCTCCACCATATCCTGCTCCGCTTCCTCGAAGACACCTGCCCGGGTTGCCTGCCCGATGAGAACCCTGACGTCCTCCTCCGTAACCTCGGGCTCCGAGGGTTTCCGAACCCGAAGCAGCATGAGAACCCCCTCGGTCGAGGCGCTCAGCAGCCGGACGATCGGTGCGGCGACCAGAGAGAGGAGCCATATCGGGCGCGAGACCAGCGACGCAATCCGTTCGGCGTGAGTCATGGCCACCCGCTTCGGCACCAGTTCCCCGACGACGAGTGTCAGGTAGGTGATGGCGGCGACGACGGTTACGACCGCAAGCGGGCCGCTGTATGGCTCGAGCACGGGGAATCTGGCAAATACTTCTGCAAGAGGCCCGGCGAGTGTCGCTCCGCCGAAGGCCCCGGCCAGGATCCCGACGAGGGTAATGCCGATCTGGATGGTGGAGAGAAAGAGCGTCGAATCCCCGGCAAGTTCGAGGGCGGTCGCCGCCCCGGCGTCGCCTTCCGCCGCTCTCTTCTGCAGGCGTGCCGTTCTTGCAGAGACGAGCGCGAACTCCGCCATCGAGAAAAAACCGTTCACGAGTATCAGGAGGAGGATGATCGCGATATCGGTGGCAGGTGGCATTGTAACCCTTTTACCGGCAGGAGCCTTAAACCTGCGGGGCTTTGCAGACGGGGGAGGAGCGTCCGTGAGAAATATTTATCGTTGCCGGGGCGGAGTCCCATCCGGTGATACATGATGGTCGAGGTCGGCGATCAGGCCGGGGATTTCTCGATACCGGACCATAACGGGAACACGGTCCGGTTATCGGCGTTCCGGGGGAAGCGGGTTCTCCTCTCGTTCCACCCGCTGGCATGGACCCGTATCTGTGCCGAACAGATGAAGGCGCTCGAGGCGAACAAGGAGGCGTTTGACGCCCTCGATACCGTTGCCCTCGGCATCAGCGTGGATTCCGTCCCGTGCAAACGTGCGTGGGCCGAGAGCCTCGGGATCAATAAGACCCGACTTCTTGCGGATTTCTGGCCGCATGGTGCCGTGGCGCAGATGTACGGCGTCTTCGACAGCCAGAAAGGCTACTCCCGGCGGGCGAACATCGTCGTCGGCGAGACCGGGCGCATCATCTTTGCCGCGGAATATCCGGCAACGACGGTGCCCGACATGCAGGACGTTCTCGACGCTCTCCGGGCAGTGGAGAGGCGTGTGGAGGTGGCGCCGGGGGCGTAGCCCGGCCCCCGCTCACCCTGAGCCCCGGAAGAAACTCCCCACGAGCGTGATCAGGAGAACGGCCGGGACACCGTAGCGGATGAGCGCCATATAGACCGTCTGCTGCCACCCGCAGCCGCCGATCTCTTTACAGATCCGGCTCCGGCTCATGAACCAGCCTCCGACGACGCTCACGAGCAGCCCTGCGACGATGAGGCCGATCGTCCCGAATGCGTAGTCTGCCAGGTCGAGGAACGGCGTCCCGAGGACCTCGAGGTTTAAGGCGGTGTAACTGAGGGCGGATGGAAGCCCGAGGAGCATGGCCGCAGCAAAGACGAGGAGCGTGGCACGCTTCCGGGGATAGCCGTAGGAGTCCATCAGCGCCGCCGTCGGGACTTCGAGCATGGAGACCGCCGAGGTGAGCGCCGCTGCAAAGAGCATCAGGAAGAAGAGCGCTCCGAGCACCATGCCGTACTGGATCTCTGTGAAGGCCGCAGGAAGGGTGATGAACGCGAGGTTCACCCCGGCCGCGGGGTCGAGACCCGCGGTGAAGACCAGGGGGAAGACCACGAGACCGGCAAGGACGGCAACCAGCACATCGGCGACGGCGACGATGGCGGCGTTCCGGAAGAGGCCCTCTTTCCCGAGGTAACTCCCGAACGTAAGCAGGATGCCCATGCCCACGGAGAGCGAGAAGAAGGCCTGTCCGAAGGCTGCGATCCAGACGCCGGGGTCGGTCAGCCGCGAAAAGTCCGGGGAGAGGTAGAACCCTATCCCCTCGGCTGCCCCGGGCTCCGTGAGCGCGATGACCACGAGGAGCAGGAGGAGCACGAAGAGGACCGGGATGAGGTACCGGGAGAGCCTCTCGATCCCCTCCCTGACGCCGGACCGCACCGTCACGTAGACCGCGAGTCCCGAGAGGAGGAAGAAGGCGAGCGGGAGGTAAGAGCCGATGAACGCATCGAACTCTATCGGTTGGCCGAGGGCGAAGAAGAGCGCGTACGCGAGCACCCAGCCCGTGATCACGATGTAGTAGCCGAGGATGAGGCTGACGACGGCGACGATGACGAGACCTGCGGCGGCAAACCGCTGCCGTATCGAGCGGAAGGCGGAGATGACCGATGTCCCCGTCGAGCGGCCGATGGCAAGTTCCAGCACCATCAGCGGGAGACCGAAGAAGAGGACGGCGATCAGGTACGGAATAAGGAACGCGCCGCCCCCGTTCTCGCCCACGATGTAGGGGAACCGCCAGATGTTTCCTATACCCACGGCCGAGCCGATGCTTGCAAGGATGAAGCCAAGGGTTGACGACCACTGTTCCCGTTCCATATCACTCACCGTTTGGGCACGGATTCCTCAAGAGTAAGAAGGCGTTCCGCCTTTATATGCATCTCCACCGGCGTCGCGACCACTGCACTTTTGTAGCGGGTGCCCCCATACACGTGCGGTCCAGAGCAGCATGAGCGTCGGTTCCCGGAAACGTCCCGGCAGGAGGGAGGACGCGTGAACGGCCGGTACCCGTTCCTCGTCTCGATCCCCCACGGCGGCACCGCCATCCCGCCCGAACTCCACGGTCTCGTCAACCTCACGCGAAAGGAGATCGTCTTCAACAGCGACCCCCACACCCGCTGCCTCTACGGGTTCGGCGATACAGTGGAGGCGGTGGTCGACTTCGACGTCTCCAGGATCTTTGTCGATACCAATCGGGCGCCCTACGACTACCCGCCGCGGACGCAGGACGGCGTGGTCAAGGTCATCACGCAGGATGGGACCCCGGTCTTCAAGAGAGGGCAGGTGCCCGGCAGGGAACTGATAGGGGCGCTTCTGAAGAACTACTACCACCCCTTCCACAAACAACTGGCCGCGGCGCTCGATACCCGGCCGATCGAGATCGCCTTCGACTGCCACAGCATGCTGCCGAGATCGCCGCCGGTCAGGGCGGACGCCGGACGCCCCCGCCCGCTCTTCTGCCTGAGCAACCGGGGCGATCGGAACGGGAGACCGAAACGGGCGGGCGGCCTTGTGACCTGTCCGCCGGAGTGGCTCCAGACGCTCGCCCGGTCGTTCCAGACGGAGTTCGAGGGCGAAGGGCGGGTTGCGATGAATGACCCGTTCCGGGGCGGGTTCATCTCGGTGGCTCACTACCGGCGGCGGCGGATCCCCTGGGTCCAGGTCGAGATCAACCGTGGCCTCTACGAGACCGAAGACCGCGAGGCCGACGAGGCGCACCTCACCGAGCTCCGGGGGCGGATCTTCTCGGCCATCGCCGGGTTCTGGGACGAGGTTTCCAGCTAGCGCTCAGTGGTAATCCAATATTCTACACCCCGGGTTGCTCCTTCGCGAACTTCGCGTCTTCGCGCGAGATTACATCATCTTCCCAACAACTGTTGTCTCACGCGAAGGCGCGAAGGCGCGAAATCTGTGGGAGTATCGGGATTCATCTCACGCTTCAATTATGACGATTCGATGTATCAGGGAAACCTGCCCAATCCGACTTCATTCCACTGAAATCCTCCGGGCCGAAGATACTATGCCGGTAGAGCCCCACTTATATAGTGATGGATCGCCTGCACCTGATCCTCCAGCGCTACTTCGGGCATTCTGCATTCAACCCCTACCAGCAGGAGATCATCGAAGACCTGCTTGCCGGCCGCGACGTCCTTGCGGTGCTCGCGACCGGAGGCGGCAAATCGCTCTGCTATCAGGTCCCGGCGCTCATCGGCGACGGTCTCGTGCTGGTGGTCTCCCCCCTCATCGCGCTGATGAAGGATCAGGTCGACGATCTGCAGGCCCGCGGGATCGGGGCTGAAGCGCTCAACTCTTTCTGTTCCTACGCCGCGACGCGGCGGATCCTCGCGGAACTCAACGAGGGCCTGATACAGATCCTTTACGTCTCGCCGGAGAAGGCTGTCGGCGACGACTTTCTCGACCTGATGGCGTCCCTTCCGGTCAACCTGATCGCGGTCGACGAGGCGCACTGCATATCGATGTGGGGGCACCAGTTCCGCCCGGAGTACCGGTCGCTCTCGGTGCTCAAGGAGCGGTTCCCCGGGGTGCCGATGGTCGCCCTGACGGCGACCGCGACCCCGGACGTCCGCGACGACATCGCGCGACAGCTCAATCTTTCGAGCCCTTCGGTCTACGTCGGGAGTTTCAACCGCGAGAACCTCCGGTACGCCGTCGTCAGAAAGGAGGAGAACGCGTACGAACGGCTCCGCTCCTACCTCCGAAGCCGGAGAGGAGATGCCGGGATCGTCTACATTGCAACCCGGGAGGGGGCCGAGACGCTCGCGGCACGGCTCCGTGCCGGCGGCATCCCGGCGCTCCCCTACCATGCCGGCATGACGGCGGGGGCCCGGGCGGAGACGCAGGACCAGTTCATCAGCGGGAAGGTCCCGGTCGTCTGCGCAACGAGCGCGTTCGGGATGGGGATCGACAAGCCGGATGTCCGGTTCGTCGTCCACTACGATATGCCGAAGACGCTTGAAGCCTACTACCAGGAGAGCGGCCGGGCCGGACGGGACGGGAAGGCAAGCGACTGCATCCTCTACTACAGCGACGACGATGCACGGCGCCTCAGATCGTTCATCGACCGCGATCTGGCGTCCGAGTTCCAGCGCGAGGTCGCACGCTCGAAGCTCCAGAGCATGGTCGACTACTGCATCGCTCAGGGGTGCAGGAGACGGGTGCTCCTCGGGTACTTCGGGGAGCATTTTGAAGGGCCCTGCAACGGGTGCGATGCCTGCACTCCGGCCGGAAAGGCCCGCCCCCGCTCAGGGCGGCGGAAACGCGGCGCCGCCCGAACTGCGTCCGGCCCGGCCAGAGGATGACGGCACCCCTCGCCTACTCCCGGGGGAAACACCTATTACGCATACGACAATAGAGGGGCCCGGGTGTTTCCATGAAGAGATTGACCCGTTCGACGGCCGACCGGTGGATCGCCGGGATATGCGGCGGCATAGGAGAATACCTTGAGATCGACCCGAACGTCATCCGGGTGATCTGGGTCATCCTCACCGTGATCACGGGATTCATTGCCGGGATCATCATCTACATCCTGCTCTGGATCATCCTGCCGGAGGGCGGGCAGGTGCGTCCGGTGGAGACGTTCGGCGAGGCATAGAGCGACGGGCCGGAACTCGAAAAAATTCAAAGCGTTTTCGAGTAACGAGGTTCCGTAGGAACCGAGTTTAAGCACCGTTAGGTGCGAGTGGCGACGGGCGGGGTGCACCCGGGAGACTGCACCCGGTTTTTTGCTGAAAGAGGGGTGGCCGTACGGGCTGGTGATGCGGGACTCACCTCTAGAGTTTAAAGCCCAACACACTGGACCGTGGGAGCATCGCCACTGGGGGAGGGGCTGACGGGGAGTGCGAGCGAAGCGAGCTTGAGCACCGTTAGGTGCGAGGTGCGATGTTCCGCTAGGAACGAAGCACGAGAAGACCGAAGGTCTTAGAGATGCGAGCGAAG
>JASUSO010000016.1 GCA_030446015.1 Methanobacteriota archaeon
AAGGGCCGGAGTTCGAGAAACCCAAAGGGTTTCGAAGTGCGACGGACGAACGTCCGGAGCATGAGCACCGCCAGGTGCGAAGTGCGACGGGCCGAAGGGTGCGACGTTCCGTAGGAACAGAGCTTGAGAAGGCCGAAGGCCTTTGAACCGGAACTTGAGCACCGCAAGGTGAGGGACAACAATACAGTTTTACGCGAAGCCTGATATTTAGCGCTCAAACTCTCCCCCACTCGCACTTTGCATGAGACCATGCCCGCCGACCACCCCACTATAACCAAACCCTCATCACCTCCGCCCCCAAACCCACTACGCATGGTTTTAACCAAGCGGATCATCCCCTGCCTGGACCTCAAGGACGGGCGGGTGGTCAAGGGCACGCACTTCGTCGGCCTGCGCGACGCGGGCGATCCCGTGGAACTCGCCCAGCGCTACAACGATCAGGGCGCGGACGAGGTGGTCTTCCTCGACATCACCGCAACCCGGGAGAACCGGGGCACCATCATCGACGTCGTGCAGCGGGCGGCCGACCAGCTCTTCCTCCCGCTCACCGTCGGCGGCGGCATCCGGACGATCGAGGATATGAAGCAGATCCTCCGGGCGGGCGCGGACAAGGTGAGTATCAACTCGAGCGCCGTCGCCGACCCGAACCTGATCTCGCAGGGTGCGGAGCGGTTCGGGACCCAGTGCATCGTCGTCGCCGTCGACGTCCGGCGCAACTACGAGATAGCCCCGGGAAAGACGCCGATAACCCTCCCCGGCGGCCAGGTGTGCTGGTACGAGGTCGTGACCCACGGCGGCAGCCGGGGCACGGGGCTTGACGCCGTCGCCTGGGCAAGGGAAGCCGAGGAGCGCGGGGCCGGCGAGATCCTCCTCACCAGCATGGAGACCGACGGGACGAAGGAGGGATTCGATATCCCGATCACGAGAGCGATCGCGGAGACGGTCGGCATCCCGGTGGTCGCGAGCGGCGGTGTCGGGACGCTCGAGCACTTCTACGAGGGGTTCACGGAAGGAAAGGCCGACGCCTGCCTCGCGGCAAGCGTCTTCCACTACGGGGAGTTCACCGTCCGCCAGGTCAAGGAGTACCTGGCTCGGCGGGGTATCCCGGTACGGCTCTGAGATCGAGCGCGAGCGCCGCGACCGGGTGCTCGAGGTCGAACGCCCTGAGAACGGCGGGGTGGATCTCCCCGAAGACCCCGACAATTTTTCCGTCGACGACGATATCCCCGCGGCGGCCGTCGAGGAACGCCGGGTCGGCCGACTCGACGACCGTGTAGGGAAGCGAGAGTTCCCGGCAGAGGACGTCCGCCGCCGCGTAGGCCTCCGAGAAGTCGGCCGCCGGGTGGATGCTCACCGCCGCGGCCTTCTGGTAGGTGACGCAGTCCTCGACCACGTCGCCCACCGTAAAGAGCCGCTGCGGGAGTTCGCGGTGCTTGTTCGCAAGGAGCATCTCCATCAGGAGAGGAAGGAGGTCGGTCCTGACCACCGTCTGCTCCTCGCTGATCGGGTGGAGCAGCCGCAGCGTCCCGGGAGCGGGCTCCCGCTGCATGTTTGCATACAGCACCCGCTCGTTCGTGAGGGTGAACGGGATCGCCTCGAGGTACCCAAGACCCGTCATCACCGACCGGACCGCCCTCGCGATGGCGGAGATCGGGTGCTCCTGCGCGACCGTGGTGGTCGCCGGAAGGGCGGCATCGAAGTTCTCGATGCCGTAGGCGATCGCCACGTCCTCGAAGATATCCCAGTCGTGGAGGATGTCCGAGCGGTAGCAGGGGACGAGGATCCGGACCCGCGAGTCACCGTCGGGCTCGGCGCCAAAGCGCATCCGCCGAAGGAGCCGCGACATCTCCTCCGCCGTGAGGGGGATGCCGAGGAGGCGGGAGCACTCCGCGACCGAGACGACCCTTTCTGCCGGCGCGAGCGTCGGCATCTCCTCGTCCTCGACGGTGACGGTCTCGATCGTCGCCCCGGCCTCGGCGAGCGCCGTGCAGATGATGTTGACCGCCGTCATCACTGCCTTTCGATCAGTGCCGGTGCAGTCGAGCAGGATGTTCTTCGTCGCCGTCGTGACCCGCGTCAGCTCGCCGTTGATGATCGGCGGGAATGAGAGCACCCGGTCATCGGCATCGACGATCAGCGGGAAGTTCTCGAAGTTCTCCACCAGGTGCGCGTAGTCCCGGCCCTTCGGGTGGTCGGTGAGGATCTCCTCCATCGTCATCTCCCGCTCGAAGTCCAGCGGGACAAAGGAGCGGTCCCGGGGAGAGGCGATGTAGCGGAAGGGCGGCGTGACCGCGTCCAGGTCGTGGACGCCGATCGCCACCTTGCCCCGCCCTCGCCCGACCGCCCAGTGGAGGGCTTCCTGGAGGCCCATCAGGCTCTCGATAGCCTCTTCGTCGAGACTGACGTTCCGGATCACCGCCGACCCGAGGACAGGCCGGATCCCGGCAAGACCCGGGTCGACCGAGAAGGTGATACCGGAGGGGCTGACGGTGTAGACCGGAAGCCCCTCCTCGATCCCGAGGAACCCGCGCATCGCCCGGGCGACGCCTTCGGGCGAGTAGAGGTCGGGGCGATTCGGGAAGAACTCGACGTCCACGTGGTCTTCCTCGATCCGTTCGATGTCGGCCCCGATCATCGGAACGCGGTCGATGATCGTCTGCCGGTCGGTCCCGGCAAGCCGTTCCAGGTACCGGTAGGGTAGCGTGATGATTGCCATGCTTACCGCCTCCCGCCGTAGGTGGGCGTCTCCCGGACCCAATCGACGTCGCTCCGGTAGAGCTGCCGGAGATCCCGCAGCCCGAGCCGGAGCATCGCCACCCGGCTGATCCCGAGACCCCACGCGAGGACCGGGTGCTCGATCCCGAAGGGCTCGGTCACCTCCTGGCGGAAGATGCCCGACCCGCCGAGCTCCACCCAGCCGAGCCCGTCGACGTAGACCTCCGGCTCCACGGACGGCTCAGTGTAGGGGAAGTAGCCGGGCCGGAACCGGACCTTCTCAAAGCCCATCTTGGCATAGAACTCCTTCAAGAACCCGAGGAGGTGGCGCAGGTTGACGTCCTCGTCCATGACGATCCCCTCGAGCTGCTCGAACTCCGCAAGGTGGGTGGGATCGATCGCCTCCCGCCGGTAGACCCGGCCGACGCAGAACGCCCTGACCGGCGGTTTCGGGTGTGCAGCGAGGTGCTGGATGGAGAGGCTCGTCGTGTGCGTCCGGAGCACGCACTGCATCGCCTTCTCGGCGCTCCAGGTGCCCCCCCACCCGGTCGAGGAGGTCCCGCCGCCGTGCTCGTGCATGTCGCGGACGCGCTCGTATCCCGCCGGGAGCGGCCAGCGCTCGCCGAGGAAGAAGGTGTCCTGCATCTCCCGCGCCGGGTGGTCCTGCGGCTGGAAGAGGGCGTCGAAGTTCCAGAACGAACTCTGGACGATCCCGCCCGACATCTCCTCAAAGCCCATATCAAAGAGGATACGGCGCATCTCGTCGATGATGCGCTGGTAGGGGTGCAACTTCCCCGGGTAGGCGCGCTTTGGCAGTTTCGTGACGTCGTAGCGCCTGAGGGGGAGAGACCTCCACTCGCCGGAGAGGATCTGCTCGCGGGTGAGCGTCCCCACCTCTTCACGGAGGTCGAGGCCCAGGCTCAGGAGTTCACGGCCGCGGGGCGTCAACGAGACGGTGTAGGCGACCGTCTCCTCCTCCGCGACGAGCCCGCGCTTTACGAGATCGGCAACCCCCTCGCCGTCGGCGATCTCGCCGCGTTCGGCGAGCCGGGCGAACGCGGTTTCGTCCGGGCCCGGGGCGGTCGCGCCGGTCTTTGTCACGACCCCGTCGCGGAGCGCGATCCAGCCCTTCTTGCGCATCCAGCCGATGGCGATCTTTGCGAGCGGGTGGCTCTGGAGATCGCGCATCGGGATCGACTCCTCAAAACTCTCGAGCACCTGCCGCTCGGGAAGGCCCTTCTCCATGTAGGCCCGGCCTTCCTCCGTCGGGACGTACCGCCGGGCGACGTGCTTCTCCACGTCCACCAGCCCCCGATCGGCGGCAAGGATCGCGTACTGCACCACCGCTTCCCGGCGGGCATCCATCTTCTCTGCAAGGACGGCCGCGTCGGCCGACCCCATCGGCCCCAGGGTAACCAGGAGCCTCTTCTCGTTCAGCGTCAGTTCCACCGTCACACCTCCTCCGCAAGATGCTCGACCGCATCCATCTTATCCCGCAGATCCGAAAGGAACGCATTCACACGCTCCAGCGTCTCCTTCTTGCACTGCCCGCAGGTGAGTTCGCCGCTCTCGCACCGGCGCCGCAGATCGGCGAGTTCGATATCGTCCTCGAGCATGTGGAAGAGATTCAGGAGATAGACCGAACAGGCGTCCGGTTCGCCCCCGAGCCGCCTCTGCTCCTCGAGCGTCATCCGCCCGCCGGTCAGCGCCGCCATGACCTTCTTCTTGATCGATTTATCGGACTCGTAGAACCCGAACGAACTCTCGGGCACGCTGCTCGACATCTTCCCGCCCTGGAGCCCGGGCATGAAGATGTGGTAGGTCGACGAGGGGAGGTAGAACCCGAACCCGCCGTGAGCGATCTCGATCTCGCGGACGGCGTCTTCCACCCGACCATGCGGGAGGCCCCGGACGTCGACGTGGCCGGCGTACTTCTTCGAGCCGGGGAAGGCGCGGTGCACGGCCTCGAGAGCCGCCTCGGGAGCGTTCTTCGACCGGACGCTGATATGGTCGCCCCGGTCCTCGACCGTGAAGAGCCTGAGTTTGTAGGCAACGTCCCGGGTGAGCCGGATGTGCGGGTCCTGGTCGAGGCCGACCGGGACGATTGTGGGGGCGGGGCCGGCGTCGAGCTGCGGGAAGAGGATGTCGGCGACCTGGGTGACGACGCTCATCGCGTGGGAGAGCGAAGTGTCAGGCCCGAACCCGTAGATCGCTGAGAGCTCCGAGAAGTTCACCTTTGTGGACGCCTCGAACGCGAGGTCTTTTAGGCGGTCGTTCTTGCTCTGGTAGTAGGTCGTGCCCTCGAAGCCGAGCGCGTAGAGGGCTTTAAGGTACTCCTTCCCGTACTCGCGGCACTTCTCCCATGAGAGGCCGCGGACCGCGTGCGCCTCGCGGTCGGCGACGGCGACGTAGCCGTTCCCGCCCTGCTGGACGTGCCAGACGACCTCCTTCATGACCATCAGGTGCCCGAGGTGCGGGAGACCCGAGGGCATGAACCCGGTCAGCACGTGAAACGGGGTGCGATTCTTGATGGCGTCGGCCACCAGGGCGTAGTCCCGGTGCCCGACGACGATACCCCTGCGCATAAACGCCGGTACTTCGGGAAGCCTTCGTGCGACCTCACTGATCGGCTCGATGCCGAACTCGGCAAAGAGTCGATCCACATCAATGGTCTGGTTACTCGACCACGGGTTCACTTCAGAATGCATGGGCTGACGCTCACAGTTTTATTCGCGCGAATTCGACGTATCTGATATCGGTGTTATATATGCAGGCAAACAACATCTTCTTTTTGACGCTGTGAGCAAGCCTGACCGAGCGGGAGACGCCGCTCATCGGCGTGGTGGTCCCGGACGGGACGGCGTGGACGAGCATCTCGGAGTGGCTCTTCTTTCCCGAGTAGACACGGAAGTGGTGGCCGAACTTGTAGCCCGTCCGGGGGATGTAGCCCTTCTCCCGCAGATCGGAGAAGACCCGCTCTTTCTCGCGGATCTCGACGTCCTTCTCCGCCGCCGCATCGAGGAACTGCTCCGCGGTCATCTGTAATCCGTTCTGCACGACAGAGAGGCAGCGCTTCCGCATGAGGTAGATCGACTCGACCGGGCGCAGAAGCAGCCGTTCGGTATCGAGCCTCTTGCCGTACCAGTCCTCCTCGAGCGGCGTTCCCGGCGGCAGGTGGGCAAGCGCGTAGGTCCCAAAGAGCGTGGCCTCCACCGGCGTCGCGCACTCCGCAGGCTCCCCGACACCGGGGAGGTCCTGCACCCGCACCTCGTAGTAGGTCAGCTCGTCCTCGTCGTCGACGACCGCGAGGAGGTACTGCTTGCGCATGTTGACCGCGGCGAGCACGTCCTGGCTCAACCGGTCGAAGTCGACGATGTCACGCTCGGAGAGGACCCGGATCAGGTACCGGGACGTCCCGGCTCCGGGCTTGTGGCCGCGGCGGAAGACGCGGAAGTCCTGCGGTCCGGGCTGGATCACGTATCCGCGCTCGCGGATGTCGCGGTAGACGAGATACCTGCGGATGAAGTTCGGCTGGCCGGCAAAGAGGCCGAGCAGGGCATCGAAGCCGAAGTCCTTCACGTCGATCTTGCCCCTCTCCATGAGGTAGAGCGCCTCTTCGGGAGAGAGGCGGAGGCCGGTTCCCTCAAGCCTGCCGTAGCCGCCCTGTTCGTAGAGCGTCCGCCCTTCACCGCCGAGGCGTACCCAGGTTCCGTCGAATGTCGCCAACACGTGCTAGAACTATTGGAGGTTCACGTTCATTAATGGATTGCCGGGGGGCGAACCACTACGCTTTTTGCATGCAAAACCGCACCAGTGATCGATTCCATGACGGAAAGAGTCCGAGACTTCTGGAAGCCGGGGACGATCTTCGTGGCACTCCTCATAGCGGTGGTGCTGCCGATAGGGGTCGTCTCCGCGAGTGAGACCTCACCGGAGGTCGCCTGGAACGTGACGTTTGCACCGGAGAACAACAACAAGTTCGACGCCGTTGCGCCGACCGCGGACGGCGGGTTCATCGCCGTCGGCTCAACCCTTGCGCAGAAGTATGGGGGGAGCGAGACCCTGCTGCTCATAAAGACCGATGGCCGCGGTAGCGAAGTCTGGAACGCGACGTTTTCAGAACTCTCGCCTGCCGCCGTTGCGGGAACCGCCGACGGGGGCTGCATCGCTGGCGCCTTCAACGTATCATCGGCGGGGTCGGGCCAGGATCTCGCCTACGAGGGCACCTCGTTCCTGATCAGGCTCAATGCCGCCGGGGAAGAGGAGTGGCGGCAGGCCATTCCCGGGATGAAGGTCTCGTCCGTCGCGGAGACTGCGGACGGCGGCTACGCCGCCGTCGGGTGGCTCTGGAACCCGCCCGGATCGGAGAACGCGACGACGGCGGTCATCATAAAAACCGACGGTAACGGCACGCCCGTCTGGAACCGGACGTTCCCCGGGCTCTCCGCGAATGCAGGTACCGTGACCGCCGACGGCGGCTACGTCATCGGGGGCACGACGTCGCCCTTCACCTACAACATCGGGGACGCCTTCCTGATCCGGATGGATGCCGACGGCAACACGCTCTGGCATAAGAACTACCGGGTCCCGGTCATCTTCGACGTCGAGGCGACCGGCGACGGACGGTTCGTTTACTCGGGCAACTACTGGTACGGCCTCGTCGATGGAGACGGAGAGGAAGTCTGGCTCCGGAACATGGAGGGGCTCTCCGGATACGCCGTCGAGGTGCGGCCCTCCGGCGGGTACGTGGTTGCAGGCACGAACATACGGAGCGGAGAGGGATTCGTCTTCGGGACGGATGCTGACGGGACGATCCTGTGGGATACGGCGTTCACCGCCACCGGGATCTACGGGGCCGCCAGCACTCCCGATGGATACACCCTCGCGGGCATCCAGTTCCTCTCCCCCGACACCAGCGCCGCCTGGCTGGCCGGCATCACGGAGCCGGTGAGTCCCGCCCCGACGGCGGCACCGGGATTCGGTGCGGCAGCCGCCGGTGCGGCGCTGCTCCTCCTCCTCGCTGGGAGGGGACGGAGAGGGTAACCCCCTCATCTTTTTTTCTGAACGGTTTTTCCCTTCAGGGCTCATCCTTTCGGAAGTAGAGGAGCGCCCCCGCCCCCGCAATGATGAGGGCGAGCAAGCCCGGGATGAGGTGCGCATACGGGACCGCACGCCCGGCCGCGGGTTTTTGGCCGGTATCGGCGGCGGCCGCCTGTGCGGCGCCGTCCTCGGGTGCCGCGGCAAAGAGCGCATACGCACTGAAGTGCATGACTTCGGCCGTGACGCTCCGGGTCTCCGGGACGACGGTGGTGGGGACTTCCTCCCAGGCGCCGGCAGACCGGTTGTATCGCTGCACCACGAGCCCGCCCCGGACGCTCTCGTTGTAGACGGCGTCCCACTGCTCTTCCGTGAAGTTGAATGCAAGCGTCGCCGGCGGGGAGAATGACGCCCCCTCCGGCCCGGTGGTGCAGGCGTAACCGACGAAGACATACGTGCCGGGCGCCGCGGGCACGTCAGCCGCATCGATCACCGCAAGGGTCACTGCCGTGAGCGGGCTACCGGCGGCATCGAGAGCACGGATGCCCTCCGCGATCGTGAGGGTCACGACCCCGTCGGCCGAACGGATCCTGGCGACCTGGTCGACGAGGCCGCCCTCCCCGAGGTGCAGGCTGCCGGCGTCGGCTTCATGAGGAGTGGGCCTGGCCGTCGCGGTGGAGGTCGGCGTGGGAGCGGTCGTTGGTGTGCTCCAGCCGGGGCTTGCCGGGACGAATCCGCCGCCGCCACCTCCGCCACCACCACCGCCTCCTCCCCCTCCACCTCCGCCGCCCGCGGATGTCTGCGTCGCGGTCGGGGTGGGCGTCTGAGTCTGCGTCGGCGTTGCGTTAGCCGTTACCGTTGGGGTCACCGTCGGGGTCACGGTCGGAGTCACCGTCGGGGTCACGGTCGGAGTCACCGTCGGGGTCACGGTCGGAGTCACCGTCGGAGTCACGGTCGGAGTCACGGTCGGAGTCACCGTCGGGGTCACGGTCGGGGTTACCGTCGGAGTCACGGTCGGAGTCACGGTCGGGGTTACCGTCGGGGTTACGATCGGGGTTACAGGATAGACGGTGATGTAGTTGTACTTCGTCTGCGTCGCGCTGACTCCCGCGTTGTCGCAGGTCAGGGAGACGTTATAGACCCCGGGGCGATCGTAGCGGTGCCGCGCATCCCGTTGCGACGACGTCGCGCCGTCGCCGAAGTCCCAGAGCCAGGCCGTCGCATAATCCGGGGAATCGCCGTAAAACAGGACTGTAAGGGGCGCCGGGCCGGACAACGGCACCGCACGGAAGTCGATGACCGGCGGCTCCGGGGGGCCTACGTGGATGAGATCGGTCTTCGTGACGGTGTCGGACCCAAACGCATTATGCACCGTGAGCGAGACGGTGTAGTCCCCGGGGATCTCGTAGAAGTGCCACGGGTCCCGTGAGGTCGAGGTGTTCCCGTCGCCGAAGTCCCATTCCCAGGCGTCCGGGTCGCCGGCCGAGAGATCGGTGAACCGGACGTAGAGCACCGCCCCTCCTTCGGTCGGGTCAGCCGAGAACTCCGCCACCGGGGCCGTTCCGCCGAAGTAGGTGAAGGCGTAGATGTCCGAACCCGGACCACGGCCGTTCTGCCAGACGACCCGGTCACCGCTGACGGCGGGATAGAGTTGTTCGGTCGCGGAAGGAGCGACCGGCATCTGGGTATCCTTCCCGAGAGCGAGGTCGCAGATGTAGACGTTCCACGTCCCGCTCCGCTTGTCCTCCCAGGCGATGAGGTCGCCGTCGATCGCCGGGGAGACCTGTGCCGTGGGGTCGTTGGTGATCCTCTGCTCTCCGGCGGCAGGGTTGTCGAGATCGAAGAGGTAGATATCAGGAGCCCCGTGCCGGTAGTCCTCCCAGACGATCCGGCTCCCCGATATCGCCGGGTAGGTCTGCCGTGCGCCGTTTTGAGTGATCCGGCGCCGCTCTCCGCTCCAGATATCGTACAGCCAGATGTCCCCGTTCCCGGTGCTCTCCTCCCAGACGACGTACCGCTCCGAAAGTGCGGGCTTCCAGTCGGTCACCGGCGAGCAGGAAAGGAAGGTCTCGCTGCCGGTCTCGATGTTGTAGAGGCAGATGTCCATGCTCCCGCCGCGGGCATCGTACCAGACCACATGCTCCCCACAAACGACGGGCATCCGCTGCTCGGCCGGGTCGTCGGTGAGCGCCGTCGTCATGCCGGTTGAAAACTCAAAAAGACTGATATCCGGGCTCATGTTCCGGTTCTCCTCCCAGACGACGTAATCCCCCGAGACGGACGGGTACCTCTGCCCCGACCCCCCGCCCGCAACCCTCCAGCCATCGCCGCCGGAGCCGCTTGCGCAGTAGATCGATCCTCCGTTCCTGCCGTCCTCCCAGACGATCGTATCTCCGTCGATGTCAGGATGCTCCTGCGATCCTCCGACGATACAGATCGAAACGATATCCCCCAGGGCCCTCTCCCCGGCCATGGCAGGCGATGCCAGCAATCCTATGGCAATGACGATACAGAGAACAATCAGCGCGTTATATCCAGCCATTCTTCGATCACCACGATGAGAACGCCCCCTTCGTCCCATACGATGGTGTCTGTGCGCGCGCCGGGGAAACGGGGCTCCCCGGCAGGCGCACAAACGGAGATCCTGAGGAATTCCGGAGAAACGCCGTGACTCCTCAGGATAAAGGGTTCGCGCGTTGCAGGATAGGATCACAAATATAAATGCATTTCTATAAATTGACAGGAGTGGAGAACGGAGGGAGCACCATTATAAAAATTGCAAAATAATATTCGCCCCGGGCACCGGCGCAGCATATCCACCGGCGCGATCCCGCCGGAGCGGCGTCCCTGGGCGCTCAGGGCCCCGCAAGTTCGCGGACCTTCGCGATATTCCCCGTATCGTCCCGTCGCCCGTCAACCGGCGTCTCGCAGATGAGAGGGAGGCTCCGGACGGCCGAATGGCGGAGGATATTCCGGAACCCCTCCTCACCGATGGAGCCAAGCCCGATATGCTCGTGCCGGTCAAGCCCGCTCCCGAGCTCCCCTTTGCAGTCGTTGAGGTGGATGATCCGGAGATGGGATAGACCGATCTTCTCGTCGAGTTCTCCCATGACCGCATCGACTCCTTCGGCCGTCCGGAGGTCGTAGCCGGCGGCGAACGCATGGCAGGTATCGAAACAGATCCCGACCCTCCCGTCCGCATCGATCCCCTCCATGATCCTTAAGAGGTCGTCAACGGTCGTTCCCACGCTGTTCTTCTCCCCGGCGGTGTTCTCGAGGAGGAGCATCACGCCGCTCTCCCCGGATTCTTCAAACGCCCGGGTGACGGCGGCTACGACCCGCTCCTGCCCCGCTTCCGTCCCGGCGCCGCGGTGATGGCCGAGATGGGTCACCAGGTAGGGTATCCCGAGGAGGGAGCACCGCCGGAGTTCCCCGGCGAGCGACGCGACCGATTTTTCGTAGATCGCGTCGTCGGGCGAGGCCGGGTTCGGGAGGTAGGGCATGTGGTCGACGACGGGGCCGATCCCCGCCTCACTCACCGCCGCCCTGAAGGCCGCGGCCACCCCGGGGTCGAGGTCTTTTGCCTCCCATCCGCGGGGGTTCCTTGAGAAGATCTGAAATGTATCGCAGCCTGCATCACGGGCCCGCCCGACCGCACGATCGATCGAGCTGGCGATGGAGACGTGGCATCCCACCAGCACCATACCGTACCCTCTCGACCGCAAATCGCTTAGGCCTTCCCCCGCCCGACCTCGCGGAGGACCGCCGCCCCGAACTCCCGGGTGCCCGCGGTCCCGCCGAGATCGGGTGTCCGGATGCCTGCACGGAGCACCCGGTCGACGGCCTCCTCGACGGCCGCCGCGGATGCGGGATCGCCGAGGTGGGAGAGCAGCATCGCGGCGCTCCTGATTGCCGCAATGGGGTTTGCAATGTTCCTCCCCGCGATGTCGGGAGCGCTCCCGTGGACGGGCTCAAAGAGAGCGGCACGTTCCCCGATGTTTGCGCTCGGCAGCATCCCAAGACCCCCCACCAGGTAGGCGGCGGCGTCGGAGAGGATGTCGCCGAAGATGTTGGTCGTCACGATGACGTCGTAGCGGTCGGGGTGCATCAGAAGGTCGAGGCAGAGCGCATCGATGTAACTCGTCCTGCAGGGAACGTTCGCCCGGGCGGCCTCCGCGGTGCAGACCTCGACGAAGAGGCAATCCGACTTCAAGACGTTCGCCTTGTTGCCGACGGTGAGGTGGCGGCGGGACTTCGCGAGGGTGCAGGCGTAACGGGCGATCCGCTCGCTCCCCCGGCGGGAGACGACCCGGAGGGTGCAGGCGCGATCCGGCTCCGTCCACTCGATCCCGGAGTAGAGCCCCTCGGTGTTCTCCCGAACGATGACGACGTCGACCCCCTCGCCCCGGATAGGCCGGACGTTCGCGTAAAGGTCGAGATCACGGCGGATCTGAACGAGGACGCTTTTGTAGCCGGGGTCGGGCGGCGTCGTGATCGCCCCAAAGAGGATCGCGTCCGCCGACCCGAGATCGGCGATCGTCTCCTCGTCGCAGGCACTCCCGGTTCGCTCCCACCGGCCGTATCCCACCTCGACGTCGAAGAACTCGATATCCGGACGCACGGCCGCAAGGATATCACGGGCGACCGGGACGACCTCGCGACCGATGCCGTCGCCCTCAACAACTGCTACCTTCACCATTTTGCTTCCTCCACGCAATCGCAACCCGCCGGACCGCCTCCGCGATATCCCAGGGCGATGCTCCCCAGTGGACGATCGCGCCGAACCGATCGTTCCAGAGCCCGATGCCGGACCGCTCGCTCCGGCAGCACCGGGCGATGAACGGCTCCTCTGCTACCACATCGAGCGGGCAGATGCTCTCCACCGTAACGGTATCTCCGCAACACTCCCGGGCAAGATATCTCCCCGTCAGGCAGCCCGCGATCCGGTCGCCCGGCCGAATCGGGTCCGCATCAAGGGTGCGGGTGAAACCGGCCGCCCGGCAGGGGTAGACGTCGGCCTCAATCTCGCGGATATCCCGGACGTGGTGCTCGAAGACGACCTCGAGGTCGCCGAAGAGCCCGGTCCGCTCGAGATCGGTCAGCGTGGCCGAGAGGTGGGGACGGGGTGGGGTGATGTCGTAGACGTGCATCCGGAGGAACCCCGATATGTCCGGATCGAGGACGAACGTGGTCTGTTCGTCGTGACCGAAGAAGACGGTGCACCGGCGCCCGGACCGCAACGCTGCCTCTACTAAGAATGTTCTATCATGGACATTCACGCGGTCGGGGTAGCGGTAGACATCGTCACCCGCGGCAAGTACGCGGGTGGAGAGCACATTCCGCAGCAGTCCGGTCCCCTCCGGGTCGGGGACCACCTCGATCACCTCAAGGCCGGACGGGGTGTCGCGGACCAGGTAGCGTGAGAGGAAGTAGACCCGTTCCCCATAGGGGGTGCCGGTCGCGGTCCCGACGAACTTGCAGTGGGGCGGGAAGATCACCGTGACGACCTCCAGTAGGGAACCAGCCCTCCGGCCCGGAGGATGGCAACCATCTTCTCCGAGAGCGCCCGGGCGGGATAGCGCCTCCCATCCACCTCCACCCACCCGCTATCAAGGTCGAAGGCGACGCGGGCGCCGTCGGTGCAGGCGACCGAGGCCTCGATCACCGGCAGGCCGACGTTGACGGCGTTCCGGAAGAAGATCCGGGCGAACGACTCCGCGACGACCGCGACCACCCCGGCCTCGCGGAGGGCGACCACCGCCTGCTCGCGTGACGACCCGCAGCCCATGTTCCTCCCGGCGACGATGACCGCGCCGGAGAGGCGGGGGGCGAGCGTCGGGTCGAGGTCCTCGAAGACGTGCTCCGCCCAGACCGAGCGGTCCTTCGTCCTGAGGTAGCGGCCGGCGATGATGAGGTCGGTGTCGATGTCATTCCCGAGACAGACCGCCGGCCCGGCTCCCTGCATCACGCCACCTCCGGCACGGTGATCTCCCCCGCAAGGGCGCTCGCTGCGGCGGTGGCGACCGACGAGAGGTAGATCTCGCCGCCCACGCCCATCCGGTTCTTGAAGTTCCGGTTGGCGGTGGAGAGGCAGACCTCCCCCTCCCCGAGCACCCCGGCATGCGCCCCGAGGCACGGCCCGCATCCCGGCGATCCGACGACGCAGCCCGCATCCACGATCTCGGCGAGGACGCCGGTGGCGATCGCCCGGGCAAGCACCGCACGCGAGGCGGGGAAGACCAGGGTGCGGACGGCCACCTTCTTCCCCCGGACGATGCGGGCGAACCGGGCAAGGTCCTCGTAGCGGCCGTTCGTGCAGGTCCCGACGAAGACCTGGTCGAGGTGCGTGCCCGCGACCTCCTCCGCCTCCCGGACGGTATCCACCCGGTGCGGGACCGCGACGAGCGGCACGATATCGTCGAGGTCAATCGCGACCGTCCGCTCGTAACAGCTGTCCTCCGGCACCTGGGGGGATGCCGTAACCCCGTGCTCCGCGAGGTAGCGGACGGTGACCGAGTCTGCGTAGAAGATCCCCGTCTTCGCCCCCGTCTCGACCGCCATGTTCGAGAGGGTCAGCCGCCCGTCCATGGAGATCGTCGCCGCCCCGTCGCCCACGAACTCCAGCGCCCGGTAGGTCGCCCCCTCCATCCCGAGTGCCGCGACGTAGGCGAGGGCGACGTCTTTTGGCTCCGCCGCGCCGGAGAGCCGCCCGGAGAGGTCGATCCCGATCGTCTCCGGGACGCGGAACCACGTCTCCCCTGACGCCCAGATCGCCGCCATATCGGTCGCCCCCACGCCGGTGGCGAACGCGCCGAAGGCGCCGAGGGTGCAGGTGTGGGAGTCGGCGCCGACGACGACCATCCCCGGCCGGACGACCCCCTCGCTCATCACCTGGTGGCAGATCCCGCAGCCGGCATCCGAGAGCGCGATCCCAAAGACCCGGGCGTACTCGCGAAGTTCGGCCTGGAGCGTCGCCGTCGTCCCGGTGTTCGCCGGGACGATGTGGTCGAAGATGAGGCGCAGGCGGTCGGGGTGCGGGAGGTGCTCCACCCCCATCTCCCGGAGCGCTTCACGGGTGAGAACGCCGGTCCCGTCGTGGGCGAAGGCGATATCGACCTCGCGGTCGACGTAACTCCCCGCCGGCGCACCGAGGATCGCTTCAGAGAGCGTGCTCACCGACGACCCCCTCCTTTGCCGCCCGCAGGAGACTGCAGAGCACCTCGCGGGTGACGCTGCACTTCCCTTCGCTCTTCAATTTGACCTGCTCAAGCACCCACCGGACCTCGTCGTCGGATAGGTCGAACCCGTAAGCCTTCGCGACGTGCTCGAGCGCCCGCTTCCCCGTATGCTTCCCGAGGACGAAACGCCGCTCGCCGCCCACCAGTTCCGGCGGGACGTATTCGTAGGTCGCCGGATCGCAGAGGATCGCGGCGATGTGAATCCCGCTCTCGTGGGCGAAGGCGTTCTCACCGACGATCGGCCGGGTGCGCTCCGGGGTGACGCCTGAAGCCCGAGCGACCAGGCGCGAGATCTCCTGCAGGCGGGTAAGATCGTAGCGGTCGACACCGCCCTTCAGCCGCAGGAGGGCGAGCACCTGTTCGAGCGCCGCGTTTCCGGCACGCTCCCCGATGCCGTTGACGGTAGTGTGGAGCTGAAACGCTCCCGCAGCTGCGGCCGTGATGGTGTTCGCCGTCGCAAGCCCGAGGTCGTTATGGCAGTGAATGCAGAGCGGAAGCGGGGCGGCGTCGAGGAGGCGGGTGACGACCGCGTGCGTCTCAAGCGGTGTGAGGCAGCCGACGGTGTCCGCGAAACTGACGAGATTTGCGCCGCGTTCGACGCCGCGGGTATACATCTCGATGAGAAACGCCGGGTCGGTCCGCGAGGCGTCTTCGGCGGCGAACCGCACCTGCACGCCGTGATCGGCGGCGAACTCCACCATGTCGAGAGCGCCGTCGAGCACCTCCTCGCGGGGTTTATGGTACTTGTGCCGGATGTGGAGGTCGGAGGTCGCGAAGAATATGCTGACCATATCCACGTCGCAGTCAATCGCCGCCTCGATGTCGGGCTTGAGCGCTCGGGCGAGGCAGCAGATACGGGCGGATAGATCGGCCCGGGCAATGGCCGCGACGCACTCCTTCTCCGCCGCGGAGACCACGGGAAACCCGGCCTCGATCACCTCCACGCCGATCTCGTCGAGGAGTTGCGCAATCGCCATCTTCTCATCACGGGTAAACGAGACGCCGGGAGTCTGCTCCCCGTCTCGCAGCGTTACGTCACAGATCTCGATATGCCACGGTTTCATGGGTCTCACCTTCTGGGCAGGAGCCTTCGATCACCACCGTCCGGGGGCCGTCCTCGGGGGGGACGAGAACCCGGCGAAGCGCCGCGGTATCGTCTGCGACGCAGACGACCGGGTTCGCCCAGGCGATGTAGCGAAGGATCTCGGGGACGGGGTGACCGCCGGTCATCCCCATCCGGTTGTTCGCAAAGACGATGCAGAGGAGCGGAAGGTCGCGCTCGTAGACGTCGATGAGGGCGGAGAGCCCCGAGTGCAGGAGCGCGTAGTCGCCGATGAGCGCGACGCCCGGACCGGTTGCCGCCACGGCGACCGAGGAGCCGAGACCGTAGGTGGCGATGCCGATGCGGTAGGGCGGATTCATCGCAAGGATTGCGCACCCGGCGTCGCAGACCGCCCGCAGGTTGCGCTCGCGGAGGATGGCAAGGGCCGGGTGGAACGGGCAGTTCCGGCAGAACGTCCGGGAGAAACCCCGGGTGGAGAACCGTTCCGGCTCTCCGGCGGCATCGGGAGGGGTGAGCAGCCGGTGCTCCCGGAGGAAGGGGCGGCCGGTCTCGTGGAGCGCGGCGAGCACCTCCGGGTCGGCCGGCGGCGGGTAGACGGTGACGGCACAGTGGTTGCCGCCCGAGAACCAGTTGAGGGGCGATGACCGCGACCAGGCGAACATCTCCGCCGTCCGGCGGTCGGCCATCAGTGCCCGGCCGGCCATCGTGAGATCCGGGTCGGCGAGGCTCCCCTCCCGGCGCCGTCGGGAAGCGGTGGATGGTTCGGGCACGTCCGCGTCCAGGACGGTTGGCGTGACCCTGACGATGGCGACCCGCGAGAAGGTCTCCGAGGCCTCGAACGCTGCGTCGACTGCCGGGCCGAGCGTCTCGCCGTCGGGCTCCAGCACCGGGACCCGGGCCACCTCGCCGTAGTAGCGGGAGTCCTGCACGACGTCCGAGGCCGCCGCGGCGACGTCGTCGGCGGCGACGATCACGACGCCCGACCGGAGGCCCTGGGCGGTGGCGTGCACGAGCGGGTCGGCGCAGGCGTTGAGGCCGACATGCTTGACAAAGACGGCGGCCCTCCTCCCGGAGAGGGAGTCCCCGAGAGCGTACTCGAGCGCCGTCTTCTCGTTGATGGTGATTACGGCCCCCGCCAGGGAGGCAACCTCCGATACCGGGTAGCCGGGGACGGCATAGCAGCGGTCCGCCGACTGCCGGATCGCCCGGGCGAGCACCTCGGCGCCCTTCATCCGTCCCTCCCCGGCGTGAGATCGCACCCGGTGCACGCCGCACACATCGTCAGCGCCTGGCGGGGGTCGAGCCCTGCCCGGCGAAGGATCTTCTCCTGAACCTCAAAGAGCGAGAGGAGCCGTTCGGCGGAGGGGCGGGGCATGCCCGCGAGAGACGCCGCCGGAGTGAGCGGGCGCAGAACCGGGATGACCCCATCGGCGGCGAGGTCTTCCATCACCCGCTCCAGGTCGCCGTCGGTCTCCCCGAGGCCGACGATGACGTTCGAGTAGACCCGCCCCCGCCCAAAGAGAGCGACGGATGCCGAGAGCGACTCCCGGATTCCCTCCCACGAGAGCCCGGGGCACATCTCGCGGAAGAGTTCGGGGGTCGCCGTCTCGATGTTGAACTTCACCTCGGCGACGCCGAGAGCATGAAGCCGGGCCGGGGTATCCGGCCCCGGGTAGATCGAGACGCCGATGGGGAGACCGAACGGGCGAAGCGCCGAGACGACCTCGAGGACGTATGCCTCCTCCTCCTCGATCGAGGAGGCGACGCCGCTCGTGATCGAGATGGCATCGATCCGGTCGGCGACGCTCTCGACCATCCGGACGATCTCGTCAACCCCCTTTCGCCGGCCGGGGAGCGCCGGCACCGGGCAGTAGCGGCAGTGAAAGATGCACGTCCCGCTGACCGTGATGTAGGCCTGGCAGGGGCAGTGGAGAGCGGCGGGTTCGAGCCGGCCGGCGACGGTTTCGCCGTCGATGATGAGGTCGGCCGCGCCGTCGCCCCGGTGGACGAGCTCGATGGGGCTGTCACCATTGATGCCGGCGCGGAGACGCCGGCCGTCGCCGGGGGAGAAGAAGAGCGAGCCGGAACTCCCTGCCGAGGGGCCGGCGGCAGAGCGGGATACGTACCCGTCCACAGGCTCGCCGGAGAGGCGGACGGATCCCGTCTCAAGCACCCGGGCTTTCAGCCGTTTCCATTCCATAGCGCCAGCGCCTCCTCGTATCGGGTGTAGAACGGGATCGCCGCAACCGCCCCGATCACGCCCCGGCCGTCCATGACGATGGAGAGGTGTTCGGAGTCAAAGGCGGCAAGGTCGTCTGCGGAGACCTCGCCCCGTTTCACACGGCAGCCGAACTCTTCGAGCGGCGAGGGGTCGAACCCCCGCCAGACCGCCATCCCGGTCTCGTCCGAGAGGGTGTACTCCTCGAGGAGATCGCGGTAGTTCCTGATCAGCCCCTCGGGGTCGGAAGTGGCGAACTCGCAGGCGATGGCGACACAGTTCTTGGTCCGGTAGGGGACAGGATAGAGTTGAATGATGGTGTGGGAGAGGTAGCGTGAGTGGTCGTCCTCGACGGCGCGGGCGATGTTGTGCGCGAGCGTCCAGGTGGCGCCCTCCTCGGGGGTGTCGGTATCGTCGATACCGATGATCACCCGCTCGCGGCGGGGGAGCCAGACGGTTGAGCCTGCAAGACGCCCGCCGCCGGCGGGGTCGCTCACGCAGCGGACGACGCCGCTTGCCGAGGCGCGGCAGATGGACGCCCCGACACCCCCGCCGCCGAGACCCCGGTAGGTGACGGCGATCTCGTCTTCTTCGACGGCGACGGCGGCGATCCCCGCCGGAAAGAACGAGCCCTCGAGCGCGAGGTCGGCGCTCCCGGTCGAGAGGAGGTAGCGGTTGGTCGATCCTACGGTGCGGACGGAGCGGACGAGCGGGCTCTGCGCGTAGTGCCGCTTCACCCACATCGCACCGCCGATGCAGTCGAAGAACTCGACGAGCTCCACCTGCCCGCCGCTCTCGTCGGCCACCGCCACGATCTGAGGATACCGTATCGTATACGGACTAGAGAGTCTCTCCATAGAGTCCTGCCGCCTCCACGCCCTTGTTCCCCCAGAGAACGGCTCCGAGCGCTCCAATCCTGCCCTTACGCCCGTTCGAGTCGATGAACCGGACACCCATCCGCGCCGCCTCAGCCTCCGCGTCCTCGACCGTCAGGAGCTCGGTCTTGACCCGCTTCAGGTAGGGCGACTCCTCGGCAAACGCAATCCCGCGGTAGACGGCGATGCCGGTATCGTTGCTGACTGCTCCCGCTTCAATGAAGTCGCGGACGTATTCGAGGAGTTCGTCCACCTTCCCCGGGCGAACGGCGAAGTTCAGGGCGGAGCCGACGCAGTTGGTGGTCTTCTTCGGGACAGCGGGGTTCAGCTGCACGAGGCGCATGTCCAGGTACTCGACCCCCGGGATCGTGCAGCCCTCGGCGCACTTGAGCGCGAGCACCCACGTGGCGCCCTCCTCGCGGGTGTCGGTGTCGTCGATCCCGATCGTCACCTTCTCATACAGCGGCGATACGATCCGCACCCGGCAGGTCCGTGCGCCGCCGATCCTGAGATCGTCCTCGGTCGGGTACTCCGCCCGGATCACGCCCGGCGCCTGCGGGAGGCAGGCGGCGACACCGACGCCCGCCCCCGCGATCCCCGCCCAGGTCGTCACCACTTCATCGCCGACGACCTCGACACCCTCGAGCGCCTGGCCGCCGATCTCCTGGCTCGCAGCCCCGAACTTCGCGGGGGATACGCCCAGGCGGGCGAGCATCGTCATCGTCGTACCCTCGACGTGGCAGGCCTCGACCGCGCCCTTCGCCCGCACCCGGTTCGCCGCATCCCACTCGATCGTCCCCCGGGCCCGGCACTGCTCGCGGATCTCCGCAAGACCGGCATCCCGGTCGACCATGACGAGGAACTTCATCGAGAACAACCGCCCGAACCGGGCCCTGACTTCATCGGGTGTGAGCGTAATCATGATGTCACCGAAATAATCGTTAACAAAAATATCGTTGATAACGATATTTAAGAGGATCGATCGGGCGGGAGCGGGCGAGCCCGAGAAGGCTTTGGCGGGGCGGTGAGAGAGGAAAGGAGGTTATTCCACGCGGGTGAGGGGAGCCGGGCGGGGAGGTAGTTGAGTGTGAGGGCGGTTCTTTCATAGTGGGGATCGATTGGATGGTGGAAATGCCGGGAGGTGTGCCCGGGGAGCAAACGGATTCGAATTTCAGACGATTAATCAACTATCTAGTGCACCGTGTCATCTTATTGTAGAAATTTCTTGCATGTACCAGGACGGAAACCATGGTCTCACGCGAAGAGCGCGAAGCCGCGAAGTGAAGTTGCCAGCAGGTATCGCTCAGTCTTCGCGTCCTTCGCGGCTTCGCGTGAGGTTTTGGTATAGAGGCGGTACAGTCTCACGCGAAGCCGCGAAGGTGATGTCGGATTTTAGGTTTAGATGACAACAAGTACTAGAACCTGGAATATTCTGTCCATCACTTGCCCTTCCACGGCTTTCCATCGGATATCGCCACGCGGGGAGGGGCTGACGGGGAGTGCGATGTTCCGGCAGGAACGGAGCACGAGAAGCCGTTAGGCTTTGAGGGGGTGCAGCCCCCTCTCCTGTCTCTACCCCGTAAAGCTTTACCTACGCCCCCCCACCGCCCGCGCTTCGCGCTCCTCCCACCCCCCTGGGGGGTGGGCAGTGCGTGGCGATATCTCCACAAAATCCGTGCATCGGGGTAGCGATGCCACAGGAAATGATATGCGTACGACCGGCTTCAGGACAGGAGTTTGAGTGCCGAGAGTGTAGTGACAGTTGACCGAAGGCACGATTGAAGGAGTTCGAAGCGTGATAGAAGGATGTCTTCAGCAGCCTACACCGTCAACAGCACGAGCAAAACACTCAGCAGCCCCAGCGACCGCCGCAAAAAAAGAGATTTAGAGATAGTCCGCCAGGACGTCCTTCAGCTCGAACTTGAACGGCCCGAGGCTGCCGCCGAAGTTCCCGGCGCTGATGAACTTCACGCCCGGCACCTTGGTCGCCGCCCTGATGCCCTCAGCCATCGCGGTCTTGACCGAGTCCTCATCGACGCCGTCGATGACGATCTCGTAGACGGCCTTGACGCCGTCGGGGACCTTGCTGCCCTCGACTTTGTCCTTCAGCGTCGGACAGTAGGCCTCGTTCGTGCTTGCGCCCATGAACTTGTACTTCTTGCTCCCGACCTTCGAGCCGCTCGCAACGATGCCGCCGGGGAAGGGCGTAATGACACCACAGACACCGCTGATGGCGTCGACCGCGGCCTGGGCCGCCGTGAGTGCGGCCATCTGGTTCTCGCCCATGATGAAGAAGTTACCGCCGGCAACACCCTTGACGATGCCGAAATCCTCCTCACCGATGTACTCGCCCTCCATGATCGGGATCGCCCAGACCGTCCTGCCGCCGACCTCGCGCTTCTCCTCGTAGCCGTCGCCGAAGAAGTGAAGCTTGACCGGGATCTTCTCCGGGACCTCGGCGACGACGTCCGCAAGACCGTCGAAGACCGCCGTCGTCGGAGCGGTGAGGACACACTCGGCGAGGCGCTCCACGACCTGCTCTTTGAGCTTCTTCTTGCTCGCGCAGATCAGGATTGCGTAGCCGGGGCGGCCGTCCGGGGTCTCGTCGGCAGGAACGAAGCAGTCGATACCCGCCTCAGCCGGACACCCGATGGTCGAGGTGGCAAACCCTACGGCCTCCACTGCTGCCTTGTATGCCCATTCCTCGGTGACGGCAGTGATGATCGGCCGTGCAACCCAGGTCGGGAACGCCTCTGCATAGGTATCATCTATAGTAACGCCATTCAGTTCCATGGATAGAATACACCTCGTTTGCTACAATGTTATGATATAAACAGAATAAGGTTTCTTTTTTTCCCGGGAGTGCGCACCCGACCGGCGTCGGCTTCATGCGGCGAGGCAGTCTCCGCTACCGGTCGCCCCGGCCGCCTGCCGGGAGATCGGCCCCCGGTACGGTACGAGGACTGCGGGCATGGCACCGGAACAGGTCAATCGGAAGCGAACGCAGGGACCCGCACGAAGAGTGAAGAGTCGGCAGATACAGAAACCGTTGCCGCTCCAACCGCGCAATGTATATTGGACACCCATGACCGGGCGGATGGCCGATCACACCGTTCGGGAGGACGATCCGATGCACTCGCAACGCTGCCGGGCGGGCCAGGCCACCGATTTTCACCAGATCCTCCGATTTAAGATTTAAGCCTTTGGATTTGGCTCTGCACCGAAAACTGCGCAAAGCATCGAGATTTTGGGCATCGGAGTAACATAATACCAGATCTATTTTATAATACCTGACGGATAATCATAGTTCTGAAATATAAGGCTGCCGGATTTCAGAAAGTTTATGTATATTCTTTGACAATTCTTTTTATATCGATTTTTAATCGATCGAGATCTGGTGCGTGATACCATGGCATTTGCATTGCACATCAATATGGAACGATGTACAGGCTGCAACAACTGCGTGGTGGCATGCCCGGTCGACGCTCTCGAGCTCTACACTGAAGACCCAGCAACCAAGGACAAGATCTACAAGGTCCGGGACGGCAAGGCCGTCATCCTTGACTTCAACTCAGAGCTCTGCGCCGGCTGCGGTGTATGCGTCCAGGCATGCCCCTATGGAGTCATCAAGCTTGCAGGACCGTGGGAGAGCCGGGCCAAGGCCCGAAAAGCGGAAGCCTAGGAGTGATACTAGAATATGGCACTGTTTCCAAAGTATTCAAAAACGCGGGAAGGCCAGAACGTCATCATGGAGCAGAGGCTCCTGAAGGCGGTCAACAACCTGATCCTGAACGCCGAGACCTGTACGGGCTGCGGCATCTGTGTCGACGCCTGCCCTGAAGAGGCGATCGCGCTCGGACCCGTCGGTGCGACACGCCGCGGAGCCATCGACTATGCAGAGCCCATCGACGTCAACCCTGAGAAGTGTTCGTACTGTGGCGTCTGCGTCATCATGTGCCCCTTCAACGCGTTGACACTCAAGATCGACGGCGAGGAGCGCCTCCCGATCCTTGAGCAGGAAGGATTCCCCACTTATGACATGGTCACCGTGATCGACGAAGAGAAGTGCAACCGGTGTACCATCTGCGACGACGTCTGCCCGAGAGACGCCATCAACCGCGACGTCCCCGCATTCGAAGGCGGCGACGAGGCCGGCAGGCCGCGCGAGACCGCACTGCAGACCAAGACGACGTTCACCGTCGACACCGAGAAGTGCGACGTCTGCGGCATCTGCGGCGAACTCTGTCCGAGCATCACCGTCGCCCGCAAGCCCGCAAACCCCGAGACCGGCACGATCGAGGGGGACGTCCTGTGGGAAGAGAGCACCTGCGACGGCTGCAAGATCTGCGCCGAGGCCTGCCCCCAGGATGCAATCACCGTCGAGCGCGAGGTCATCAGCACCCGGCTGCCCGGCAAGGTCGAGATCGAGCAGGACAACTGCTGCACCTGCACATGGTGTGTCCAGTCCTGCCCCACCGAGGCGATCACCGTCGAGAAGATCTTCGAGGGAGACATCGAGATCAACCCCGAGAAGTGCCCCGGCGGCTGCTCGACGTGTGTCGAGGTCTGCCCCTGCAACGCACTCTACCTCCCGTCCCCTGCCCCTGCAAAGGAGATGAAGGGGCGGATTGAGCCCAACATCGCCATCAACAAGGACTTCTGTATCCTCTGCGGCGCCTGTGTCAACGCCTGCCCGAGCGAGGATGCGATCATTCTGCGGCGGACGGGCATCCGGATGCAGGATAAGGAGACTGACCTCTTCAAGAGGATCAAGGAGAAACTGCTCGCCCCGAGGACATCGAAGGTCAAAGAGGCCGCCCCCGGAGAAGTCGAGATCAAAGTTCTGGGAGCAGCAGAAGAGGCATGAGGGATAGCCAATGGCAGTGAAGAAAGACTATATGGACCAGAAACTCGCCGAGAAACTTCGGGACAGGAAGTACTACGCTCCTGACAGCAACCCCGAGTTCCTCAAGGAAGTTGAGAAGATCGGGCAGACCCCCGCCCACATGTGCTACCAGTGCGGCACCTGTACCGGATCGTGCCCCTCGGCACCGCGCAGCTCGTACCGGATCCGGCTGTTCATGAGGAAAGCCGTCCTCGGTCTCGAGGAAGAAGCCCTCACCGACCCGGACCTCTGGCTCTGCACGACCTGCTACAGCTGCACCGACCGGTGCCCCCGCGACCTCGCGCCGACCGACACGATCATGGCGATGAGGAACCTCGCATTCAGGCGCGACATCGTTCCGCGCAACTTCCTCCAGACCGTCCAGCTCATCTACAAGAGCGGTCACGGCGTCCCGAACAACGACGCAAACCGCGCGGCCCGGAAGAGGCTCGGACTCGACGAGGAGCCGGAGACGACGCACAAGTACCCCGAGTACCTGCCCGGCATCCAGAAGATCCTCGACCACTACAGACTGAAAGAGAACGCGGACAGGATTCTCGCGGAGGGTGAGTGATAGCATGAGCGGAAACAACCACCAGTATGCATTCTTCCTCGGGTGCATCGCTCCGAACCGGTACCCCGGCATCGAGGCGGCGGCCATCGCGACCAGCAAGAACGTCGGCATCGACCTCCTGCCCTTAAAGGGCGCAAGCTGCTGCCCGGCACCGGGTGCGTTCGGCTCGATCGACTTAAACGTCTGGTACGCAATGGCGGCCCGGAACATCGTGCTCGCCGAGCAGATGGGCATGGACATCGCCCTGGTCTGCAACGGCTGCTACAAGTCCATCTGGGAAGTCAACCACAAACTGAAGCACAACGCTGAACTCCGCGAAGGAGTCAACGAGGTGCTCAAAGAGATCGATATGGAGTACAAGGGGACCATCGACGTCTGGCACCTCGCCGAGCTCTACTACGACCCCGAGATCGTAGGCGTCAAGAAGCTCGCCGACAGCGTCAAGCGCCCCCTGACCGGCGCGAAGGTCGGTGTCCACTACGGCTGCCACCTGATGAAGCCGCGCAAGGAGCGGCACTTCGGGAACACCGAGAGCCCGATGTGGATGGAAGAACTCGTCGCCGCACTCGGCGCCGAGCCGGTCCAGTACCGCAACAAGATGCAGTGCTGCGGTGCCGGCGGCGGTGTCCGTGGATACGATATCACGCACGCGCTCGATATCACAAATGAGAAGCTGATTAACATGGAAGAAGCGGGTGTCGATGCAGTCACCGAAGTCTGTCCGTTCTGCCAGCTCCAGTTCGACCGCGGCCAGCTTGAGATCAAGGAGAAGTTCGGTGTCGAACACGGAATCCCCGTCCTGCACTTTAACGAACTCCTGGGACTGGCTCAGGGCATGAGCCCGGACGAGCTTGCACTCGACCTCCACGCCATCGATGTTGAGCCGTTCCTGAAGAAGATCCTGTGAGGTGCAAAGACATGGCAGAAGTCAAGAACAAAGAGGCAAGAATTGGCGTTTTTGTATGCCACTGTGGTACCAACATCGCTGGCACCATTGACATCGAGGCAGTAAAGGAGTACGCCAAGACAATCCCGAACGTCGTCGTTGCCGACAACTACGCGTATATGTGCTCTACCCCCGGTCAGAACAAGATTGCAGATGCCATCAAGGAGCACAACCTGACCGGAGTCGTCGTCGCAGCCTGTACGCCCCGTCTGCACGAACCCACGTTCCGTAACGCAACCGCGGCTGGCGGCTTAAACCCCTTCCGGTTCGAGATGGCAAACATCCGCGACCAGAACTCGTGGGTGCACATGCACCAGCCCGTAGAGGCAACCGAGAAAGCGAAGGACGCAGTCAGGATCGCCGTGGCAAAGGCATCCCTGCTCGAGGACCTCGTCCCGAAGAGCGTCCCCGTCGAGAAGACCGCAATGGTCGTCGGCGGTGGTGTCGGCGGTATGCAGGCAGCGCTCGACCTTGCAGACGCAGGGATCAAGACCTACCTCGTGGAGAAGAGCCCGACCATCGGCGGCAGGATGTCCCAGCTCGACAAGACCTTCCCGACGCTGGACTGCTCGCAGTGTATCCTGACCCCGAAGATGGTGGATGTCTACCGCAACGAGAACATCGAGCTCCTCACCTACACCGAGGTCGAGGCGGTCGAGGGATACATCGGCAACTTCGACGTGACCCTCCGCAAGAAGGCACGCGGCGTCCTCACCCCGAAGGAAGCAGAAGCCCGCGGCATCGTCGGCGGCGGCTGTACCGGTTGTGGTGACTGTGCGAACGTCTGCCCGGTCATCAAGCCGAACCCGTTCGAGCTCGGCATGGCCCCGAGGAAGGCGATCTACATCTACCACCCGCAGGTCTCCCCGCTGATCTACACCGTCGACTTCGACGCCTGCGTCAAGTGCGGTCTCTGTGTCGAGGCGTGCGGTGAGAAGAAGGCGGTCGACCTCGAAGCGAAGGATGAGTTCATCACCGTCAAGGTCGGTACCGCCATCCTCGCTCTGGGATACGACATCTTCCCCATCGAGAAGAAGTTCGAGTTCGGCTACAAGAACTTCGACAACGTCATCACGAGCCTCGAGTTCGAGCGGCTGATCTGTGCGTCCGGACCGACCGGCGGCCACCTCGTCCGGCCGAGCGACGGCGAGACCCCGAAGCGGATCGCGTTCGTCCTCTGTGCGGGCTCCCGTGACAACACCGACACCGGCAAGCCGTACTGCTCGCGGTTCTGCTGCATGTACTCCTTGAAGCACGCTCACCAGATCATCGAGAAGATCCCCGGCGCGGTGCCCTACATCTTCTACATGGACATCCGGTCCTTTGGAAAGATGTACGAGGAGTTCTACTACCGTATCCAGAACGAGGGTGCGAAGTTCATCCGCGGCAGGGTGGCAAACATCACCGAAGACCCGGTGACAAAGAACCTCCACGTCAACGCAGAGGACACGCTCCTCGGCCGGCCGGTAGACCTGGAAGTCGACATGGTCGTGCTCGCGGCAGCCATCCAGCCCTCCGCCGAGACCGAGAAGACCCGCAGACTCTTCGGTGTCTCCTGCTCGCAGGACGGCTGGCTGTTAGAGGCACACCCGAAGCTGAACCCGTGCGGCACCACCACTGCCGGTGTCTACCTCGCCGGCGCCTGCCAGGGACCGAAGGATATCCCGGACACGGTCGCCCAGGCAGAGGGTGCGGCATCCGCGGCATCCATCCCGATCCACAAGGGAGAGGTGGAGCTCGAGCCCTACTTCGCCCAGTGTATCGAGGAGAAGTGCGCCGGATGCGGAATGTGTGTCTACCAGTGCCCCTACCAGGCCCTCTCACTCGTCGAGAAGAACGGACGCACGGTCATGCAGGTCACCGAGGCCAAGTGCAAGGGATGCGGCACCTGTGGCGGGTTCTGCCCCGGCGGTGCAATCTGGATGCAGCACTTCGCAAGCCCGCAGATCATTGCGCAGATCGATGCATTCCTCCTCGGAGGTGAACAGTAAATGGCAGACGAGAACTGGAAACCCAAGATCATCGCCATCATCTGCAACTGGTGTTCGTATGCCGGTGCAGACCTGGCCGGCGGCGCCCGCATTCAGTACCCGCCCGACATCCGTGCCGTCCGTGTGATGTGCACGGGCCGGGTCGACCCCCTCTTCATCCTGAAGGCATTCCAGGACGGGGCGGACGGCGTGCTAGTCTCCGGGTGCCACTTCGGCGACTGCCACTATCTTGAGGGCAACTACAAGGCGGCCAAGAGGATGTTCCTCTTGAAGAGTGTCCTCAAGAACATCGGTCTTGACGACAAGCGTCTCAGAATGACCTTCGTCTCTGCATCCGAGGGTGCAAAGTGGGGCATGGTCATGGAGGACGTCGTCAAGACCATCAACGAGCTCGGCCCGAGCCCGCTCAATGAACTTGCCAGGTAAACTGGCCAAAATTTCTTTGGCCAGATAAGAAATACAACAGACAGGGGATGATTAGTAATGGCAATCAGAGTGAATTTGATCACGGGTCGCACGATCCAGCAGGGGGTGTCCATGGAGGCGGGGAAGGAAAAACCCGCCTACACCACCGCCTGCGGGATCATCGAGCTCGACCCAGCGGACTTTAAAAAACTGGGAGCATACCGCAACACGAACGTACGTGTCACGAGCGAGTATGGCAGTGTTGTCGTCAAGGCAGTCGAGGCAACCCAGGGCCCTCACCCAGGCGTGGCATACATCCCAATGGGGCCATGGGCGAATATGGTAGTTAATCCGAATACCTACTCCACAGGCATGCCGACATTTAAAGGGACGCCTGTTGAGGTGGAAGCCGCCAAAGACGAACCCGTCCTCAGCTCACTGGAACTGGTGCGCAAGGGATGCAGGGGTGAGCTGGCATGACCAAGACTGTAACCGACGTAATCTGCCCGTTCTGCGGAACGCTCTGTGACGACCTCGAAGTCGTCGTCAGCGACGACGGAAAGCAACTCCTCGAGGTCTACAACGCCTGCGCCATCGGTGCCGAGAAGTTCCTCCACTCCCAGGCAAAAGACCGTCTCACCCGCCCCCGCATGCGGCAGGAAGACGGATCCTGGAAAGAGATCTCCTACGACGAGGCAATCGAGTACACCGCCCGGATGCTCACCGACGCAAAGAAGCCCCTGATGTACGGCTGGAGCTCCACGAACTGTGAAGCCCAGGCGATCGGCTCGGAGATCGGCGAGCTGGTCGGAGCGGTCATGGACAACACGGCGACCGTCTGCCACGGCACCTCCCTCATTGCAGTCCAGGACATTGGTATCCCGAGCTGCACCCTCGGTGAGGTCAAGAACCGTGCCGACCGGGTCGTCTTCTGGGGTTGCAACCCGGCACACGCCCACCCGCGGCACATGTCCCGCTACTCGATCTTCCCCCGCGGCTTCTTCACCGGCAAGGGCCACACCGGCCGTAAGGTGATCGTCGTCGACCCGCGGCCCACCGATACCGCAAGCGTGGCGGACGTCCACCTGCAGGTCGAGCAGGGGCGCGACTATGAACTCCTCAACGCATTCCGCGTGGCGTTCAAGGGCGAGCAACTCCCCGACGTCGTCGCAGGAATCCCGAAGGAGAAGATCTACGAGGCTGCCGAGACGCTCAAGAGCGGCCGGTTCGTGATCATCTTCTTCGGTATGGGTGTGACCCAGTCGCTCGGAAAGAACCACAACATCGACGAAGCCATCGCAGTCACCCGTGACCTGAACGAGTACACGAAAGCAGCCATCATGCCGATGCGCGGGCACTACAACGTCACCGGCTCCGGCCAGGTCTGGGGCTGGCTCTTCGGGTTCCCCTTCGCGGTGGACCTCTCCCGCGGATTCGCCCGCTACAACCCCGGCGAGACGACGTCAAACGACCTGCTTGCCAGGGACGAGGTGGACGCCGTCTTCGTCCTCGGCAGCGATCCCGGCGCGCACTTCCCGTTCAACTCGGTCAAGAAGATCTACGACCGCCCGTCGGTCGCGATCGACCCGCACGAGACCCCGACCACCGAGGTCTGCAAGGTCCACGTCCCCGTCGCCTTCGTCGGCGTCGAGGTGGGCGGATGCGCCTACCGGATGGACAACGTGCCGATTGAGACGAGAAAGGTCGTCGAGCCCCCGGAGGGCATGATGACCGATGAAGAGTTCTTAAAGCGCGTCCTTGCGCGTGTCAAGGAGATCCAGGGGGTATAAGCGATGGCAGAGTATCTCATCAAGAACGGTTTCGTCTTCGACCCGGTCCTGGGGATCAGGGGAGACAAGGCCGACGTCGCCATCAAGGACGGCAAGATCGTCGAGACGTCGGCTCTCAGCAGCCCGAAGGTCATCGATGCGACGGGGAAGACCGTCATGGCCGGCGGTGTCGATATCCATTCCCACGTTGCCGGTCCGAAGGTGAACGTCGGCCGCAACTTCCGCCCCGAAGACAAACTCTTCGGCTACAAGGCAAAGAGTGGTATCGAGCGGATGCAGGGCGGGTTCTCCGTCCCGACGACGATCCGGACCGGCTACAACTACGCCCGCATGGGCTACACCACGGTGATGGAAGCGGCCATGCCGCCGCTGTATGCCCGGCACACCCATGAGGAGATGCGGGACACCCCGATCCTCGACCAGGGCGCCTACCCGGTCTTCGGGAACAACTGGTTCGTGCTCGAGTACCTCAAGAACAACGAGATCGAGAACGCCGCTGCCTACATCGCCTGGCTGCTCCGCGCGACGAAAGGGTACGCCGTCAAGGTCGTCAACCCCGGCGGCACCGAGGCCTGGGCCTGGGGCTTGAACTGTGAGAACGTTCACGACCCGGTTCCCTACTTCGACATCACCCCGGCACAGATCGTGAAGGGCCTCATCGAGGCGAACGAGTACCTCGGCCTCCCGCACTCGATGCACGTTCACGCAAACAACCTCGGAAACCCCGGCAACTACACGACGACGCTTGACACGTTCAAGCTCTCGGAGGGCATCAAGCCGAAGAGCAAGTTCGGCCGCGACCAGGTGATGCACCACACCCACGTCCAGTTCCACTCCTACGGCGGCGACTCCTGGGCGAACGTGGAGTCCAAGGCGAAGGATATCATGGACTACGTGAACTCGCACGACAACATCACCATCGACATGGGTCAGGTGACGCTCGACGAGACCACGACCATGACCGCCGACGGACCGTTCGAGCACCACCTCACGGAGCTGAACCACTTAAAGTGGGCGAACGCCGATGTGGAACTCGAGACCGGCTCGGGTGTCGTACCGTACGTCTACAGCCCGAGCATCAAGGTCTGCGCCATCCAGTGGGCAATCGGTCTTGAACTCGCTCTGCTCGCGAAGGACCCCATGCGTGTCTTCATCACCACCGACCACCCGAACGCCGGACCGTTCATCCGCTACCCGCGGGTCATGAAGTGGCTCATGAGCGAGGAGGCCCGGAAGCAGCAGTTCGACGCCTTCAAGCACAAGGACAAGGTTATTGACGCGACCAACCTCGCCGGCATCGACCGCGAACTCGACCTCTACGAGATCGCGCAGATGACCCGTGCAGGACCGGCAAAGGCGCTCGGTCTTTCGCACATGTACGGCGGGCTTGCCCCCGGCCTCGAGGCGGACGTTGCGGTCTACGACTTCAACCCGAACGAGCCCTACGCGCCCGACGACATCGAGAAGGCGTTCCTGAACGCAGAGCACCTCTTCAAGACCGGTGTCCAGGTCATCCGCGACCACGAGATCGCCAGCAACGGCAACAAGAGGACGCTCTGGGTGAACGCAAAGGTCGACGAGAACCCGCAGGTGATGCGTGACGTCAAGGAGAAGTTCCTCCGCTACTACACTGTCACCTTAAACAACTACGAGGTTACCGGACACTACCTCCCGAACCCGTACGTAATCGAGGTTGATGCCACCGAGTGAGGAGGGAGAAGGATGGAAACCGTTACACTCACCATAAAGAACCAGCCCGATCTCTACCTCGAGGCCGACACCATCTGTCCCGACGCGTTCGCCGGGAAGAAGACCGAAGAGATTGCCGGCCTCCCCGTGTATGTGGGCCGCGAGCAGCACCGGCTCGGAGACTTCTTCGAGATCTCCGGGAAAGCCGGAGCAACGGCTGCAGAGACGAAGATCGTCGTCAACGGCGATCTCTCCCGGGTCAAGTACATCGGCATGAAGATGACCGGCGGCGAGGTCGTCGTCAACGGAAACGCCGATATGTACGTCGGGGCATGGATGCAGGGCGGCAAGATCACGGTGAACGGGAACGTCGATGCCTTTGCCGGGACCGGCATGAAGGGCGGCGAGCTCGTCATCAACGGCAACGCCGGGAACTACCTCGGCGCCGCCTACCGCGGCGACTGGCGCGGCATGCAGGGCGGCAAGATCACCGTCACCGGCAACGCCGGAAGCGATCTCGGCACCTTCATGAACGGCGGCGAGATCATCGTCGGCGGCGATGTCGACGTCCACGTCGCCACCCATGCCGAGGGCGGAAAGATCATCATCAAGGGCAATGCGAAGAGCCGCGTCGGCGGCCAGATGGTCGAGGGCGAGATCTACGTCTTCGGCAGCATCGACGTCATGATGCCCGGATTCGCATACCGCAAGGATGTCGATCTCGATCAGGACGGCATCAAGGGGCGGTTTGCTCTCTACGAGGGTGACCTCGGGGAGCGCCACCGAAAGAGGAAAGGTCAGACGATCTACGCTAAACTCTACCAGCGGATCGAGGCCTGAACCCCTCTTTTTTTCGGCGCGCACACATCACGGTGCCGATCGTCGAAGAACGGACATGATCGGC
>JASUSO010000017.1 GCA_030446015.1 Methanobacteriota archaeon
CCGGGATCGACGACGCCCGGAGCAGGATGAGCATGAACACCTGCGTGGCCGAACTCCACGCCGAAGTGATCCGGGGGCTCCAGCCGGAGTATGCCTATGTGGACGCCTGCGACGTGAACGCGGAACGCTACGGGCGGACGGTTGCGGGGCTCCTCGACTTTCCCTGCACCGTCGTCGCCGAGCACCGCGCCGACGCCCGGCACAAGATCGTCGGGGCGGCGAGCGTCGTCGCGAAAGTCACCCGCGACCGGGCAATCCAGGAACTCGAGCAGCAGTATGGCGCGATCGGGAGCGGCTACCCCTCCGACCCGACGACCATCGAGTTCCTCCGCGGCTACATCCGCAAACACGGGAGCCCGCCGCCCTGCGCCCGCCGGAGCTGGAAGACGGTGACGAACCTCTGCCAGACGACGATGCAGGATTTCACCTGACCAAGAGTTTATGCCTCGCGCGCCCTAACCGTGAGTGATGAGCTGGCTCCAGATACTCCTTCTCCTCGTTGCGGTATACCTCCTGATAGCCCACTACATCCGCGAACGAGGGCTGTTCAAGGATCACGTCATGTTCTTCGGCCCGATCCTGGCCATCAAGACGGACCGGGTCGGTTTCTTCGACTGGTTCCAGAAATTCAGAGGGATACTCCGGGCGTATGCGACGCTCGGTGTCCTGCTGGTCGTCGTGGTCTCGGCCTTCATGACACTCGCCCTGTTCGCCGCGGTGCCCCAGCTTCTGGTCCACACCCCGGAGCCCACCGGGATCTACGACCCGAGGAACCTCCTCGCGATCCCGGGCGTCAACCAGGCGATCCCGATCACCGCGGCCGTCATCCTCGGCCTCGTCTTCACGATCGCCATCCACGAGTTCGGCCACGCCATCCTCGCCCGGGTCGAGGATATGCGGGTGAAGAGCATGGGCCTCCTCATCGCCGTCGTCCCGATAGGAGCGTTCGTCGAGCCCGAAGAGGAGGACGTGGAAGCGGCGAAGGGGATGCCGAAGATCCGGATGTTCGGCGCCGGGATCGCGAACAACATCGTCGCCGGCCTCGCGTGTTTTGCGGCGATGTTCCTCCTCGTGGGGATGGCGACGCCTCTTGCGGTGCCGCTCGTCCAGGGGGTCTACCAGGACTACCCCGCAGCCGACGCGGGGCTTCCCGGCTACTCGGTCATCACGAGCATAAACGGCATCCCCGTGGCAAGCCAGGAAGAGGTGGCGGCGATCATGGACGGGACGCGGCCGGGAGAGACGGTCACGCTGACGGCCGCAAAAGATGGGGTCGAGAGCACCTACACGCTGACTCTGGCCGAGTGGCCGGAGGCGCTCGACGGCGACCGGGACGCCGGGTTCATGGGAGTCTACTACTACAGCGCTCCCGCCGTGAAGGATCATATCGGGAGGATCGGGAGTCTCGGGCTTCTTGCGCCGCTCTACCTGACGATAGCCCCGATCGACGCCTTCATCCAGGGCAACTCCCAGCAGCTCGCGATCCTGCTCACCGACACCCCCGAGCAGATCGCCTGGGAGGAGCCGTTCCCCCTCTTCTGGGGCGTGGTTCACCTCCTCTTCTGGACAGGGTGGTTCAACCTGCTGGTCGGGATGTTCAACGCCATACCGATCGTCCCGCTCGACGGCGGCTACATGATGAAGGAAGGCGTGGAGCGGTTCTTCGAGCGCCGGGGCTGGTCAAAATACGCACAGAAGGTCGTAGCCTCGATCAGCGGGTTCGTGACGGTGATGCTGCTCCTCCTCATCACGATGCCGATGATCGTCGCGGCGCTGCGGTTCGTGCTGGCGATGGGCTGAGACACCCACCTTCTTTTCTCACCGTCCGGGCCGGGTCGGGGAACCTGCTATCCGTCAGCGCCCCCGGGCGTCATACAGGAACTCATGCGCCTTCGGTGCAGCGGAATCAGAGGGATATCCTCTTACCGCGCTATTTCCGAAAAAGAGAGTCCGGGATTATCACCCCGGCGTTCAGGCATCGATGCGCTCAAACTGAGGCGGGAGATCTGCCGCCCAGATATCATACTGGGCAACCGGTGTCCAGGTGTAGGTTTCATGCCTGGCGCTCACCGACCAGAAGAGGTAGTGAGCGGTCAACCGGTCGCCGGCCCCGTTCAGTTCCACCGACCCAAACAGAGGCCCGCCGGATTCCTTTGCAGTCCCCTCAAGGGCGATCTTCAACTTCGAGACGTCCGTGGTGTCGGTCTGCGTCCGGGTCATGACGACGGTCCAGAGCGCATCGTAGGAGGCCAGGCTGTAGCCGTCAGGCTGCCGTCCGAGGGCATCCCGGATCTTTTGGACGGTAGACGCATTCGCCGGGGCACGTTCGTACTGTCCGAACTCCGGGCCGGTGAACTTCGTCTCGGCCGCAAACCGGCCGGCATCCCCCGTCACGAGGGTATCGAGGAGGACGTTGCCGTCGCACCCATACCACCGGACCTCCGTGAGGTTCTTTGCCTTCGCGGCCGCTTCCATGATCGCCGCCGCCTCGTCGAGGCTGATCAGGTAGACACCGACCTTTTCCTTCCCGTGCGCTGCGATGGCCCGGCCGACCTGCACGTCTAGATCCGCCACCATCCCGGTGTAGTCCGTCTCGCCCGGCTCATACCGGACCCCGTCGAGGACCGTGCCGTTGCCCCGCGCAAACGACGCCGCGGCGAGTTTCTCCAGCTCGTCGCCCCAGATGTCGCCGCGCCAGATCGGCACGACCGCCGCTATCCCGTCCGCCTTCAGGTAGTAGGCCATCGCACCGGCCTGGTAAACTCTGTTTCATAAATCTCCCTCCGCTGGAGTGGATATAATCGTCCCGTTTTTATATCGCGAAGGATTGCGGTTAAATAAGGATACAGAGAGTTCAGCGGCGTCCAATAGTCTTCGTCCCACATGAGGGCAGGATCCGGAGCGGAACACATATCTTGGGAAGAAACGGTTGCACCCGGAGGGAGAAGGGACGGATAAGAGCAGGTGAAAAATAGTGGGCCGTTCCGGAGGAGGGTTACTCCCCCGTATCGAGCAGGTCACGCGACTTCTTCTGCACCTCCACATCGATATCGGTCTCGATGCTCTTGACCGCCTCCTCAGCGGTTCTGACCACGTCCCGGTCCGGGATCTCCCCGAGGATATCCTCCGGCGGGAGTTCCGTGCCTTCGGGAACCTCCGCGGTCTCGGCGGTGGCGCCGAGGTACTCCGCGGCCTGCTTGACGACGCTCGAGAGCTCGAACGGGAAGATGATCTTCGTCGCCTGGCCGTCGGCCATCCTCTTCAAGGCGTCGAGCGAGAGGACGGTGATCGCCCGCTTATCCAGCGGCCGGGCGCCGACCGAGAGGATGCGCAGCCCCTGCGCCTCGCCCTGCGCCTGCAGGATCCTGCTCTGTCGCTCACCCTCCGCACGGAGGATCTTGCTCTGCCGCTCGCCTTCGGCCTCAAGGATGATGCTCTGCCGATGCCCTTCGGCCCGAAGGATCGCCGCACGTTTCTCGCCGTCAGCACGGAGGATTGCAGCACGCCGCTCACGCTCGGCAGCGGTCTGCTCGGTCATCGCCTGCTTGACCGCGCCCACAGGGTCGACCTCCTTGATCTCCACCCGCTCGACCTTGACACCCCAGGCGTCGGTCTCCCTGTCCAGGATGTCACGGAGGCGGGCGTTGATGACGTCCCGATTGTAGAGGACCTCGTCGAGCTCCATGTCGCCGATGATACCCCGAAGACTCGTCTGGGCGAGGGCCACCGTCGCCGCCCGGTAGTTCGTCACCTCGAAGTAGGCCTTCTCCGGGTCGATCACCCGGACGTAGACGATCGCATCCACGTTCGTCGGGGAGTTGTCCTTCGTGATCACCTCCTGCCGCGGGACGTCCATCACCTCGGTCCGGAGATCGAGTTTCTTGACCACCGTGATCAGCGGGACGACCCACCGGAATCCGGGGTTCATCCGTCCGATGTACCGTCCCAGGCGGATCTGGAGCCCCTGTTCGTACGGCTGGACGATCACCACGCCACGGGCGAAGATGGCGATGATGACGATGATGAGAAAGACCGTGATGAGACCGGTCCATGGGAACTCTCCGGACAGAAGCATTCTACGTTACCTCCTTCACGACGACGTGCACCCCTTCGGAGCGAACGACGATAACTCTTCTCCCGACCGGAATCTCTCCCGACTCGGATCGGGCGCTCCATTCCATGCTCCCGAGCCGCACCTTCCCCGCGAGCGTCTCCGGATCGACCGGCGCGACCACTGTCCCTTCGAGACCGACGAGCGAGTCGCGGGAGAGGGTCTTCGGCGGTTCGTGGCCGGGCGTGAGGCGGCCGTAGAGCCATACGGTGACCGAGGCCGCGACGAGCGCCGCAAGAACCCCGACGACGATGCCCCAGGGGGACGTGAGGATGTCGACGCCAAGGAGGAGGAGTATCCCGAGGATGATCATCACCGTCGCGGGGACGGCGATGAAGAACCCGGGATGATAGGCCTCCACCAGGAGCAGCACCGCCCCGAGCACGATAAGAATCCAGCCGAGAGCGATCCCCTCTACAAGCATAGAGACTGAGTCGGCTTTCGGCTATAAAAGTCTGCTGAAGGGTGTTTTCAGCCGAGATCCATCACCGGCGTGATCCGGGGCGGCACGATCCGCTCCACCGTGAGAGGGACGCTGCCGGGCGGGACGATCCGGATCAGGAACTTCTCGCCGGGCGCAAGCGGCCGGGAGGGGTAGATGACCAGGTCGAACCGTTCCCCGGGTTCGAGGAGCGTGTCGTCGTCCGCCTGCAGGAACGGGATCGTGTGCCCCACCCGAACGATCGTCCAGTTCCCGGGCCATACCGGCGCTCCGGCAGTCCGCTCAAGGCGCTCGGCCCCTCCCGGGGTGACGACCTCGACCGCGGCCCGGCCGATATCGACGCTCCCCATATCGCCGACGAAGAGACGGATGCTGCAGGAGACCGACCCCATCCGTGACGGGTCGGGCCGGTCGCAGACGAGGGTGACATTGTCGACGGAACGCTCTGCGAGCGCGTAGCCGTAGACACTGCCGGAGACCATCAGGCATCCCCCGGTCTCCTCGAGGGCCGAGTAGACGAGGCCCCCCGGATGGCCGGGGGGAGCGTTCAGGGCATGGGCCGCAATCACGGCAAGGAGAACCGCCACGATGCAGAGGATTACCCCTTCGAGCACCGTGAGACCGCCGTCCGCCGAATCCATACTGGATCCTCGTCTGCAGGAGATATATATCCCTGCGTTACGCGCCCGGGCCGAACCGGGCGAAGAACGCCGGGGCGCCGAACGAGATCCAGGCACCGGCGACGGCGGCCCGGAGATACTGGAGGGCGTAGGTTGCAGCGGGCGGATCGGCAGGGACGAAGAGCCCGAGCCCATACCAGATCGCCCCGGCCACCAGGATCCCAAAGGCGTAGCGAAAGAGGCGGACGGACCCATTCCCTGCCGCGCACATGCTCCCCGGATGGCGATTTGCCGCCGCACCGGCCGCGAACCCGAAGAAGAGCCCCGAGGCCATGATCGCGTCCCGGACATCAAGCGGATCGATCGCCTCCCCGGACCGCTCGAGTGCCCCCGCCGCCCAGGAGGCGGGAACCTCCCAGTCCCCGAGGGCCGCGAGAGCGCCAAACGAGGCCAGCGCCAGGGCAAGCGATCCGATAAACGCGGCGAGCACCTGCCCCGAGAGGGGAAGGGCGGCGACCCGGCGGCCCACCGGCTTTTCGAGAGCAAGGAACCCGAGGAGGACGACGACGCCGGTCGCCCAGCCCGCGAGGAGATCTGTCGGATAGTGGACCCCAAGAAAGACCCTTGATGCGCCGATGAAGAAGACCATCCCGGCCGCGAAGACCCAGACCCACCTGCTCCGGGCGTCGGCGGCGATCAGCCCCCAGAGCACCACGGAGCCCTGGGCGTGTGCCGACGGCAGCCCGAACGAGGGATGGGTCTCAAGCGCCCTGACCTCCGGACTGACCCAGTAGGGGCGGGGGAGATGGAACGCGACCTTGAGGGCCTCGTTGAGCCCACCCGTGATCCCCATCAGGAGGGCCAGGCGGAGCCCGAGGCGCGTGTCCCAGCACCAGTAGAGGAGCGGGATGACGAGCAGGTAGAACTCCGGCTCCCCGAGGAACGAGAAGACCCGCATCGGTGCCTCGAGCCACGCTGCCTCAGTCTGGAGCGTCTGGATGAACGCTATCTGGATATCGGTCATGTCACCCCGGAGAGGTCAAGGTTCGCAAGCAGCTGGGGCATCGCCGCCGAAATCCCGTTGATGATGAACTGGATGGCTATCGCGAGAACGATGATCGCCATCAGTTTCGGGACGACCCGGAGCCCCCCTTCCCCGATGAGCGAGAAGATCCGGGGGCCGTAGAGCATCCCAATGTAGGAGACGGCGAGGGCCACGATGATCCCGAGGAAGACGGACAGCAAGCCCAGGATTCCCTCCGGCCCCGAGGAAAGGAGGATCACCGTCGTGATCGTCCCGGGTCCGCATGAGAGCGGGAAGGCCAGCGGGACGACGGCGATGTTCTCCAGGTTCTCCGGCGAGTAGGTCTCCCCCTTCGTGCCGAGCATCGCGGTTGCCACGCTGATCAGGAGGATACCGCCGGCGATCTGGAACGCCGGGACGGTGATGTTGAAGATCGTGAAGATCAGCTGCCCGGTGAGAGCGAAGAAGGCGAGCACAATGAAGGCGATCTTCATGGATGTATTGATGATGTGCCGGCATTCACACTCCACCATCCCCTTGGTGAGCGCCGTGTAGACGGCAATCGTAGAGGCCGGGTTCATGACGGCGACGATCGACGCGATCGCGATCAGGCTGAACCCAAGGAACTCGGTAAATTGCGCGATCAGGTCCACTCCGGATCACCACGCCAAAGAGTCATGCATGGAAGTATGCGTCCCGCAGCATAGGTACCTTACGGTTTCCCAGCTGCAGAGACGACATCGGGGTTTCCTGCCGCTGTTGCTTCGGGAACGTGGACGGCAGGGAATGCATCAAGGAGCGCCCGCGTCAGTTCCGCACCGAGCGACGGCTGGACGGACTCGAGCCAGAGGAAGAAACCCGCCATGTGAGGCGTCCGCCGGCTCTCGAACTTGAACCCGCCCGTCTTGCTCGGCACCATCTTGAGGTACTCCTTCTTGTTCCGGGTCCGGAGATAGATGATCGGCCGGTACTCCGGGATGTTTACGGCGAGGACAACCTTCGAGAACTGTTTCTGGATCGCCTCCGGGTCGTAGGTCTTCCCCTTGATGCGGATGGGATACCGGGCATCGAGCATCCGGACGGCGGAGGGGTAAAGACCCCCGAAGAGGACTTTCTTCACGATCGGCGGGATCTCATCAGGGGCGCCGAGTTCCTCGACGCCCTTCTTCGAGGTGACGATGGAGATGATGCTCTGCAGCCGTTCGTCGTGGAGTTTCTTGTAGTCGAACGGCCGACGGGGCGGGATATCCTTGATGGATATCAGCTTCTCGTGCTTGATCCGGCGGGTGGGGCTCCGCTTCATGTCCCGCTGCCGGATCAGGCCCTTGAGATCCTCGCAGGTCGGGGTGGTGAGGAGGACGTTGTCGGGCTCCTTGAGGAGGCGGCGGACGACGGCCGTCCGGGAGATGTCGACCGAGGATATGAGGAGGAACGGCACGGTCGGCTGCCCGTAGAGGTAGCCGAAGAGCTGTTTTTTGTAGCGGATCTCCGCCTCGAACTCTTTTAGGTCGGCAGGAGACGTGATGATCTCCCCAAACGTCAGCGCTCCCGTGTGGTCGACGAGCACGAGATCGACCTCGGCGAGATCCTGACCATTTCCCCGGACCTTGATATCTCCAATGTTTGAGTAGAAGAGCCCGTTCTGGCCGAGTTGGGCACGCCGGACCTTCGCGGGCCCGTCGGCACCCCGGGCCACGACGGAGAGGATGAGATCGGTCTGGAGCGAGAGATCGAGGATCATCTCATAGACGATCGCCTCAAACCACCGCCCTTCGGCGGTCCGCATCTCGGGGATGTCTGCTGAAAAGAGTTTTTTTCGATCCGCGGGGCGCAGGTGGCGCAGCGCTCTCATGATGATCGCCCGCGTCGGCTGGAGCGAGCTGAAGTTTTTGTCGAGCCACGAAATCATTTGCAACATTCGTTCCACACAGCTGGGTATTGTTATCGTATTGGGGGGACCTGATGGGGGCCAGAGCACTTCCTGACAGGGAAGTCTATCATCCTATAAGTGCTCATAGAGTTTCCGGTCTCCTGGGCTATGAAATTACGCATGGTCCCACCCCCGCGAGGGGCTGCGTTGCGCCCGGCCCCGGAACGGACTCCGGGAAGGGGTACGGGCCGGTATTCCGCACGGCAACCGTCACGTCACCCCGTCCTCCCGCGGCCGGAGAGGCGAGGAGGCATACCGGGATGAACAGGACGGTGAGGGAACGACCGGACTCCACACGGAAGAATTGAGGGAGACGCTACTTCAACGTTACTCCCGCACCACCCCACGGCCGGCATAAAGCCTTTGACGGCTGAGGGTGATACCTCTGGAGACAACCGTTGCCCCGCCGGGGTTCCGAGGGAGATATGGGACAGAACAAGATCATCATCATCGGCCACAAACAGCCCGACACCGACAGCATCTGCAGCGTTATCGGCTACGCCGAGCTCCGCAACCGAGCCGAGCCGGGAAAGTACATCCCCGCCCGCTGCGGAGAGGTGAACCCGGAGGCGCGGTTTGCGCTCGAGACCTTCGGCGTTGAGGCCCCGGTCTACGTGGCGAGCGTCGAACCCACCGTATCGGATATACCGCTCGATACCCGGAGCGTCCGCCAGGACGTCCCGACGGTCGATGTCGCCGCCCTGATGGATACCTATGATATGCGAAACATGCCGATCACGGATGAGAACGAGACCCTGGTCGGCCTCGTCAGCGAGTACGGCCTCGCCCGGGCCTACGTCCGGAAGAATCCCCGCGAGCAGCTCTCGCTCGTCCCGATGCCGCTCGATACGCTCGCCCGCATCCTGGACGCACGGGTAGTCGTCCCGGCGCGCGAGGTGCTCGGGGAAGGCCGGGTCTATACCGTCATCGACGCCCTGCATGTCACCCTCTCGCGGATGACGCCCGACGACATCGCGATCGTCGGGGATAACGAACCCGCCCAGCTCGCACTGATATCGGCAGGGGTCGCCGCGATCATCATCGCCGAAGGAGCGCCGGTGGGCGAGCGGGTGATCGCCGCCGCGCGGGCGAGGGGCGCCTCGGTGCTCGCGACGACGCTCGACGCGTTCAGCGTCGGCAAGATGATCAGCCTCTCTCTCCCCGCGAGCATGATCATGGAGACCGACATCCCCACGGTACGGCTGGATGACTCGCTTGAGTATGCGAAAGGGGTCGTCTCGAACTCCAAGTTCAGGACCGCCTGCGTCATCGGGGAAGACCGACGGCATATCGGGCTCATATCCCGGACGACGCTGATGCAGGACGTCCAGAAGTCGGTGATCCTCCTCGACCACAACGAGTACTCCCAGGCCGTGGACGGGATCGAGCAGGCGGACATCCTCGAGATCATCGACCACCACCGTCTCGGCGCGATATCCACCTTAAAGCCGGTGAAGTTCCTCAACGACCCCGTGGGGTCGACCTCGACGATCGTGGCGAACAAGTTCATCGAGGCCAGCGTGGAGCCCACACCGTCGACCGCCGGGCTCCTTCTCTCAGGGATCCTCTCGGATACGATGGTGATGAAACTCTCGACGACCACCCCGGCGGATATCCGGGCGGCCGACTACCTCGCGGGGATCGCCGGGGTCGACCCGGCCGAGTATGGGACGGAACTGATCCGGAAGGGCATGGATCTCGACGCTCTCCCGAAGGACGAACTCCTCACCCGGGACATGAAGCGCTACAACCTCTTCGGGAAGAGCATCATGGTCTCGCAGGTGATGACGTCGTCATTTGAGTTCGCAGAGACCCACGCAGGCGAGATCCGAACAGAGATCGAGCACCTCCGGACGACGATGGGGGTCGACTGCTTCTTCGCCCTCTTCACGAACGTCTTTGAGAACGCAAGCGACCTCTTCGCCGCAGGGGACGAGGCCTGCATCACCAAACTGGAACTCCGGGACCAGCCCGTCCGGCTCGAGGGCGTCATGTCCCGCAAAAAAGATTTCATCCCGAAGTTCGGGCAGATGTTCCGGCAGTTCTAGCATCAAGCCACTTCCTTCGCGGCTTCGTGTGGGGCTGTATTGTTATCCCCGGCAAGTAACTCACGCGAAGAACGACTTCCCCCTGGGGCAGGCGTTTGAGAAGCCGTAGGCTTCGAGCCGCGAAGAACGCGAAGATCGGTTTATTTGAGAGCAACTTCCCTTCGCGGCTTCGCGTTCTTCGCGTGAGGCCATAGTGCTGTCGCCCCTATTACTACCCGCGAAGTTCCGTGTATGGGTATAGCAACGCCTCTTCGCGTCCGTCGCATGAGGCTCTACTATTACTTACCTACTACCGGCTCACTCGTTCTTCTTCTTGAGCATCCCGGAAGCGTAGCGGGCGAGCCCGTAAACGCCGTCGGTCGAGGGGTGGACCTCGACGATCTCATCGAAGTCATCGACGGTGATGCCCCGCTTCATCAGATAACCGATGTAGGAGAGGAGGATCGACGCCCCAGGAACGGCGGCGGCGGCCCCGATGAGACGGCCGGTCGCGGGATCGACCCGGACCTGGGCAAGTCCCGCCCAGCCACCGGAGACGTCCCAGAACGAACCGGGGCCCGCGGGCGCGGGGGCCGAGAGGGTGACGCCCTCGCCGCCGTCGGCGGTCGCAGCGAAGGCGTAATCGTAGCGGAGGCTCACCGCCTGCGGGATGCCCTCGTAGTCCATGACGGTTTCGCGGCCGAGGATGTTCTCCGCCGCCACCACGCCCTCCCTCCGGGCCGCGGGGGTGAGGTAGGGCGGGCCGATGACGTCGCCAGCGGCGTAGACGCCCGGAACACTCGTCCTCATCCGCCGGTCGACGATGACGGCACCGTCCGGGCGCTTATCGAGCCCCTGGAGCATCCCGGAGTTCGGGACGAGGCCGGTTGCAAGCAGGACGGCATCGGCCTCAACCTCCTCGCCGTCCGCGAGGAGGACCGAGCGGACGCGCCCGCCGCCTTCGATGCTCGCAACAGGAGTCTCTTCGCGGATGCCGACCCCGGCGAGGTCGCGCAGCGCGGCGGCGCGCATCTTCGGGTCAAGGTCCCGGAGCAGCCCATGCCGGACGATCATCTCGACCTCGACCCCGAATGCGTGGAAGATATGGGCGAACTCCGCCGCCACCACCCCGCCGCCGATGACGACCATCCGGCGGGGGAGATCGGGCATGGCGGGGAGCGTCCGGTAGGTATAGACGCCAGCAAGATCGGTGCCGGGGATATCGGGGATTGCCGGCAGCGACCCGGTGGCCGCGAGAACCGCATCCGCACGGACCTCCTCGTCGTCAATGAAGACCCGGCTCCCTTCCAGTCGGGCGGTGGCCCCGTAGACGATCTCGACCCCTGCCCGGCGGGTCTCCGCATCGAGAACCGAGGAGATCTTCTCCTGGATCTCGAAGAGCCGTCTCCGGATCACCGGGTACGAGACGGCCGGCACCGAGTCGATGATGCCGAGGTCCCGCTGGGTTCTGGCGGACTCGACGAGGCGTGCGACGTCGTTTAAGGCGCAGATCGTCATGCATCGCTCATGGAGGCACTGCCCCCCGATTCTGCGCTGCTCGATGAGCCGGACATCCTTTCCCGCCTGCGCGAGGTGGATCGCCCCGAGCCTCCCCGCGGGTCCGCCGCCGATGACGACGATCATGATCCGCACCTACAGCAGTTCGACGCCCTCGTCCATCGGCACCGAGAGAACCTCGCCGGTGAACCCGTTGACCTCGACGATCTTGCCTCCGCCCCGCACCTGCCAGACCGGCACGTAGACAGTCTCGAGGTCGACGGTGATGTTGCTCCGGTCGGGTTTGAGTGTCTTCTCCTCATAGAAGATGGCGTCGCCCTTCTCGTAGCGGAACCGCACCCTCTGGGTGAGACGGTCGATGACGTCCCGCACGAGCCGCTCCTCCACGTCTTCCCGCACGAGCCGGGTGGAGACGATCTCGGAGCCAAACGGAATCGGGCCGCGCTCGATATCGTCGGGGTTGATCTCCATCTTCAGGCCGTTGATGGCGTTTATTGCTCCGGAGCCCTCGGCGTCGAAGGAGACCAGCCGGTCTTTCACCTCGCGCTCGCCGGTGCTCACGTAGCGGTAACTCCAGTAGGGGATGAACCGGCACTTCGCCGTCCCGTGTATCCCGGAGATGCCGCAGGCACGCTTCTCGGAGACCTGCACCGGGAGGTGGGGCAGCTCCGGTCCCTCCTGCGGCTCTTCCTTCACCGTCTCCTTCACCGCGTTCTTCACCACGGCGGGAGACGCCGCTATCTCCCCGCGCCGGACCGCCCGGGTCGGCTGGGGAAGATCCAGGATCAGGCTCTGCCCGAGCACCTCCGCGAGCGCGGCCCTGCCCGCGTAGTGGATGAACTCCTCAGGTCCCCAGCGGATGCAGTCCTCCGTCCGCACCGCCGGATCGAGGGTGAAGAGCAGTTTCCTGCAGACCCAGTCGTCTTCGCCGGTGCGCAGGCGGTAGATCATCGAATCGAAGTTCTCAATCATCTCCGGGTCGTCCGAGCAGAGCACCACCAGGGCATCCTCGCTCCCGACCGCGGAGAGATCCAGCGGGTCGCCGACCTCCTCAACGTCGTAGGAGGCAGCGGCAAGGATCCGCTTCAGCACGTTCCGGGCTTTCTCCCGAGTCCCACTCTCCATTCATCTAACAATACCACAGGGAGATTGAATTAGTTTTCCCTTCAGGAACTCAGCCGTGAACAGGTGCAGGACAGGGCGCTTGACGGGGAGAGCCGGGCTGCGTGATGCCGGAGCGATGCGGAAGCGGCCAAAGGCCGGTGACGCCCCGCGCTTCTCCCGGCCGAATCCGCCAAATACGGAGGGCAACACTATTTCTCCTGCAGAACAAGAGATCAGATAATGCATGCTCCCCTGAAATTCACCAACCACCGCATCGAGGAATACGCGCTCAAGGTGACCTACCGCCCGGAGGACGACACGGGGAAGATCATCTACAACCTCTCGCTCATCGAGAGCCACGACCTCGAGTTCGCGCTCTCCGTCATGAAAGAGGCGCACAAACGGGGCATCACCATCAGCGACCGCATCAAGGTCGCCGGGCCGGGGGAGCAGGTCGGCGGCTACACCGTGCCGGACGGCCGGCACGCCATCTGCACGATGTGCAGCATCACGCTCGACGCCCTCATCCTTCAGCGGGGCATCCCGGCGAGCCCGATCGGGGGCGGGATCGTCGAGGTCGACGACAGGGTTGCGCAGCGGTTCACGAGCATGATCCTCTACCGCGACACCACGCTCGATCCCCTCGAGGTCCTCATCTCCCAGGAGGCCACGTCGATCCTCGACGTGATGCGCCACGGAAGTGGCAATATCCTCGCAAACATCAGGGAGTGCCACATGGAGGCCGAGCAGCTCCTGGGTGAGGTGCTCGACGAACTTACGGCTATAGGGTTCACCGGCATCCTCGACGTCGGCGCCCCGAACGTCCCCCTGCTCGGTGTCCCGGTGAGCCCGCAGTACCTGGGCGTGGCGATGGTCGGGGGCACGAACCCGATGGCGGCCGTCAGAGAGACCGGGCGTCAGGTCGTAACTCGGGCGCTCAAAGGATTGATCGATATCCAGGAGATGGGCTACCTGGACGACTACTGAACCGCAGCCTTCGCCCATTCCATGACGGTGGCGATATGCCGCCGTACGAAGCGGGCCAGCCCCGCGGACTCCGAATAGAGGGCGGAAGGCTGGCCGTCGGCTCCTTCCATCCAGAGCAGCGCCCGGGTATCGTCCACTAAGAATACGCCGGATCTCTCGTACGGCAGAAGTTTCTCCGCAAGGATCGGGGTCTCGCAGAGCGCGGCGAGGGGGAGGAGGTGGAGATGGAACCGGGAAGGCCGCTCGCCGGACCAGCGCTCGGTGACGATCTCGACCCGCACAGAGTCGGGGACGGGATCGAGCAGCAAAAGCACGCTCCGCTGGAGGAGATCCCCCGTCGCGAGCAACTCCACGCTCCGTTCCGCGCTCTTGAACATTCCTGCAAGGCGGGTTCTGATGTTCTCTTCACCGTAGATCGTCCAGATCAATTCCTGGTCGCCACGGTCTTCCAGATCCTTCTCCCGGTAAAAGGCCTCGAGGGCCTCCCGGGCGCTCTCCGCGTCGCTCTCGATCCGGCGCATCAGGTTCTCGATGCCCTGGTCGGGGGGAACGGCATCGAAGCGTTTGGGTGCCGTATGCGAGACGCTGACCAGTTCCTTCTGGACGAGCCGGTCGAGAACCGGGTAGACGGATGCGCGCGGCACGCCGGATATCTCATGAACTTCCGTTGCAGTCGCGCCCGCCGTTCTGAGAAGCCCGATGTATACGAGGGCTTCGTATTTCGTAAGCCCCAGTGATTTGAGGGATTCGAGGAGGGGGGTCGGAACATCCCGGGGAGTCTTCATTCCATCATGTATATATACCGTTCAGCAATAAATGTTGTTGCTAACATAACAACAAGGTGAAGAGATGCGTTGGCAATACCTACCCGTACTGATGCTCCTGCTGGCACTCCTGGCTGCGCCGGGGGCTGCGCAGGGCGTCAAGTACCTCTACGGAAGCCCTGAACTGTCGGCAACGATATCCGGCAGCAACCAGTTTGCACCGGGTGCCGATACCCAGCTTGTGGTCATCATATCCAACAGCGGCTTGAATGACATCAAGATCGCCACTCCGTCTGTCCCCGCCGACGACCTGCCGAACACCGCGAAGCTGGTCACAGCAGGACTCAAGAGTGCTGATACGCCGTTCACCGTCAAGACGGACCCCCAGTTCCTGAGCGACATCCGCGGTGGAGCGGCCGCGACCGCTACGTTCAACGTGAAGGTGGCGGACTCCGCGGAGCCGGGCACCTACACGCTGCCGCTCGAGGTGACCTACACCTACCTGCAGGACGCGGAAGATCTCGGCGACCTCCTCCGCAACAACTACCAGAAGAAGACCGTGACCCTGCCGCTCACCGTGCGGGTCACGCCCGACCTCCGGGTCGAGGTTCTTGACGTCCGCTCCGAGTCGCTGAACGTCGGCACGGAAGGCTACGTCTACATGACCTTGAAGAACGTCGGCCATGACACAGCACAGAAGGCGGTCGCGATGGTCACGAGAAGCGGCGCAAGCCCGCTCATCCCCACCGACGGCAACGCCTATATCGGGACGTTCGGACCGGGCGAGACGGTGGACGTGAAGTTCAAGGTCTCGGTCGCGAACACCGCAGAGCCCCAGTCCTACCCGCTCGACGTCGCGGTCACCTACGAGGACTACGAGGGCAAGACGGTCACCTCCCGGCCGACGACAATCGGCATCCCCGTAGGCGGCAAGATCGCCTTCGAGGTCGTCTCGCCTCCGTCGACGCTCTACCTGGGCCAGAAGAGCATCCTTGAAGTCGTGTACAAGAACACAGGAGCCGCAACGGCCTACAACGCACAGGCCCGGATCAGCGCCGTCGATCCCTTCACCAGCAGCGACGACACCGCCTTCCTCGGCGACCTCGCCCCGGGCGAGACAGCGACGGCACGGTTTGAGGTGAACGTCGACGGTGCCGGCATCGCGAAGGAGTACGGGATCGACTCCGAGATCCGCTACCGTGACAACCTCGACAACAGCAAGATATCGGACAGCATGAAGGTGCGGGTCGCGCTCGAGCAGAGGCAGAGCACGCTCTTCACCAATCCGGTCTTCCTGATTGCAGTCCTGGCCGTCATCGCAGGTGCAGGGTATTATATATTCGTGTACCGTAAGAAACAGGGATGAACGGGTACTGGGACGCCCCTAAACCGGAGCCTCAGATAAGGACAATCGAGGAGATGCGGGATGTTCTCGCAGATCCCGGCTGCACCTCCGATCAACCCCTCTATTTTATGTACCGGGATCTCGCGAAGAGCGAGAGCGACCGGGAATGGCTCCGGCAGCACCGTGTCCGCTACGATATCACCGTCATTCCCGCCCGGACGCTCTGCGGTGAGTATGTCAAGACGAAGGGCCATTACCATACCGAGAACCCGGCAGGAGAATTCTACCCGGAGATCTACGAGGTTCTCGAAGGGACGGGGCACTACCTCCTCCAGACCCGCAATGCCGACGACGTGGTGATGATCGAGGCCACCGCCGGCGACAAGATCCTGATCCCGCCGGGATACGGCCATGTGACGATCAACCCCGGGCGGGAGGATCTCGTGATGGCGAACCTCGTCTCGTCGGAGTTCTCAAGCAACTACGGCCCCTATGCCGACCTGCGGGGCGCCGCTTACTACGAGATGGAGGGCGGGGCGCTGGTGAAGAACCCGCGCTACCCCGCCGCCCCCCCGGTGCGCTACTGCGACCCGGTGGAGGTCCCGGAACTCGGGATCGAGAAGGGGGTCGGGCTCTATGAACTCGTCGGGCGGCCCCGGTCGGTGGCGTTCTTAAACCACCCGGAGCAGTTTATGGAGATCTTCGCCGAAGTGACCGGCGGATGTCTCGCGATGCGGTAAGGCCTGTTAGCCGGTGTTCCCAGGCAGGCCTGACTTTCCTCAAGCGCCAGCCCGGTATCATCTAGCGTTGCCTCGCGCGAAGAACGCGAAGCCGCGAAGGAGAGTTTCTGGTAACCCTTTTACCGATATTCGCGTTCTTCGCGGCTTCGCGTGAGTTATCAACATATAATTGACGATACGGTCGCCATCACGTGAGGCATACACCTTCAGGCTTTCTTCCGAACCTCATCCAGCACCTGGCACACCCGGCAGATCTTCCCGCGTGGCACTCGAGATCCCTCGGGTATCTCAACCTCCGGCCCAGCACCTTCGGTGCTCCTGCTCTGCTCCGTCGGAACGTCGCACGCTGCGACCCATCGCCCCCCGCACCGCTCGCAGACCCGGAACCCTTCGCCGGTAACCCTCTCCGCCCCCCGGAGGGCTTCACCCAGGTTCACGAGGGAGTACTTCGTCGCAGGGTGGCGGTAGGTGTAGTCGTCGAGGATCCTCCGGACGTCCCCCCGGAGAGCGTCGCCCGCGTAGGGGCAGTCCGCGAGGTCGAACCCCTCGACGTGGAGGAAGGCATACAGCGCCACCTCCCGCTCCGGGATGTACATGAACGGCTTGATCCGGGGCACTGTCCCCTCCGCTTCCCGCAGGGGGCGGGTGAGCCGGTCGGCATCGCCCCGGAGAGCGCTCATCATGACCGACTGCGCCTCGTCGTCCAGGCTGAGCCCGCAGGCAAACTTCGTGACGCCGTGTTCGTGGGCGATCCGGTCCATCAGCGCCCGGCGGAGCACACCGCAGCAGGAGCAGGCGAGGGCTGCCCCCTTCCGGCCCGCGATCTCGTCGAGCGTGACCCCGTATTCCTCCTGGAAGGATGCCGTCACCCAGGGGACGCCCATGCCCTCGGCGATGGCACGGGCTTTGCCCGGGTCGCGGTAGCCGGCAATCCCCTCGTCCACCGTGATCGCCATCAGCCGGACGTCCCTTCGCTCGCAGAGGAGTCGGTTAAGGAAGAAGAGGGCGGCGCTCGAACCCTTGCTCCCCGAGAGCGCCACCGCCACCGTATCCCCCGACTCGATCCAGCGGTGCTCCCGGATCGCCCGCTTCGCCTTCGCCTCGAAATCCCGGTTGAAATGGTTCTCGCAGAGGTGCAGCCCCGAGTATCGCTGGAAAAGAATCGCGTCGCGGCGGCATTTGCTGCACTTCATGCTTTCTCGATCATCTTTTATCACCGCGCCACATAAATTGTGTAGAAGATGCCTGTTCCTGCAGAATACGTGCGATCCCTGCACGCCTACGAACTCCGGATCCTGCTCGCCCTCGAACGTCTCATGCGCCGGTACCGGTGGGTGCCGCTCGAGGTGCTCAAGTCGGCCACCAAGTTCTCGGAGTCCGAGCTCTCCTACCGACTGGGCAGGCTGATGGCCATGGACATGGTCAGGTACGAGAAGACCCCCTATGAGGGGTACGCGCTCGTCTTCGACGGCTACGACACCCTGGCCCTCCACTCCCTCACCCGCCGGGGAACCGTCCAGGCGCTCGGAACACTGATCGGGGTCGGGAAGGAGTCGGAGGTCTACGAGGGGATGGGCCTCGGGGTCGTCGTGCTGAAGTTCCACCGGGTCGGGCAACGGTCGTTTCAGTCCGCCCGGATAAAGCGCGGTTACATGCCGGAGACCGGGCACTGCCCCTGGATCTTCGCTTCGAGCAACTCGGCGAAGATGGAGTACGACGCCCTAAAGACCCTCCATCCCGCCGTCTCGGTGCCGCTCCCGATCGACCAGAACCGGCACGTCGTGGTGATGTCGTTCGTCCCCGGCGTCAACCTTTCCCGTGCGACCCTCGAAGAGCCCAAACCGATCCTCGACGAGATCCTCGATAACCTCGCAAAGGCCTACCGCCTCGGGATCGTCCACGGGGACTTGAGCGAGTTCAACGTCATGGTCGACGAGGGGCAGTGCTGGCTGATCGACTGGCCGCAGTGGGTGGAGACCGCCCACCCGAACGCCGGCGAGATCCTCAACCGCGACATCGAGAACATCCTCCAGTACTTCAAACGCAAATACGGCCTTGAATACGCCTTCGACGAAGCACTGGCAAGGGTGGTCGGGTGAAAGTCTTCGGGATCGACATCATCAAAGGCTCGGTCCGTTCCCGTACCCGCCGGCCCGTCTACGCCCTCGCCCGGGTGGAGGACGGGGAGGTCCTGGACGTCGAGGAGGTGACCGGGTTCCGGCTCCAGCGCCTCCTCGCCGCCGAAGAGCCCGATATCCTCGCGGTGGACAGCCTCCAGGAGATCGCCGCCGACCAGCGCGAACTCCACGCGTTCCTCCAGTCGCTCCCGCCCGCAACGAAACTCGTCCAGGTGACCGGCGGCGAGCGCACAGAGAGCCTCGGCAAGGTCGCCGCCCGCTACAACATCAGTTTCAACAAGTTCGACCCCTACGCCGAGGCGCGGACAACCGCCCGGGTGGCCGCGCTCGGGGCGGGCGTCGAGGTGATCGCGTTCGAGAACACCACCGACATCGTGGTAAGCAGGCACCGCTCGCCGGGCAGGGGCGGGTGGAGCCAGAACCGCTACGTCCGGAAGATCCACGGCGGCGTGCTGCAGAAGGCCCGCGAGATCGAAGGAAGGCTCCGCGGCGCCGGTCTCGACTACGAGAAGAAGGAGACGAAGGCCTTCGGCGGCTACTCGCGGGTCGCCTTCCGGGTCAAAGCGCCCCGGGAGATGGTCCCGGTGCACTCCTCACGGGGCGCCGACGTCCAGGTGCGGGTGACCGGGCGGCAGCTCGACCGGATACGGTTCGAACCCCTCTCTGACGGCCGCCCGCGCTACCTGATCGTCGGGCTCGACCCCGGGACGACCACCGGGATCGCCGCCGTGGACCTCGACGGGAACCTGGTCCTCCTCACGAGCTCGCGGCAGATGACGATGTCCGATATCGTCGAAGAACTCTACCGTGCGGGGAAACCGCTCATCATCGCCTCCGACGTCCAGCAGATGCCCTACTCGGTCGAGAAGATCCGGCGGGCGTTCAACGCCATCCCCTACACCCCGAAGCAGTCGCTCTCGGTGGAGGCGAAGTACGACCTGACCGCCCCCTTCTCCTACACGAACGACCACGAGCGCGACGCCCTCTCGGCGGCACTGGACGCCTACCGGAGCCTCCAGAACAAGTTCAGGAACATCGTAAAGCGGGTGGGGCCGGGCTACGACCTCGACGAGGTGCGGGCGCGGGTGCTCCGCGGCCAGCCGCTCGACACTGTCCTTGCGGACCTGCAGGGCGCTCCGGCCGCAAAGGAGGAGGCCCCGGCAGCGGAGGCCGAGCCGGTACGGCCGGTCGAGGACGAGCGGGTGATGGCGCTCGACGGGATGGTGAAAAGACTGCGCAGTTACGTCCAGGAACTGCAGGAGGAGCTCCGGGAGCGCGACCGCGACCTGGAGCGGCTGCGGCAGGACGTGCGCCGGGCACGCTCCGCCGCGGAGCGCAAGATCCGCCGGGACGCGGAGCTGGCGGCGAAGGACGCGACGATCGAGAGCCTGCGCGAGCAGCTCCGGGACGAGCGGCGGCGGTCCCGGCGGCTGAAGAAACGCCTGGAGAGGATGCAGAAGGTCGCAAAACTCGAGGTCTCGGAGGACTACACCCCGCTCAAGGTGCTCGACTCCCTGACCCGCGAAGCGGTGCGGGCTCTTCAGGAGGAGATCGGCATCGCCGGAGGAGACGTCCTCTACGTCCCGCGGGCGCACGGCTGGGGCCGCGGCGTGGTGAAGGACCTCGCGGGAACGGGGGTGCGGGCGCTGGTCGTCGGCGGGGAGCCGCCCGACCCGCACCTCGTCCGGGTCGCACGGGAGTCCGATCTCCCCCTCCTCCAGGAAGAAGCCGTCAACCCGGATATCCGGGGCAGAACCGGGGCGGCGCTGACCGATGCTCTCGAGCGGGCGATCGTGAAATGGCAGGAGGAGCAGAAGGCGTTCCGGCGCGAGCAGGAGGCCGAACGGGTCGAGTATCTCGTCAAGGAGTACCGGAGCGAGCGGGAGAAGGAGGTGCGCCGCGGTGGATGAACGGGGCCTGCACCGGCTGATCGGGACGATCATCGACCCGGAGCGGCTTGCTGACGACTGCGCCGTCATCCCCTGCGGCGACCGCCTCATGGTCGTGAGCACCGATATGCTCCACGAGACGACCGACTTTCCGGCCGGGATGACCGACTGGCAGATCGGGTGGATGTCGACGGCGGTGACGCTCTCGGACATCGCGAGCATGGGCGCGGCGCCGGGGCAGGTGCTCCTCGCGGTCGGCCTCGACCGTCCGGAACGCCTCAAGGGCATCATGGAGGGGGCCCGGGACTGCTGTACCGCGTTCGGCGCCGAACTCGTCGGCGGCGACCTCGATGCGCACACAGAACTGACGATCGTGAGCACGGGGCTCGGGATCGTCGCCCCGGCGCACCTCGTCCGGAGGCGCGGGGCGCGGCCGGGCGACGTCATCGCGGTCACCGGGCCGCTCGGGGAGGCGCAGGCCGCCCTGAACGGCTACGGCCGGCACATGAGGGAACTCCTCGAGCCGCAGCCCCGGGTCCGGGAGGGGCAGGCGCTCGCTCGTGCCGGAGCCTCGGCGATGATGGACATCTCCGACGGCCTTGCACTCTCGCTCCACGACCTCGTTGCGGTGAACGACTGCGGGTTCGCCGTCGATACCGCCCGCCTCCCGCTCCCGGCAGGGGTGCCGGAGGGGGAGGGGCGGGAACTCGCGCTCTACGGCGGGGGGGACTTTGAACTCCTCTTTACCGCTCCTGCCGGGATCCTTCCGGTCCCGGGGGTTACTGCGCACGTCATCGGGGAGGTCATAGCCGAGCGGGTCGTCCTCGCGGACGGAAAGCCGCTCGAACGCCGGGGTTACCTGCACGAATGGCAGGGCTAGGCCGCCGCCCGCACCCCCATCCGCCGCCACTCCCAGAAGATATACGCGAGGGCGAGCACCGCAAAGATGAAGACCACCCCTTCGGTCACGAGAATCCCTTGCGTCTGCGCGAGGTAGACGGCGGCGGCATCCACTGCGGCGTGCCAGAGGATGGCAAGCGCGAGGAGTGCCTTTCTGCCGTAGACGATGGCGGCGAGCACCATCAGCGACCAGGCGATGTGCAGGGTGATCGTCATCATCCGTTCGGCGAGACCGGGGAGGATATCGAGCGGCGTGAGGGCTCGGAGAGCGTCAACCTGCGCCTGGACGGCGGGATCGTCGGGCAGGGGGATCGCTCCCCCGTCACCGGTGAGAAGGATATAGGAGACCATGCTCGAGAGCACCAGGAGCGCGACAATCATGCTCTCGACGCCGCCCCACCCGGTCCCGAAGAGGAGGCCGTTCTCCCGGGTGAGGGCGATACCTTGCCGCCTGAAAAGATAGCGGTAGACGAGGTAGCGGCCGATCTCCTCAAAAAGCCCGGCCATGAGACCGAGGTAGACAGCGAGAACCGCGAGGGCCGCCGTCGTGCCGAACGGGAGGACGGCAAGGTAGAGGGAGGTCTGCGTGACGAGGACGAGCGGCGCGTGGACGACCTGCACGATGATGAAGAAGAGGGCACCGAGCCCGAAGACACGCCAGGAAAGGCCGAATTTTTTCACGATCCAGTAGCCGAGCGCAAGCGGGACGGCAATCTCGAGAAGGATGACGGCGGCGAACGTGGCGACGACGAGCGGATCCATAAGGAGCAGAGTGTTTTGGCTAAATATTTAACGATTGTCACTGTACAGTGAGGAAAGGATTCCGATAGCCATGAAAACAGAGCACCCGGGGGCGGTCACCGAAGGCGGGAGCGCTCCGGGAGGCCGGTTCTCGAACAACTTCGACTTCCTGCGGTTCGCCGCGGCGGCGATGATCGTCTTCGCCCACGCCTACGCCCTCAGGCTCGGCTATGTCGGGATAGGGACGGACGACCCGGTCATGCTCGTGGCGCAGGCAGGGCTCGCCGCCCTCCTCGTCACCAGCGGCTACCTGATCGCGATGAGCTGGGAGTCGACCGCATCGCCGCTCCGGTTCGCCTGGAAACGGTTCCTCCGGGTGGTCCCGGGCCTCGCCGTCGCGATCTTCGTCACGCTCTTCATCATCGGCCCGCTGCTGACATCGCTTCCCCTGAGGGATTACTTCGCCGCCCTCTTCTCCCCGGCGGTGTTCTTTACCGCCCCCTACTTTGAAGACGGATCGGTGATAGGCCTCTTCCAGGACAACCCGTGGACCTACGTCAACGGCTCGCTCTGGACGATACCCGTCGAGGTCTTCATGTACGGGGTCGTCGCGGCCATCGGGATCGCCGGGCTCCTGCACCGGTTGGGCGTCATCGCTGCCGTTGCCGCCGTAAACATCCTGGCCTGGATGTACTGGTTCGACGACCCGCGGATGTCGAAGGTCCGGTTCGCCCTCTACTTCCTCATCGGGGCGTTCCTCTACCTTCACCGCCACCGCATCACCTACCGGCCGATCATCGCCGGGGGGCTGCTCCTGCTGCTCGTTCTCTCGGCGCTGACTCCTTACGCGACCGTCGCCGGAGTGCTTGCCATCCCCTATCTCACCATCTACGCCGCGCACCTCCCGATCCCGTACCTGAGCTCCTTCGGGAGAGCCGGGGACTTCTCCTACGGCATCTACATCTACCACTACCCGGTTCAGCAGGCGCTCATCCAGGTCACGGCAAACGCGCTCCTCCTCCCGGCGCTCTTCGGGCTCTCGTTTGCGGTGACGTTCGCGCTCGCGTTCCTCTCCTGGCACCTCGTCGAGAAGCGGGCCCTCGCGGCAAAGAGCCTCGGCGCCGACGACCTGCGGCGAAGGCTCAGGCTCCCGTCCCTTCCGGAGTCCCTCACCGCATGGTGGATTGCCCGGAAGTGACGGGCGCGAGAACCCCCTCGAGGATCTCGACCGCATCCCTGACGTAGCGAGGGCAGCGCGTCCGGGTGAGGTTCTCTTTGCGCGCCCGGGCAAGCCCCTCGGCGGTCGAGAGGTCGCACCCGAGGAGTTCGGTGCAGGAGACGGTGCCGTTCTTCTCGGCAAACCGGGTGACGAACTCCCGGGTGATCTCGTAGGTCAGGTCCTTCGCCTCTTTCTCGTCGGGCCCGGTGGTCCCGAACAGGAGCCCGATGGCGATGACTGCCCCCGAGACCGCCCCGCACGTGCCGCCGGTGTGCCCCACCCCGCCGCCGAACCCCGTGGCTATCCCGAGGATGACCTCCTCGGGAACCCCGGCATCTCCCGCAAAGACCGAACTGACCGCCTGCGCACAGTTATAGCCCCGCATGAAGCAGGAGACCGCCTCGTCCGCCCTGGTATCCATATGAACCGGAGATTGCGCACCGCAGGACTTCAACCTTCCGCGAGAGAGCGCGATGCCGGAATGGTTTAAGAACCCGCCCGAGAAAGTTGGTGTATTCCGGGAATCCCTTCCCGGGCAGGGGGCAAACCATGAAAAGAACTGCACTGATCATCGCCCTGATCGTCGCCATGGTTCCGGCGGTGGCCGGGGCGGAGGCATCCTACCACGGCGTATCGACGGGGGGCATCGTCAACGACGTTGCGATAGCCACCGACGGGAGGTATATGATCGCGGGGACGGATGACGGGGGGATCGTCTGCCTGCAGCGGGACGGCACCGTCCTCTGGAACGCAAGCGCTCCGGATGCGGTGACCGCGGTTGCCGTCGCCGCTGGCTATATTGCCGCCGGAACCGGGGGAGGCGAGGTGATCCTCCTCGACGAGAGTGGCAGCCGCTACTGGGCGAGGAGCGTCGCGGGACCCGTTCGAGACCTCTCGTTCGCGGGCGACGGCCGGTCGCTCGCGGTGGCGGGCGATCGCATCGTCCTCTTCACCAACCTCGGGAATGAGGAGTGGAACCGCGCCGTGCAGCCAGGCACCCGCTCCGGGGAGACCTCGCCGCACGCAACGTCCGTCGCGTTCACCGGCGACGGCAAATTCATCGTCGCCGGGAGCAGCAACGGCGCCATCCTCTTCATGAACAGGGACGGGAACCTGATCTGGGAGGGGCTCGCCAGGGGTGCCGTCACCGCGGTCGACGCCTCCCGCGACGGGTCGGTCGTCGCCGCAGGGGGCCGGGACCGCGCCCTCCAGGTCTACGGCCGGTCGGGAGGACTCCCCTGGGCGCTTCCCACCGGAGCGCCGATCCTCGCGCTCGCTCTCTCGGGTGACGGGCGGTTCGTGGTCGTCGGCAAGGAGGGCGGCGACGTGGAGTGCTACCGGCCGAACGACGCCTTGATTTGGACGAACCGGACGGGAAGCGACGTCCCCGCCGTGGACGTCTCCCGGCGGGGCGAGGCCGTCGCAGCAGGGAACGCAGGCGGAACCGTGTACCTCTGGGGCGGCAACGGCAACCCGCGCTGGACGTTCGACGCCGGCGCCCCTGTCAGCGCGGTCGCCCTCTCGGAGAACGGGGACTACCTCGCAGCGGGCGCGGGTGAGCGGGCCTTCATCTTCCGAACGGCCGACGAGCCGGTGCCGGCGGCGGCGGAAGCGACCGAGGACGCCACGACGGCACCGACCGAGGCCGGCGGGGCGGGGGCGCTCGTCGGGCTCCTCGCCGTTGCTGCCGCGGGTGCTGTAAGCCGTCTCCGGCGGCGGTGAGCCGGCGGGATCCAAACCCACCCCTCTTTATCCAACCGAAGGGGCTGCGCCCCGCTCAAAACCCCCGGCAATCTGCGGTTGCCTGAGAACCTATCAGACACTCGTGAAAAGTAAAGTCACAAAACAGAAGAATGGACCCGGCGGGATTTGAACCCGCGGCCTTTCTGTCCCAACCGAAGGGGCTGCGCCCCGCTCAAAACCCCCGGCAACCTGCGATTGCCTGAGAACCTATCAGACACTCGTGAAAAGTAAAGTCACAAAACAGAAGAATGGACCCGGCGGGATTTGAACCCGCGGCCTTTGCGTTGCGAACGCAACGATCTACCCCTGATCTACGAGCCCAAAGATATGAGATCAGAGTATGATCTCGATATCTAATTTTTCTGCCAGCTCCTTATATCTGTTCCTGATCGTGACCTCGGTCACGCCCGCAACCTCGGCGACTTCGCGCTGGGTGCGCCGCTCTCCGCCGAGGATCGACGAGATGTAAATGGCGGCCGCAGCGACGCCCGTTGGCCCTCTGCCGCTCGTAAGTTCGCGTTCTCCAGCCTGCCGGAGGATCTCGACCGCACGGCTCTGGACTTCACCCTTCAGGTTCAGGCCCGAGCAGAAGCGCGGTACGTAATCGATCGGGGACGTCGGCAGGAGCTTTAACCCGAGCTCGCGGGAGATGAACCGGTAGGTGCGGCCGATCTCCTTACGGGATACACGGGATACCTCGGCGATCTCATCGAGCGTCCTCGGGACGCTGCACTGCCGGCATGCCGCATACAGCGCGGCCGCGGCGACGCCCTCGATACTCCGGCCGCGGATCAGGTTCTTGTCCACCGCGTCGCGGTAGACGACCGCGGCGGTCTCGCGCACGTTCCGGGGCAGGCCGAGCGCGGAGGCCATCCGGTCCAGTTCCGAGAGCGCGAACGCCAGGTTCCGCTCGGTCGCGTTCGAGACACGGATACGCCGCTGCCACTTCCGGAGCCGGTAGAGCTGGGCGCGGTTCTTGCTCGAGATCGCGCGGCCGTAGGAGTCACGGTTCCGCCAGTCGATCATCGTCGAGAGACCCTTATCGTGGATCGTGAACGTCATCGGTGCGCCGACACGGGAGCGCTTCATGCGCTGGTCGTGGTCGAATGCGCGCCACTCGGGACCGCGGTCGATGAACTCCTCGTCGAGCACGAGACCACAGTTCTGACATACGAGTTCGGCACGCTCGTAGTCGTGAACGAGCTGGCGGCTGCCGCACTCGGGACAGACGGACTGAACGCTCTCTTCAGTGCGCTTCTTCTCCGTCTCCTTGACCTTCTGCTCCCCCCTCTTCTTCAGGGCCTCGCGCTGCAACTGCAGCTGTTTTAATTTTTCTACTTCAGCCATTGATTATACACCTATCTCGCAAAGATCTTCTCGCCAACCTGCACGGAGCAGCCATTATCGCAGAGGACTACGGCATAAGGCGATGATATATTCCCAAATATATCGACTACCTTCCCTACGGGTTTTAACCGGCGATCCACTGCCTCGCTGTAGAGACGGGGCAACTGTGCAGCATCACATCGCAAGATTAACGAGCGATTGCCGCAAACACTAACAGAACGACCGATTAACCGCAAACTGCAACCTCTAGGGGATACTATACCCGGGCGTATTTAGTAACGTATATATATTGTTCACTAGAGTATAAAAAGTTTTTGCTAAATTATAAATACCACATATCACTTCTGAAGAAGCCGAACAATATCCAGGGAGAGCGCCTCCAGGGCTTCCGCCTCCGTCAACCCGGCGCCGAGCGCGACTGCGCGCCGTGCCTCCTTTGACATCAGATCGGACGGAGCATGCGTATCGGAATCGACCACGATCCGACACCCGGCCTCCCGTGCCACCCGCGCAACGTGACCGTTGGTGCGGTTATGCCCGCCCCTCGAGGTGATCTCGAGCGCCACCCCGTGCTCCGCGGCCAGCCGCGCATCCTCGATCGTTATGAGCCCGGGGTGGCCGAGCACGTCCACGTCCTCGCACGTGCAGGCTGCGCGGTTGGTTCCCGGGGCGACCGGCTCCACCACCGTCTCGCCGTGCACCACGACGATATCGGCGCCGAACCTCTTTGCGTCGCGTGCAAACGCCGGGATCAGGGACGGGGGGACGTGGGTGAGTTCCACCCCGACGAGCAGGTTCACGCCGTACGACCGCGCCGATTCCCGGACACCCTCCGCCGCCTCAACCAGGTGCCGGAGGTTCGAGGCGTCCGCGTGGTCGGTGATCGCGAGCGTCTCATAGCCGAGCACGGCGGCCCGGCGGACGAGCTCCGTCGGGAGGAGTTCGCCGTCGGAGAGGATGGTATGAGTGTGCAGGTCGTACATCGCGGTCACTTCCGGCTGGCAAGACCGCTTGCAACCTTCCGGATCAGGTCTTCCTTGCTCCCCTCCCACTCCACCACGACCCGGCCTTCGCGCTCCGCCCACCTGGCGGGGTGGTGGTGCTCCTCAACCCGGTACGGGGCCTTCATTCTCCGCAGAACCGCCTCGATGGCGGGAAGTCCCGGGGAATTCACGCCGATATTTTTAGCAACGCGGCGCCCCTCCCGCCGCTCGAGCGTGGCGTCGAAATAACAGGGGTACAGGATGCGTTCAGCGCTCATAGTGTATGATCTGGTGGTTAACCTATAAACAGATCATGATCACAGTATATACCATGCATCACATCGACGTCCACGTGGAGAAGGACATCTACGATGTCAACAACCGCCTTGCAGATGCCAACGCAGCCCACCTCAAAGCCCACGGCATCCGGGCGTTCGATCTTCTCGGCGCCATCGGGTCGGGGAAGACCGCCACGATCGAGCGGCTCGTGCCGCTCATCCAGAAGCGGGGCCTCCGCGTCGGTGCCATCGCCGGGGACGTCTACGGCGACGACGACTTCAAGCGGATCGTCGCCCTCGGGATCCCGGCCTACAACGCGAACACCGGGAAGGAGTGCCACCTCGACGCCCACCTCGTCGAGCACGCTATCGACCACCTCCCGCTCGACGAGATCGACATCCTCTTCATCGAGAACGTCGGCAACATGGTCTGCCCGACCGACTTCCGACTGGGCGCCGAGAAGCGGATCGTCGTCGTCAGCTCGACGGAAGGCGACGATGTGGTGAACAAGCACCCGATGATGTTTAGGAGCAGCAACATCGGCGTCATCAACAAGGTCGATCTCGCTCCGTTCGTCGGCGCCAACCTCGATCGGATGGAGGCCGACATGCGGCGCTACAACCCGGAGATGAAGATCTTCCGGACGAACATGAAGACCGGGGAAGGATTGGACGAACTGCTGGACGCGATCCTCGCGTGATCAGCAGAGTTAAATATCCCGGTCTCGAATAGTTATAGCACTTTAACGAGAGATTGCTACCCCTGAAAGGGTATTGCGTCCTCAGCAGAGTATTTCGGTGGTCACATGCAGTGGCAAGGAAGATCAGTACGGAAGCCGTCGGGTGGACGCTACCACACCTCCCAGGGCAAGAAGAGGTCGGAGATCGGAAGAGCTCCGGCAGAGACGCACATCGGTGAAGCGCGCAGGAGAATCGTCCGCACCTACGGCGGCAACCAGAAGGTCCGGGCGCTCCGGGTTGACTACGCAACGGTCTCGAACCCCGCAACCGGCGAGACCAAGAAGGCGAAGATCGAGACGGTCGAGGCAAACAGCGCCGACCCGAACTACGTCCGGCGGAAACTCCTCACGAAGGGTGCCATCATCAAGACCGAACTGGGGCGCGCGCGGATCGTCAGCAGGCCGAGCCAGGACGGCGTCGTCAACGCCGTTCTGCTCTCATAAGATACCCATCTCTTTTTACGGCCGCAGATACTGCCACCCTTCGGCCGATCTTGCGACCAGTTCCACGAGCGGACGAGAGGGTCTCGACGAAGCCGGGGAAGTCCTTCTCCGAGAGGTTCCGGGAGCGATGGGCGTTTTCGCAGACGACGAACCGGACGCCCCGCTCTGCAAGGTACTCCATGAGCGGGGCCCGCGGGCTTCCAGTGCGGAGGCCTTCCACTCCGTCGGCGTGCGCGACCACTCCCACCTCGACGCCTGCGAGATCGTCGATGAGGTTCTGTGTGTTCCGCAGGACGAGAGCCGCCTTCTCGCGCTCGTCGAGATGGATGACAACCCGAACGGAGGGGCTCATATCGCCGTCACGCTCCCGCGGAGTTCGGCGCTGACGGGCCCTTTTGCCAGGTAATGCTCAAGCGCCTCGATCGCATGAACATCGAGGTTCTCCCGGTTCCGCCCGTACTTCGGCGGCACGCCCTGGCCGGTGACGAACGCCGCGTGGTAGACGGCGTCCGGCTCGAGCCTTCTGCCGGCCGCAAAGAACTCCTGGATCCGCTGCCCGGGCGGGTTCTCCAGCTTGCAGTAGAGGTTGACCCCCATGCACCGCTTCACGTAGCCACCCATCTGCAGGTAGGGGTCGCGCGAAAAGGTCCGCTCAAGGTTCTCCTCCATCATCGCCCGGAGTTCCCGGCCGGTGATCTCGACCGTCGAGACCGGAGGGTTCACCGGGATGATGTTCCAGAGATCGTTCTCTGTCACCGGCCCCGGCGGCACCGGCGCGCCGTAGCGCCATCCGTTCGAGAACGCCATCTCTGCGCCCGTGACGTCGAGAAGCGCCTGCAGGAGGAGGTTGTCCATCGTGGCCTCGAGGACCGTGTTCCGGTTAAGACCCGTCCGGGTCTCCCCGACGACCCGGGAGAGGTACTCGCGGTGGGGCTCCATGACCCCCTCGACCATCTCCTCGACCTCCGGGTGAGGGAGAACCTCCTCGCCGACGACGATGAGCTCGTGGTCGAACCCCTTCACCCGCCGGTTCTCGACCTCAAGGTCGAGCCGCCCGAGGAACGAGCCGTGGCAGCCCGACTGGATGATGACGGTCTCGTTCACGACCGCCGGTTCAAAGAGGCGGTTGTGGGTGTGCCCCGAGAGGAGGACGTCGATACCGTCCGTCTCGCGGGCGAGTTGCACCTCCTGCGGGAACCCGAGGTGCGATATCACCACGACGAGATCCACCCACTCCTCGTCGCGGAGACGGGCGATGTGATCGGGGAGTTCGGCGTTCCCGAGCGAGAAGTGGATCCCCTTCGAGAAAGACTCCGGCATCACCTTGTCGACGATGGTTGCGGCGATGCCGATGACGCCGACCTGCAGATCCTCGGTCTCGCAGACCGTGTACGGGGGAAAGACCAGGTCGCCGGTCGCGTCGTCGTAGCAGTTGTCGGCGAGGACGGGGTAGTCGAGTTTCCCGGCCACCTTCCGGAACTGCTCCGGGCCGTAGGCGAACTCCCAGTGGGCGGTCATGCCGTCGAAGGCGAGGGCGTTCAGGATCGGAACGAGCGCTTCACCCTCCGACCGGACGGCAGGGTAGGTCCCGTGGATAGTGTCGCCGCAGTCGAACGCGAGCACCCGACCCGGGTGCTCATCACGCGCATCCTCTAGGAGCGTGGCAATCCGGGCATACCCGCCCGCCGTCCGGTATACCGGCGGCCCGGCGGCATAGAAGAGTTCCTGGTGCGGCTCCAGGTACCCGTGCGAGTCGTTCATCTGCAGGAGCGTGAGGTGATCGGCCATGGGTGCAGGAAGGGGAAGACGTGCAGAAAACGTTTGCGCCTCCGGCGGAATCACATCCTTTTTACCTTCCGCAGACCTCAATTCTAGTGATGCGCAGGATATACCACCGTTTCCCTCAATCCGTCGACCTTGACTTCGAGCTCAACCGGCCATTCCGTGAGGTCCTCGCCTGCATCGCACGGATGCACGACTCCCATACCACCACCCGGGGCGCCGACGGGCTCGTCAAGGAGCGGATGCTCTTCCAGATCGCAGACGGACGGACGCAGTTCCTCGACCTGAACGACCTCGCGCCGCTCACCGAGAACGCCACGGAGGTGGCGGACTTCCGGGTCGACCTGCAGAGGACGCTGCTCACCCCCGAAAAGCGGCTCCCCGTCTCGGAGAACATCTTCTTCCTCCGGATCGTCGATAAAGGCGCGGTGACGGAGTGTTACGTCGCGAAGGAGGGACGCCTTGGGGACCTCGACGCGATGGACCTGCGAAAGATGCTCAAGGGTGCCTGCGAGTGAGCGTCAAGATTGCGGTTGCCGCGCCGTTCAAGCACATGCGCAAAGAGCGGCTGCAGAAGAGCGAATTCGTCTTTTACATCGCCATCGACCGGAAATGGATGAACAAGGAGCAGGCAAACCAGCTCCTGGAGCGGGCGAAGGCGGAGGGGCTCGTCGAGATGGACGGGGGAGCCATCCGGCCGCTCTTCGATCTCGCCGAGGTCTCGATACCGCTCGGGTTCAAGCCCACCTCAGACGTCCTCGCAGCGGAGGAGAGCCCGTACGAGGAACTGATCGGGCGAATCGCCGCCGCGACGGGGAACCCACCCCAGGAGGTCGTCGCCGAACTCCACCGGGTCGTCGCCGACAACTTCGACGGCAACATCCGGGTGGAGGCGGCGGTGGTCATCCTCGCGAAGAAGTACGGGGTGGCGTTCGACGACAAACTCCCCGCTCTCGAGAGATCGGTCGCGAAGAAACGACAATAAACTCTTTTTCACGAATCTATGGCTTTGTTGAAATCCTCTCCCGGAGGACGAATAATCTCCGGATAATCCGATCTCCCGACGCACGCGAAGTGCGACTGCCAGAATGGCAGGAGCATGAGCACCGTAAGGTGCGAAGAACGACTTCCCCTTTGGGAAGGAGTTTGAGAAGCCGTAGGCTTC
>JASUSO010000018.1 GCA_030446015.1 Methanobacteriota archaeon
ACGGGGCTTACGACGCCCTATGTCGCGCCGGGCGTCCGGCACGTCTACCACCAGTACGTCGTGAAGGTTCCCGGCGACTACCCGCTCTCACGGGACGCGTTCATGAGCGCCCTCGCCGGTGCAGGGATCGGGACCGCCGTCCACTACCCCATCCCCGTCAACCGCCAACCGGTCTACGAGAACGAGTCCGCCTCCTGCCCGGTAGCGGACGACCTCGCAGCGTCGGTCGTGAGCCTGCCCGTCCACCCGTCGGTGACGGACGAAGAACTGGCGTATATCTGCGATACGGTGCGGGAACTCCAGGATTCATAACTCACTATTATCCACAACGATGAAGATCCTCCTCGTCTCCACCCAGGACTACATCCACCACCCGATCCCCTCGAGGCACCACAACATCTTCGAGGAGGTCGCGAAGCGGCACGAGGTGCACGTCCCCCACTTCCACGTCAGCCGGGGGAAGGAGCGAAAGACCCGTCTTCACGTCCACGAGGCGACGCAGTTCGCAGTCGAGAGCCCGTTCCTCCACTACACCTTAAACGCGCCCTGCCATTACCGGGTCATCAGCGAGATCATCCGCGACCACGATATCGACGTCGTCGTCGGGGCTCACGTCCTCGCGGGAACGGCAATGGTCCGGGCGGCGAAGAAGTCCGGCATCCCGGTGGTCTTCGACCTCAAAGACTGGTTCCCCGATTCGGCCGCCGCCTACTATAAGAACCCCGCAATGAAGTGGCTGCTCCGGGAAGGCGTCCTTGCCATCACCCGCTACAACCTCGACCACAGCGACGTCGTCACGACGGTCTCCCCGGGGCTCGTCGAGAAACTCAGGGGCTACGGCTACGAGGCCGAGTTGATCACGAACGGTGTCGACACCGACCTCTTCCGCCCGATGGACGGCAGTGCGATGCGCTCCGCCCTCAACATACCTCCCGATGCCTTCGTACTCGGGTTTGCCGGTGCGGTCGAACGGTGGTACGCCCTCGACGAGGTGATCCGGGCGTTCCCGGGAGTCCTTGAGCGGCATCCGAACGCCGAACTCCTGATCGTCGGGGGCTCGCTCTTCACCAGCTACATAGACGAGCTGCAGGCACTCGCGGCGGAACTCGGGGTCGCCGGCCGGGTGCACTTCACCGGCGCCGTCGACTACCGCGACCTCCCCGGCTACATCGCGCCGATGGACCTCTGCCTCATCCCGCTCTCACCCCCCCAGTGGATCGATATCGCGCTCCCGAACAAGTACTTCGAGTACTCGGCATGCGGAAAGCCGATCCTCTCGACCCCCATCCCCGACATGCTCCGGATGGGCGGCGACCATATCGCCGTCTACCGGGACGCACAGGAGTTCCTCGAGCAGGTCGACGAACTGGCCCGCTCCCCGGGGCGGGCGCCCCCCGGGATCGAGGAGCACAGTTGGAAGAAGAAGGCCGAGGCGTTTGAGAAGATCTTTGAGCGGGTGACGGGAACGCGCTGAAATCCGCTCATTTCCCGGTGTCACGGATACGCCAAGGTTATTAATGGTTCGAAAGGAAACAGATTCGTAACAAGGAGTGTCCGATGGCTCAGATGGATCTCAAGAAGTACCAACCATACATCATCATTGGTATCATCATCCTGTTTGCCCTGCTCACGCTCTGGACGCGGGGCATCCCCTCGGATGGTCTGGTGACCACCGAAGGCGTCAATCTCCTCGGCAACGACCCCTGGTACATGCTTCGCCAGGTTGAGCAGACCGTTGCCAACTACCCCGGATACGCCTGGTTCGACGCGATGACGCTCTACCCGACCGGCGACGTCATCTACTGGGGTCCGCTCTTCGTCCAGATCGCGGCAGCACTCTGTCTCCTCACCGGTGCAGCGACGCGCCCCGAGATCATGGTGGTGGCGTCCTGGGTCCCGCCGCTGATGGTCGTCGCGATGGTGCCGGTCACCTACCTGCTCGCAAGAAAGATCGCCGACAGGAAGACCGGCCTCATCGCGGCGGGCCTGATCGCGGTCATCGGCGGCAACTACGCCTACCGATCCCTCTTCGGCTTCGTCGACCACCACATCGCTGAGACACTCTTCTCGACGATCTTCGTCCTCGCCTATGTCGCGGCGCTGCTTGCGACCCGCGACCGGCCGTTCTCCCTCGCGGACCATAGCAGCCTCAAACTCGAGACCCTGAAGATCCCGGTGCTTGCTTCGGTCCTCGCCGGTGTCGCATACCTCCTCGGCTACTTCAACATGCCGACGATGATCCTCTTCGCGCTCATCGTGGCGACCTTCACTCTGGTCCAGTTCATCCTCGACGTCTTCCAGGAGAGATCGAGCGACTACCTGGTTCTCGTAAATGCGGTCGTCTTCGGCGTCGTCATCGTCGGGGCGGCGGCATTCGGCTTCCCACACCCGGGGCTCGACCTCTCCAGGTACACCGTCGGGCACGTCATCGTCTACGCTGCCCTCATCGCAGGCACGCTCGCGCTGTATGGGCTCTCGGTCTTCCTGAAAGGCCGGCCGAAATATTACTACCCGGCCGCGCTCGCGGCGGTCGCGGCACTCGCCGTCGCGGTGCTCTACATAGCCCTGCCGGAGATCTATGGCCTTCTGATTGCAAGCCTCATCTCCTTCTTCGGGGAGGCTGCGGTCACCACAACTGTCCAGGAAGCCCGGGCCTGGTCGTTCGCCTCCGCCTGGGCAACGTTCCACTGGGGGCTCGTCCTCGCAGCCGGCGGGGCTGCCGCCCTCGTCTGGCAGAACCGCGAACGGGTGAACCCGGCCCACGTCTTCGTCCTGATCTGGACGGCGATCATCCTGGCATCGACGGCCGCGCACGTCCGGTATGAGTACTACCTCGCGGCAAACATCGCCCTGCTCGCGGCAGTCTTTGCAGGCGCGGTCATAGATGCGACCTGGAGAGACGCTGCACGCCTCCTCCGGCGGGGTAGCGGCAGCAGTGCATCCTCCGCCCCGGAAGCCGCCGAGAAACCGGAAGCGCCAAAGAAGGGCAAGAAGGGCGGCAAGGCTCCCGAAGCCCGGAAGGAAAAAACTTCCTGGCGAGACCAGCCTGATTACCTCAAAGTCGGAGTGCTTGCCGTGGTCGTCGGCGTCACGCTCATCTTTGCGGGGACGTCACTCCTCGGAAACATCGCTCTCGCCGAGAGCGCGAAGTATGGCGGCATGAACTCCGAGTGGATGGAAGCTCTTGAATGGATGGGCGAGAACACGCCCGACACCGGCGTCGACTATTACGCGATCTACGACCCGAACACCTTCACCTACCCCGAAGAGTCCTACGGCGTCATGTCCTGGTGGGACTACGGTCACTGGATCACCTTTGTTGCGAAGCGAATCCCGAACAACAACCCCTTCCAGCACGGGGTCGCAGGGCCGAACGGCTCCGCGGTCTACCTCACCTCGACCGATGAGGCGGCCGCAAATCGGATCCTCGACAACATCGGCACCCGCTACGTCATCACCGATATCGAGGTCGACACCGGGAAGTTCCATGCCCCGGCGACCTGGGCCGACCCCGACGTGGGTCAGAACCGCTTCCAGCCCTACTTCCTCCTCCCGGTGAGCGCGGGCTCGTCGGAGTACCAGGCGGTGCCGTTCAACACCCAGGAGTACTACCTGACGATGATCTCCCGGCTCCACAACTTCGACGGCTCCATGACCGACCCGACGTCGCAGGTGATCTACGCCGAGTACCTGGAGCCGGCCGCGGCAAACACCTCGCTCCCCGTCATCACACGCACACAGCAGATGAACGCTACGGAAGGTGCGGCCGCGGTGGAGGCCTACAACAGGAACGCGCCGGCGGGATCGCGCGCGACGCTCCTCGGCATGTACTACCAGTTCCAGGGAGACTCGATCCTCAAGCCGCTCGAGCGGGTGCCGGCGCTTCAGCACTACCGGCTCGTCCACGAGACGTCCCGGAACGTCTACGGCAACGTCGGTGAAAGCGGGCCTGACCTGAAGTTCGTCAAGATATTCGAGTACGTCCCCGGGGCCACGATCAGGGGCGAAGGGATCATCGAAGTTCCCATCGTCACGAACACCGACCGCGAGTTCACCTACCGGCAGGAGAGCGTGAACGGTACGTTCGTCGTCCCGTACGCGACCTCCGGGTGGTCGGGCGAGGTGAAGGCGACCGGGCCGTACCGGATCGTGGGTACCGGCCAGACGTTCGACGTCACCGAAGAGGATATCCAGCAGGGACGCACCATCAATTGACGAGGATGCGGTCTTCAGTCATCTACGGTGACGTCTTTACCAGGCACGACATGGAGGCTCACCCCGAGTCGGGTGCCCGGTTGCGGGCAGCCCTCTCGGGGATTCCGAAAAACGTGAGGTGGTGCGCTCCCGTCCGCGCCACCGAGAGCGACCTCGAACGGGTCCACGACCCGCGATACATCAGGTGGGTGCGGGAGATGGCGACGGGAACCTGCTTTTTAGACGTGAACACCTACGTCACCTGCCACTCCTTCGATGCCGCCTCCTACGCCGCCGGGTCGACCATTGCAGCGGTGGAGCGGACACTCGACGGCGAGCACCTCTTCGCCCTGGTCCGCCCTCCGGGCCACCATGCCGAGCCCGATCGCGCGATGGGGTTCTGCATCTTCAATAACGCCGCCGTCGCGGCGGCGAAGGCGCTGCTATCGGTCGACCGGGTGGCGATCCTCGACTGGGACCTGCACCACGGCAACGGCACCCAGACGGCATTCTACGGGAGCGACCGGGTGCTCTTCTGCTCGGTGCACGAGGAGAACAGTTTCCCAAAGACCGGGTGGGTGGACGAGATCGGCACCGGCGCAGGCCGGGGCTACACCCTCAACGCCCCGCTCGCGCCGGGCTCGACGATCGCCGACTACGCGCTGGTCTTTGACGAGGTCTTCATCCCGGCGATCACCCGGTTCCGCCCCGACGTCCTGATCGTCTCGGCCGGGCAGGACGGCCTCGCCGACGACGAGCACGGCCGGATGAACCTCGAACCCGACGACTACGGCGTGCTTGCCGGGATGCTCGTCGACGGCACGGATCTCCCCCTCGCGCTGACGCTCGAAGGGGGCTACGGGCCGTCGATCGGGGAGGCAATCCGCGCAATATTCGAGGCCCTCGGGGGAAAGCGGTTCGAGCCGGTGGAGAGGCCGCTGAACCGCGGCACGAGGAGGATCGTGGACCTCTTAAAGAAGGTTCGATTCTGTTAGAGAGCCCCGTTCGACTGGAACGATAGGCCGTCGATTCACGCGAAGAGTTCAGGCGCCTGGAGCGCCTCACCCCTGCGCCGGCCGCCTCCGGTTGGGGTCCATGTGCGACGCCTCGAACCCCGGGGCGACGACCCGCACCACCGGCACGGGCGTCCGCGAGAGATCGCAGACGCAGACCCGGTCGGTATGCACCGCGACCTCCTCGAGCACCGTCCGGATGTCGGTGTCGAATCGCCGGGTGCTTGCATCAGGGATGTCGGCGATATCGACGGTCTCGGCGTCGGCATACCACATCCGGTTGATCCGCTTCAGCCGTTCGTATCCGGCCTTCCTGATGATCCTCTCCCGCTGGGGGTCGCTGCGGCCGCCGTGGAGGTAACTCCCCCGGCTCCGGGCGACCTCGATCAGGGCGCGGAGCGCCGCGATCTCCGGGGCGAGATGCGTCCCCGACCCCATGACGAGCAGCGCCGGATCCTTCGTGACGGGATCGTCCGCGGCCGCCGCGACCGTGGGGACGTTGGTCTTCCCGCCGAGCAGCCAGAGGTGGATATCGATCCCGTTCTCCTCGAACCGATCGAGGAATTCGCGGGCGGCGCACTCCTTCCCGATGACAAGGCGCTGGCCGAGGTCGCGCTCCTGTTCGGCGATGCTGAGCGCGTCCCGCTCGATCACCTCAAAGAGAGCGTGCAGGATCGCCTCCTCGATGACGTTGCCCGACGCAAGCCCGTTCGTGTCGCTCCGAAAGAGGGGGACCGCCATGCCGAGCGAGTCGTAGGGGTGAAAGACGGCGTTGCTCGGGATGTAAATCTCCTCGTCGTTCAGGATATCCCACGTCGGCGTCCAGTGAACCTTCTCTCCCTGCTCGTGTTTGCGCGAGAGGAGCAGGTCTTCGGGATGCACCGCCCGCGCCGGGCCGATCTCCTCGTAGGTCGCGTACTCCATCCGGTCGCCCCGGTACTCGGCGCAGTAGCGCTCGAGCGCCTCCATCATCGCCGAGACCCGGGCATGAACCGGATCCTTACCCCCTCCCGCATGGACACGGGCCGCTCCCAGGGCCGCTCCCGGCCGGACCGCCGCAAAGACCGGGACCCCGATACGGTCGAGCGGGGTGACGTCGACGATCTCGGTGACGCCGATCTCCGCCATCAGCGGCTCCACGGCGGCACGGGTCTCCTCCGGGGACCGGGAACGGTGGGTTCCATCGAAGTACAGTTTCTCTACCGGGCGAATCGTGATTGCCATTGAGGATACCTTGGAAGTGATACCTTAATAGTATGGCAGATATACTACCTCGTATGAGCACGGATGACGTAGCAGTGGGCGCAGTCGTCCGGTACCCACGCACCGGCACGACCGGAAAGGTCGTGCGGCTCGAGGAGATCGACGGCCGGATGTACGCCGAGATCGACAGCACCGGGCTCTATTACCGGGTGGACGAACTGATCGGCGCCGAGAAGACAACCGAAAAGGTGGAGAAAGGGGAACGCTCGATTGAGGACTACCTCAAAGAGCACAGGGAACTTCAGGAACAGCTCAAGGAGGTCTGGGAAGTCGGAACCGATAGGAGTTGTGAGGGCGGGGGTTAACCCTCGACCGGTATGGTGGTGAGTTTCACCGCCTCGACACCTTTCTGTGCCATCAATCGCTCGGTAATATCCTTCAGTACGGCCCCGTCCCCCCGGATCAGGATCACTTCGAGGCACTTGTTGTGGGTCACGTGCGAGTGCAGGGATGCCTGAATGCTGCTGGCATACTGGTGCTGGATCTCGGTGAGCGTCTGGAGCAGGCCCCGCTGGTCATGGTCGTAGACCATGGTGATGACGCCCTGGCGCTCGCCTTTTACGTCGGATATCCACTGGTAGTGAGTGATGTAGCTTCGTATTGAGTCCCGTATCCCTTCGGAACGGGAGGAGTATCCCCGGAGGCTCAGGATCTCGTCGAACTTATCGAGGAGGTTCTTGGGGAGCGAGATCCCGATACGTGAAAGTTCGGTATCGCCTGGCATTGCGATCGTTTTCATATCTCATCTCATAGGGTATAAATATTCGCTAACAACCAGACTATTATTCATACTTCGTATGCCGAACAGCGGATGATAACCGGGATATCGCCTGCGCGTACCATAAAAGAGCGGCACCGTGCAGCAGAATAATCCCTACCGATTATGTATAAGTAGTGTCACTATATATTGGATAAGGAGGTTCGAAAACTTTTGCGAGATGCATTCATTCCCGGTGTCAATATTGGGCTCGTAGGTCACGTCGATCACGGCAAGACCACCCTGGTCAGCGCGCTGACCGGAATCTGGACGGACAGGCACAGTGAGGAGAACAAGCGCGGCATCTCCATCCGGCTCGGCTACGCGGACACGACTTTTTACAAATGCGAGAACTGCGAGGGGGCTGATGCCTACACCTCAAAACCGGAATGTCCAAACTGCGGCGGAAAGGCGGTTCCGTTCCGGACGGTCTCGTTCGTCGACGCCCCCGGCCACGAGACGCTGATGGCGACGATGCTCTCGGGATCCGCACTGATGGACGGCGCGATGCTTGTCATTGCCGCAAACGAGGTCTGCCCGCAGCCCCAGACCAAAGAGCACCTGATGGCGCTCGAACTGATCGGCATCAAGCGGATCGTCATCGTCCAGAACAAGATCGATGTGGTTACGCAGGCCGAGGCGCTGGAGCACTACAAACAGATCAAGAGGTTCGTCAAGGGCACCATTGCCGAGAACGCACCTATCATCCCGGTCTCTGCACAGAAGGGAGTCAATATCGGTGCCCTGATCCAGACGCTCGACGAGGTCATCCCGGAGCCCGACCGCAACCCGGATATCGACCCGCTGCTGCTCATCGCACGGTCGTTTGACGTCAACAAACCCGGCTGTAGCTGGCGGGACGTGAAAGGCGGCGTCATCGGCGGTTCGCTCATCCGGGGGGTGCTTCGCGAAGGTGACGACATCGAGATCCGCCCCGGCCGGCAGGTCCAGGTCGAAAACCGGACGAAGTGGGAGCCGATCGAGACGAAGATCACCTCCATCAACGCAGGCAGAATCAGCGTGACCGAGGCGGCGCCCGGGGGCCTCCTCGGCGTCGCGACGAAACTCGATCCGGCCCTGACGAAGAGCGACGCCCTCGCCGGGCAGGTTGCCGGGCTCGTGGGGAAACTCCCGCCGGTCTGGGAACGGCTCAAGTTCGACGTCACGCTCATGGACAGAGTGGTCGGCGCGGACAGTGAGCAGATCATCGAGCCCTTAAAGCACAAAGAACCGCTGATGCTCTCGGTCGGCACCGCCGTCACCGTCGGCGTGATCGTGAACACGAAGAAGAACCAGGTGGAGGTTCAGCTGAAGCGGGCGGTCTGCGCGGAGGTCGGCGCACGGATCGCCATCAGCAGGCAGGTCGGCGGACGATGGCGGCTGATCGGCATGGGTGTTCTGGTCGAGTGAGGGTGCTCCTCGACACGAACGCCCTGCTGATGCCCGCCCAGTTCGGAATAGACCTGTACGACGAGCTTATGGCACTCTTCGGGGACTTCGAACCGGTAACGCTCGAAGAGGTGGTCGGTGAACTCTCGGGGCTTGCCCGGGGCCGCGGCCGTGATGCGGCTGCCGCCCGCGTGGGCCTTGCAATGGCCCGGCGCTCGACGGTCGTCCCGAGCGGGAGTACCGCGGAGCACGTGGACGATCAACTGATCGAGTATGCCCGACGGGAAGGGTGCATCGTGGTGACGAATGATCGCGAGCTCCGGAACGCTCTCCTCCGCGAGGGGATCGACGTTGTTTCGATGCGGAGAGGGAGAACACTGGAACTGATGAGGGGATAAGTGAGACCATGTACTATAAGATGACGCTGGAGGACAAGGTGCGCGTTCCGCCGCACCGCCTCGGGGAAGACCTGGAGAAGGTCATCCTCAACGTACTGCAGGAGCAGCTGGAAGGCAGCATCGCAAAGGAGATCGGCATCTTCATTGCGGTGACGAATATTCTCAACGTCGGCGAAGGGGAGCTGATCCCCGGAGACGGCGCCGTCTACTACGATGTCAGGTTCGAGGCGGCGGTGCTCCGTCTCGCGCTCCAGGAAGTGATCGAGGGGCAGGTGGTCGAGACGACGAGTTTCGGCGCGTTCGTCAGCCTCGGGCCCATCGACGCCATGCTCCACGTGAGCCAGATATCGGACGAGTACATCAACTACGACGAGAAGAACGGCAGGCTGGTCTGCCAGGACTCGAAGCGGGCGGTCTCCGTCGGCGACGGTGTCCGGGCCCGGATCGTCGCGCTCTCGTTGAACGAGCGTGAGCCGAGAGAGAGCAAGATCGGCCTCACCATGCGCCAGTCGGGCCTCGGGACCACGGCATGGCTGGAAGAGGAACTCGAAGAGGAGAAGAAGGGGGCAGCGTAGGATGGTCGTCCGTAAGAAGGTGCTCAAGGTCTGCCGCGAATGCCACAAGGTCGTCGAGGGAGAGAGCTGCGTGGTCTGCGGCACGTCCAACCTGAGCGAGGACTGGGCGGGATACGTCGTGATCATCGATCCGGAGCGCTCGGAGATCGCAAAGAAGATGAACATCACCATGGCCGGCAGGTACGCGCTGAAGGTCCGCTGATGCTCCGGCTTCCCGAAGCGCACCGGAGCCTCTTCAAGAGACCGTTCGGCACCCTCTATGGGAGTGTCGACGAACTCCTCCCCCGGCTCGAAGGCCGGCCGGTCTACGCCGTCGGCGACGTGGTGACCCATAACCTCCTCGCCGCGGGGGTCGTCCTCGAGATCGCCATCATCGACGGCTACACGATGCGCACGCCCTGTACCCGTTCGCCCCTGCTCCAGGCGAGAAGACTGACGGTGAAGAATCCTCCCGGCACGATCACCGACGAACTCGAGGAGGCTATCGAGGAGGCTATCAGGCATCCCCCGGCGGTGATCTTCGTCGACGGGGAGGAGGACCTCGCGGTCATCCCGCTCGTCGCCGCCGCGCCGGACGGGACCGCCGTTCTTTACGGCCAGCCGGGAGAAGGGGTCGTCCTCCGGCTCGTGGACGCGGCGGCGAAGCAGGTGGCCGCGTCCATGCTCGACGTCTTCGTGCGCGAGTGAGGGACGGGGCGAGCCCGGCCCCGCACCCCATCCCAGAGTATAAATAAATCCGTCAACAATATTTTAGGGATATCGATGGACTTCGAAATTACCCGTGATGTGAGGAACGAGTTGCTGAAGAGGAGAGAGCTCGAGTTTACGCTCACCTTCGACGGACCGACGCCCTCGCGGAAGAGCATTCAGGAGAAGCTCGCCGCACTGCAGAACAAGGATGAAAACCTCCTCGTGCTGGACCTGGAGAGGACCCGGTTCGGGAAGATGGAGCTCTTCGGCCGTGCCCGGATCTACGACGACGAGGAGACCAAGAAGTCGACCGAGAAGGCATACCTGCTCAAGCGCGGCGAGCCGAAGGCTGAGAGCGAGGCGTAACCATGGCAGCCAAGAAGAAGGCCACGGCCACCAAGGTCAAGAGACACGAGTGCTACGAGGTCAAGGGCGATACGGCGGTTCTGCAGAAGCGGCACTGCCCCCGGTGCGGCCCCGGCGTGCTGATGGCCGCGCACAAGGACCGGGCAGCCTGCGGCAAGTGCGGCTACACCGAGTTCCAGAAGTAGAATCCTCACCCGGATACAAGATACGGACGCGGCATCGGCCGCGGCCGGCCTTTTTCTCGTAACGGAGCGACACCTGTTTTATGCCTGATATGATACCCGACGACGGGCTGGTGCTGGGGCTTGAAGGGACCGCGTGGAACCTCAGTGCCGCTCTCTTCGGGGATGACCTGGTCGCCCTCCATTCGGCGCCGTACGTCCCGCCGAAGGGCGGGATCCACCCCCGGGAGGCCGCGCAGCACCACGCCTCGGTGATGAAGGAGGTCGTCTCCCGTGTGCTCACGGAGCCGGAGCGGATCCGGGCGGTCGCCTTCTCCCAGGGGCCGGGGCTCGGGCCGTCGCTGCGGACGGTGGCGACCGCCGCACGCGCCCTCTCGATCGCCCTCGACGTCCCGCTCGTCGGCGTCAACCACTGCGTGGCGCACGTCGAGATCGGGAGGTGGGCGACCGGGTTCTCGGATCCGATCGTCCTCTATGCGAGCGGCGCGAACACGCAGGTGCTCGGCTACTTGAACGGGCGCTACCGGATATTCGGGGAGACGCTGGATATCGGGCTCGGGAACGGGCTCGACAAGTTCGCCCGGAGCCACGACCTCCCGCACCCGGGCGGGCCGGCCATCGAGCGGCTTGCGCGGGAGGGGAGTTACATCGAGCTCCCCTACACGGTGAAGGGGATGGATCTCGCCTTTTCGGGGCTCGTCAGCGCCGCCCAGGAGAGCAGCGCGCCGCTCGAAGACGTCTGCTTCAGCCTGCAGGAGACGGCGTTCGCGATGTGCGTCGAGGTGACGGAGCGCGCGCTCGCCCACGCGGGCAAGGACGAGGTGCTGCTGGTCGGCGGGGTCGGCGCGAACTCCCGGCTACAGGAGATGCTCCGCGTGATGTGCGAAGAGCGGGGGGCGGCGTTCGCCGTTCCCGAACGGACGTTCCTCGGCGACAACGGCGCGATGATCGCCTATACGGGCAAGATCATGCTGGAGCACGGCGTGACCCTCCCTCTTGAAGCGTCGCAGATCCGACCCGGCTACCGGGCAGACGAGGTTGAGGTCACCTGGCGCGCGAAGGAGCCCGGCGAGGTCTTCTCCGTCGGCCCGCACGAGGGGGGCGTCGCCCGCGGCGCGGAGGCGGTCGTGGAGATCGGTGGGGAGGACGTCGTCAAGCGCCGGCCGAGCAAGCGCTATCGCTACCCGGCTCTCGACCGGCGGCTGATCGCGGAGCGGACCCGGGCGGAGGCGCGCCTGATCGCGACGGCGCGGCGGGCGGGCGTCCCGACCCCGGTGATCCGCGACATCACCGCGGACACGATCGTGATGGAGCGCATCAGGGGCGAGGTGCTGAAGTACGTCACCACGCCGGAGACGATCCGGCTCGCGGGCGAGACGGTCGGGAGGCTGCACGGGACGGGGATCGTCCACGGCGACCTGACGACGAGCAACATGATCGTCCGTGGCGATCAGTGCGTCCTGATCGATTTCGGGCTTGCTGCGACGTCGTCCGAGGTCGAGAACCGCGGGGTCGATCTCCACGTCTTCTTCCAGACGCTCGAGAGCACGACGGAGAACTTCGAGGAGCTGAAGGCGGCCTTTGTTGAGGGCTACACTGCCGTCTTCCCGGAGGCGGACGAGGCTCTCGCCCGGGAGCACGAGGTCGAACTGCGGGGGCGGTACCTCTGAAGGTCGCAGTGGTGACGAGCAACCCAAACAAGGCTCGGGAGGTGGCGGCCTACTTTGCGGGGGTGCTCGAGGTCGAGCATGTCGCGCTGGAGTGCCCGGAGTTCCGCCACGCCGACGTGGGGGAGATCGCCCGCGTCAAGGCGGAGTTCGCCTATAAAATGCTCGCCCGCCCGCTGATCGTCGACGACACCGGGCTTTTCGTCGACGCGCTCGGCGGGTTCCCCGGGCCGTACGCCGCCTACGTCCACGACACCATCGGCAACGCCGGAGTCCTGAAACTCCTGGAGGGGGTGGAGGACCGGAGCGCCCGGTTCGAGACGGCGATCGCGTTTGCGCGCGAGGACGGTATCCGGGTATTCCGGGGAGTCCTCCCGGGGACGATCGTCGCCCCCCGCGGGGAGGAGGGGTTCGGTTACGACCCGATCTTCGAGTACGAGGGGCGCACGCTCGCCGAGATTACGCTCGCCGAGAAGAGCAGGATCTCTCACCGGGCACGGGCGCTCGAGGCGTTCCGCGCCTGGGTGGAGCGGGAGAGAGGCGGCGACAGAACTGTTAATATGAGCAAGAACGAATAGTACCCAACTGACAAGTGGTGTTTTTAACATGGCGAGATTTCCCGAAGCTGAAGCACGTCTGCTCAACGTAAAGATCTGTATGAAATGCAACGCCAGAAACGCACTCCGCGCGACCAGCTGCCGCAAGTGCGGCTCCGACGAGCTCCGGCCCAAGTCCAAGGAACGGAAGGCGTAACGCCCTCGTCCCGGCCGCCGGCATACTCTTTTTTTTGCGCAAATTGAGAGTGAGCGCCCAATCCTTCAGGCGCTGTAATAGGTGACTTTTCTGCCCTCTTCGCTGTACTCGCCCTTGTAGGTCTCGATGTTGCGCTTGTAGCCGATCCGCTCCGTAAACCCGAGCTCACGGAGCCGTTCGCGGACGCGCATCACGTCCGCCTCGTCCGCCCAGTCCCGGGTGTAGACGTAGATGACTGAGCGCTCGTCGCGCGAGTCCGGGTTCGGTTTCGCCGTGCTGACCTTCGCGGAGATTCCGAGGGTTCCCTTCACCGTCTCGTCACGGACACTCCGCCACGCCTCGTCCACCTTATCGGCGGCGACGAATATGAGCCATTTCCCAACCTGGTCGTCGTCGAGGCCTCTCTCCAGGGGCCCGGGAGCGTCCTGGACGATCCAGTACATCCGGATCGTCTTCGAGGGGAGGACGCCTTCACCCTCCCGGAGAGGGGCATAGATCGCATCGATCCCGCCGAACCGGCGGAGGAGGGCATCTGCGAGTTCGGGGTAGTCTTCTTCGAACTTCCCGAAGATCTCGCGGACGTCGGCCTCAAAATCAGCTCCCTGCTCGACGAGTTCGAACAGGTACGGGCCGCGGAGACGGAGTTCGCGGTTGAGGTAGACCTCAAAGATCCCGTACGCGACCTCGGCCAGGGACTCCGGATCGATCTCTTCCATACCTAATGGTAACTGCCGGGAAAGTAAAAAGAATTTTGAAGTTTTACCGGCGGAGCATTTCTGCAACAAGCTCAGCGGCCCGCTCCCCGGAGAGCAGCATCCCCCCGAAGATCGGGCCCATGCGGCACTCCCCGGCAACGGCGTTCGCCGCCATCCCGGCAACGAAGAGGCCGGGGAAGACCTCTTTCGTGTGGTCGAGGATCCGGGTCTCGGCGCGCTCGGCCCACATGAAACTCTCGCCCTTCACCCGGAGGTTGCCGCCCTTCCGCTCCACCATCCGGGCGATCATGGCATCGTGGCCGGTGGCGTCCACGGTGCAGGTGCAGGCCACGGTGAGCGGGTCGACGTGCAGCCCGGCCATATCGACCGGCGTCCAGTTGACGACGAGGCCGCCGACCTTCCCGTCGCCCCGGATCATGACGTCCTCGACGGTGGTGAGGTTGAAGAACTCGACACCGGCGTCGCAGGCGGCTGCGGTGAGTTTTGCGACCGCCTCGACTGACTTCGCGACGTAGTAGCCCTTCTCGAACTCCCTGTAGGCGATACCGAACCGGTCGAGGAGCCGCCGCGCCTCTTCCTGGACGACGATCCGGGGAAACATCATCCCGCCGCCCCACATGCCGCCGCCGATGCTGAGTTTCTTCTCGATGAGTGCGCACTTGACGCCCTTCTCACCGAGGAGGGCGGCGCAGGCGAGCCCTGAGGGTCCCCCGCCGACAACGGCAACATCCATCTCGAGGTGATCGACGATCGCCCGGTGCTGCTCCTCGAGGATCGCCCTGCTGATGGTCACTTCGTTCAGCGTCATCCGGTTCTTACTTATGGCAACCGGGAGAGATAAAGGCACTGGCGCGTGCGGAAAATGCACCGGATCGCGGTTCAAACGAAAGCAACCGGGGAGAGTGGCACAGACCTTAAGAGCTCTCCTGCACAATATATTCCCGTCATGAAGTGGACGCGCGACTTCGGTCTCACGATGAGGATGCTTTTGACATCGTTCCTGCTCCTCATAGTCTACCTGATCTTCCTGGGAATCCTTGCGGCCCTGGGATTCGGCTTTGAGTTCCTTCTCCTCATAGCTGCCGGCATGGCATTTGTCCAGTACTTCTTCTCGGACAAACTGGTGCTCTGGAGTACCGGCACGCGTATCGTCGAGGAGGACGAATATCCCGAGCTGCACCGGATGGTTCAGCGTCTTGCTGCCGAGGCGGAGCTGCCCATGCCGAAGATCGGGATCATGCAGTCACCCGTCCCCAACGCATTTGCCACCGGGCGGAACCACAAGAACGCCGTGGTTGCGGTCACCGACTCGATAATGCGGCTACTCTCCAAGGACGAACTCGAGGCGGTCCTCGCTCACGAGCTCGCGCACGTGAAGAACCGGGATATGCTCACCCTGACCGTGGCGAGCTTCATCTCGATGCTGGCGTTCCTGATCATGCGGAACTGGCTCTTCATCGGCCTCTTCGGCGGTGGCGGCGGCAATCGCGACAGCAACGCGGGTGCGCTGATCCTGGTCTTCATCGCCTCGATCCTCGTCTGGATCGTGAGCACCCTCCTCATCCGGGCGCTCTCCCGCTACCGGGAGTTCGCGGCGGACCGGGGCAGCGCCGAACTGACCGGCAACCCGAGGGCACTCATCTCCGCTCTCCAGAAGATCAGCGGGCGGATGGACTACATCCCCCCCGAGAAGAAACAGGAAGTTGAGGGCGCAAACGCGTTCTTCATCATCCCGGCGCTCTCAGGCAACACCCTGATGGAACTCTTCTCGACGCACCCGTCGCTCGAGAAGCGGGTGGCGGCCCTTGAGGAGCTGGAAGCGCAGCGGCGCGGGTATTAACCCCGTCCCGGCTCCTCCCCCACCCAATATTTATTATTCAGCACGATCTATCTATGTAGGCATACCGTGCATTGCATCGATGGTCTAGTGGTATGACTTTGGCCTTCCAAGCCAATAGCCCGGGTTCAATTCCCGGTCGATGCATGGGGCTCGTGGTCTAGTTGGTTATGACGTCGCCTTCACACGGCGAAGATCTCGTGTTCGAATCACGACGAGCCCATCGTTCTTTTTGAAATATTGTCGCAATAATTGGTCGAAACCCCTTTTCCACCATTTTTATCAACACATCAACGAATCAGGACGCATTCGTAACGTTGTTTTCAGGGTATCACGCGCCTGATCCAATAGGGTAAACGTGCATCATCTCCGTTTGCGCTCACACTGTAGTTCTTTTTTGTGCTGGGTATATTCTCTCCTTTGTCCTACTGTTCATACTTTTGCATAACTGTTCATACAGGCTTGGTTCTCCTAAATCCCTGTGATGGAGATCTTAAAGGCGAGGAATCCAAAAAAGGGGTTCAGGAGCGGTTTGTTTGACACCCGCTTTTTAAATGTCAATACATACAATGTATCGACTATGAAACGAATCAACGCAACGGAGAAGAACTTTCAGCAGACTCCCTTTTATACCCGCGAGAACACCAACCTCCTCACGAAGGAAGCGAGCATCCCCAGATCAGAGGCTGCAGAGCAGGGCGTTATTGCCACGCTGCATGCGCGGGGCGCCGAGGTCTGAGGGAGGCGCATGACGAGATACGAGATCATAGTCATGGAGAACGCAGAGAAACATCTTCAGGCCATCAAGCGTGGAGATGGCGATTATGTCAAAAAGATCATCGATAAAATAAAATTCTGTTTAGGTGAGCACCTGTTCACCTCGATCAAACAATGCAATAAGAAGAAATTGAAAGGGAAGGAGAACACCTACCGGTTACATATTCAGAGGAAATACACGGTGTTTTATAGAGTGGTGAAAACAGAGCAAAAAACACTTGTGGAAATCCACGAGGTCATGGGCTTCGAGGCGGCGCACAAGAAGTATCCGCACATCGATTTATAACCCAAGCCTTCTTTCTACCTCAGCCAGAGTATATCTCCGACCCTTTCCCCACTCCCGCATATCCGCATCCAGTCTCTCGATGCTGGCCTGGATTTCAGCCTGAGTAGGGGTCATTTTAGGCGTGGTTGCCTTCTCGCGCTCGACTACCGTCTTCGTCGGCATGCATGATGATGTCGGTATCTGGAGAGATATAGTTTTGGGGGGAGCACCCTCACACCGCAGTCATCTTTAGTGTTGAGTGGACTCACCCTCAGACCAACGTGGACTGAACTCCTTTTCTCCTCGTCTTCTTCTTCCCCTCCGAGCGGATCCGCTCAAGGAGGACCGATGCCGGCTCATACTCACGCCCCTCCCGCCGGGCGAGTTCCGCCTCGGTGGGGACCAGCCGACCGGAGAACGCCTGAACGAGGATGGATTGCCGCATCGTCTCGGTCTTTGCGCGTGCCGCGGCGACTTCGGCCTCGATCTTATCCGCGAGGGCGAAGAGAGCATCGACCCGGCGGACGATCTCGTGTTGTTCGGGGATCAGGGTTACGAATGAGAATCTAACCACGACCGATTCATTTACCCCGCCTGCAGGATCTCGATGATTCTATCGGTGATCAACGTGACAGTCTGGTCGTTGAGACGGCCGGCTCGGTAAAGAACCAGATCGACGCTGGCAGAGAAGAGCCGGTTTGGCCGGATGTTACTCGGTTTGTGGAGCGTTTCCTCTGCAAAATTCACGTCGGTGATACCGACGGCATAACGATCCCGGATCTACTGACTCGTGATCTGACAGAGGATGACATCGTTCCCACCGGGCACCGCAACGACAAGTGCCGGACGCCGTTTCACGGTTGAGAGATCGGAGAAGGGAAACGGTACAACGACAACATCACCCTTCACAAATCACGGCAAATTGGAAACTTGCCTGACAGGGAACTGCTCACAGTTCCCGTGCGCTCCACGCCTCTTCCTCCTCGGGCCGAAGCCAATCCTTCCGGAGCACAGGCTCGCTCGCGAGGGCGGTGTCCGGGACGGCCTTCCGGCGCCGGGACTTGAGGAACCGAATGAAATCGAGCACCTCACCGTATGTCCGGGGCGGCAAGTCGTCGAGCTCATTGATGATCTCCTCTTTTACGTGCGTCATGACACCCTCACCTCTGCGGTATACGATCCTCTGGTGCTTCAATCTACATATCTCTGTCTGAAGAGGGATTGTTACCGGGGCGGAGTGAATCCCGGAGTTCATGAACGGCTCACCGGAACCAGAGCGAGAGAAGACCAAAGATCTTCGGCGAGGATTGTGAGGTACGGCCACCGGAGCCGGGGATCGATGGGGTCGTCGGCCGCTTGGTGGCGGTGCTGCCAAAGGAGATCAGTGGGGGTAAGACAGTGTATGAGAACCCTATTGACACCCCTGGAGAATCAAGAACTTCCCATGAACATTCCAAAACCCCTTTCACCCTCACATGAGAACCCAGTACACATACCATGAACGACGAAACGACACCCTACTCAGATAGAGAGATCATTTATCGATGGGCAATCGCAGAGCTGGGCCCCGCCATCTCCAGCCTCCTCTCTGCAAAGGGCCTGATGCGCCCGGATGCGGACGGGTGCATCGGCTTCTTCTACATCGACCACGAGGAGGGCATCACCTTCCGCATTCACTCCCTCTGCAGGACCGGGGCCGGAAGGCTGCCGGAGATCGTCGTGGAGTTCGAGAACCACGGCGAGGGGCTCATCCTTCCCTCCGACGAGGTAGGTGCGTACACCCTCCTCTCAAACGACGAGGCGAACCGCCTCTCGCTGCTCGAAGAACAGCGGTGGCTCATCTACTACGAGCCGGAGCTGCTTCGCACGATACGAAACAGAACAGACCTCGACAGGTTCAGGGCTCCGGTGTACTTCGACGACGTATCGGTGATCCTCTACTCAAACAGTCAGGAATTAATCCCCGAAGGGGTCTGGGTCCGCCTGGAAAGCCAGTCGGACGACGGCGCGTCATTCCGGGGGACGCTCCTGAACGAACCCTACTCGGACTTCGGCGTACACGAAGGAGAGATCGTTACGGTGACCTTTGCCGAGGACGAGGAAGGGCGGTTCCTGGTCGCAGAGGCGGGAGCGTAATCCTCCGCCCCCCGGATGGCCGGGATCCGGGCACCGGCCAGGAGAGAATATCTCCCACTGGGAGGGCTCTGCTGCAAGAGGTGATGGATGACAAGAAGACTCCTCCCTTTTTACGTACCGGGTTTACCAATCCGGGAGTCTACAGCCGATGTATCCTCCCAAAAGCACCCCCAGCAGCCCGGGATGCCCATGGGTACGGCAACGCCGAAGGCGCTCCTATGAGCGTGAAGGCTATCCGCTTGAGCATGGGTAAGAGCGCCTTGCACTCAAGAACGAAAAAAGCAGTCAGTACGGTAAGAGCGATTCGCCAGAACAACTGAACAACAGTAGAATGCGAACCGAGAAACCGCCACCACACCTACTTCCTCAGTTTTAGGAGATAGCCTTTCTTTGCAGCGATATCATCGAGAATCCGGTGAAGGATCTTCGACCTCGCCCTGATATCAAGCCCCGCAGATTCTTCTTCTGCCCGGGAGAGCGCTCCCTCGAGTTCGTCGAGGTCCAGGACGGTTGCAGCGATGCAGTAGTAATTCTTCGAGCGGCCTTCGTTGAAACCGCTCAGCATCTCCTTGAGCAACTCCCCCCGCCGCTCCTGGATCTTCTGGAATTTGGCTATCCCGTGCCGGGAGATGAACGAGATATCTGCCTCAAGCGTCTGGTAGCATTTGAAAGAGTCGCGTGCTTTACCGGCTTCCCTGTGGTTCTTCCACCGTTCGCACGTCTCGCTCTCCTCGCACTCCCAGCAGAACTCGATCCCCTTTCTCTTCACGGCGCACGTGATGAACGGGCAGCCGACGGCCATCCTGGTCGGACTCTTGCACCCAAAACACCTGCTCTCTGCGTCGGTGTTGTACATGGGGCAGAGCCGACAGGAGAGGCCGCAGACGCCGATATCGGGATACTCGATCCGCATGATCGTTCGTACCTGCGATTCCTCGCCGGATATCTCTTACGGTAGCGCCGCGTGGGTCCTGCAACCTTCACGCGGGGTCGGCTTTGACAACGCCGGCAGCAGACCGCCGGCACTGGACCCGAGCTCGAAGGGGGTACCCGGCACCCCCGGGCCCCCTCACAGTGCCTCGATCACGTTCTCGACCACCGACTCGAGATCTTCGTCTGAGCACGCGACGGTGAGGTCGGCATACCGCTCATACAGCAAAACCCGCTCGTCGTACATCTCGCGGAGGCTCTGGCCCGGGAGGAGGAGGATCCCCCGGGTCGTGATGTTCTTGAGCCGCCTCACCATCTCGTCGTACGGGATCTCCAGGTACACGACCACCCCTGCCGACTTCAGGTGCGCCATCGCAGCCTCGCTGCAGACCACGCTCCCGCCCGTCGCGATCACCGCACGGCGAGGGTGGAGGGAGAGGATCGTCTCCTCCTCGATCCGCTTGAAGGCATCCGGCCCGTCCGTATCGAGGATCTCCTGGAGCATCCTCCCGGCCCGCTCCTGGATCAGGAGGTCCGTGTCGATGAACTGCATACCGAGGGATTTTGCAAGGACGACGCCCACGGTGCTCTTCCCCGCGCCGGGCATGCCGATGAGGACGATGTTTCTGTGGTGGTGCATGGTGCTCCCGGAGCCCGACGGCGAGAAGGGCTCTTTGTTGATACTCTGGTGGGATTTCGGGGCGGATGAAGGTTTTGCCCGGGTCAGGCCCGTATTACGGAACAGGCAGTGGGATAGTCCAGGCAGAGCCTCATGGTGCTCTGAGACCCTTCATACTCACGAAGACGACGATAGCCCCGATAACGAGGGCGGCCAGCCCGGTTCCCGCCCATAACGGAGACGGACCGACAATCTCCTCACAGTTTGCAATACAGAGTATGGGACGCATCCGAAGGATTCCCATGCCTTGCAGGAACCATAACAGGCCAAGAAACCCTATAAATGCGCCGATAAGGGCGCCGACAATCTCTCTTGCTTTCATGCTCGATCGGAGCCACCTTCGGCGCCGGCAGAGATAATCCCTCCGTCCGGGAGATCAGGATCCCGGGCGGCACCACCCGGGCATGTAGGGGGATCAGCGGGGAGAGACACCGGCCTCCTCCCCGTGACGCCCGACCAGCTCGCCGATCACTTCCGCAAGCGCTGCCGCGAGGGTCATCCTCATCTCGATCTCCGCCGTCTTCTGCACCGCTTTCTGCATACCCCTTAATGCATTCCCTGGTGTGGTGCTTCTATTAATCTAACCATTATAGTCCATTTTCCCGGCTGGGCGCCTCAGCCGTCGCTCTTTGCGTCACCAGTCGAGGATATCGGGCTCGCCCTCGATATAGTCCTGCAGGTTGTCGATGATATCCTGCCGTGTCGTGGCGGCGGCGAGCATCCGCATGACGCCCATCTGCGGCGATGCGTAGATCCCCCTCCAGAAGTATTCGTCGTAATCGCTCCGGTTGCGATACGCGAGAACCGGTTTCTCCAGCGAGAAGAGTGCACGCCTGCCGCCCGTGTTCCCGCGTGCATCGAGGAATATCCAGCGGCCGTCCAGATAGACTGCGTTGTAGCAGTGGACGCAGTAGCCGAGCGAGTCGTCATCCGCAAGGGTGATGTGCTGGTAACAGAACCCGGCGGGAATCCCGATCCCGCGGAGCAGGGCCGCAAGCAGGTTTGCCTTCGCGTGGCAGATCCCCGTTCCCCTGGCGAGCACATCGGAGGCTCTCGCCGTTATGACGTCTGAACCGATATCGAAGCAGTGCGGAATCTCGTCACGGACGAACTCGTATGCGATCCGCACCCGCTCGAGAGGACTCTCTACTCCAGAGAAGAGTTCCCCGGCCTTCGCCCGGATAATCGGCGACGAGTAATCGATACAGGGGTGCTCTGCAAGGAAGATGCTCAGGTCGGTCATGTGAGGAGGGTGTTGCCGGATGGTTGTACTGCATTGGCGCCGGGAGTATTTAAGCACCCAGGCGGTGGCACACTTCAGGGTGCGGAGTGAGGTGTGGCACGAACGGTATAAACCCTCAAAACCCCTCTCCCTTCCTCAGTTTAACAACAACCCCGCTCCCGCACTCCAGAACAACTATCATTCCCATAATCTCCTCCCGCAGCCCCTGCGGGAGCCGCTCTTCCTGCCAATCCCGCTCCCGGGCGAGGTAGATCGAAGAGAGGATCAGGCGGGGTTGATAGCGGTTCGTTCTCCGTTAGTACTCCAGCGTGGTTGTTCTCTGCCCATACATAGTTTTATCATGCCCTTTGCCCGTAGTAGGACATCACTGTATCAGAGCGATACAGAGGAGAGGGCTATGGGAAAAATGGCTCAGCCGTACAAATGTGTTGTGTGTGGGTACGTCTACGACCCCGACCGGGGAGAACCGCACCAGAGCACCGTTCCAGGGACAGCGTTTGCGGACCTCCCCGCGGACTACGTCTGCCCGGTATGCGGAGCCGGCAAGACCGCCTTTGAGATCCATGCTGCGGAGTCGGGGAGGTACCTGTGCGTCGCCTGTGGCTACATTTACGACCCAAAACGGGGAGAACCCAAGAACGGCATCGAGCCCGGCACTGCGTTTCAGGATTTGCCGGACACCTATATCTGCCCTGTCTGCGGCGTCTATGCCAAGGTTGGCAAATCTGCCTTCGTTGCGATGGAATAGTTCATACGTCCAACTATTTTTAGAATTCATCAGCAGGATGCGGGGAAAGATCCCGCCCGGAATGGGTTCCGTCAAGGCTGTAGAGGAGGTCCAGAGAGCTGGGCCGGCTTTAAAGGCATAAAAAAACAAGGGGACGTATTTATGAAACGATACGGATTAGAGCCAGGAGCCCCCCGCCCGGCACGGTCTGCAGCCCAAGATTGCCATCGTTATCCGGATCTGTCTGCTGTATTGTCTTCATGGGCAACTATATTCGCGTGCCTTCCTCGATGATCCTGACGTAATCTACGAACATGTACTGCTTATATCGTTCTTTACCGGTGATCTCCTCCACGATCCCGATATCCTCAAATTTTCCCACGAGTTTGGTTGCGGCCTGGCGACTGATGCGTAACTCCTCCATCGCCTGCCCTATCGTGATGATGGGGCGATCAAAGAGCGTGTCGATCAGTTTTACTGCATGGACACCACCGATATTGTTCTCCAGTAATTTTTCAATCAGTGTATCCTTGAGTTGAATAATTCTCTTAGCCGTCTCAATGGAGTCGTTAGAGACTTCAATGACGCCCTGAAGGAAGAACTCCAACCAGGCCTCCCAATTTCCCTGGTACCGGATACCATTGAGGAGCGTATAATACTTCTCACGATTTCTCTTCAGGTAGTAGCTGAGGTACAGCAACGGCCTCGCCAGGACGCCCTTTGAGCAGAGATAAAACGTGATCATCAATCTACCCATTCTTCCGTTGCCGTCCAGGTACGGGTGGATCGTTTCCAGTTGCGCATGAATGAGAGCGGCCTTAATCAGTGTCGGCGTTTTATCGTTGCTCTGGATAAACTGTTCAAGGTCTTTCATAAGCCCCGGAACGTGATCCGGGGGCGGCGGAACGAACACCGCATCCTGGATGGTCCCTCCCGGTACACCGATCCAGTTCTGAACGTGCCGTAACCGGCCTGGAAGTTTATGGGATCCTCGCGTCCCCTGAATTAAAAAGTGGTGAATCTCATTCATCAGGTCAAGAGACAACGATGAGAACCCCAGTTTCTCTATACCATGGTGAAGTGCTTTTATGTAATTCAAGACCTCCTGGATCCCGTTGATATCATCTTTTGGCCTGATATGCGCTTCGAATTCAAGGACACCCTGAAGGGATGCTTGCGTCCCTTCGATCTGCGAACTCAACAGCGCCTCCTTTTTAATATACATCGCCACGAAGAGATCCGGGTTCGGGAGCACCTGAGTGACTCCATCGAGGCGGGCCAGGGCACCATCGGCTTTTGATAATAGATATAAAAGTCCTTCATCAAGAACCAGATCCCGTGGGGGCAAAGGATGCGGGATAAACGCATCATATCCACCCTTCTGGCGGACGAAAACCCCTGCTCTGTTATCGGGATACTTATCCATAGCATCTTATTCAATCTATGACAATATAAGTTACCTTGTAAATCAACATAAGTTGACTTAAACAGGATTAACGTCTCTAAGTCAACTCAACGGAACTTACAGTTTGCACTGAGGGGTATGTCAACCCGGGTTGACCCTGCAGCAAGGCATCACTTCTAAGTCAACTCATGTTGACGTAGCACCGACACCCCTCTTCGAAGTCAACTTATGTTGACGTAGCATAGATACTCCTCTTCTAAATCAACTTACGTTGACTTACACAGACCTGCCTCACTCAGCAACACGTATTATCCAGCATACTCCGTGAGATACAGAACCGCTTCCCCTGGAGCCTTACATTGCCGGATCGTCTCTCCCGCCCCGTCAACTCATTCGAACGATGTGACCCATCGAGGTCTACCCTGATGCAACCACTCCACTCCTCCCCGGGGAGGCGGCGGAGATAATATCAACCCGGAAAGCGCCGTTATCGCCAGGAATCGTATCCAGGACAGTCCCAACCTGGCCGCGCACCCCCATGCTCGGAGCCCGACTGCGGGGAGTATCCCCGTAAAAGAGAGGAGATGATGCTCCGGCCCGCTACTTCAGATACCGCTCAACTTCCAGCAGGGGAGTGAGGTCGACATCGGCAAAGGTCTTCTGGCCGTATTCGAACGGGTTGTCCATGTCCTTGATGAGGAGGAGGATCGAGATGAGCAGCCCGGAGATAACGGAGAAGAGGACGATCGCTTCGTAGATCGAATCGAGGTGCACGAAGAGGAGGACCAGGACGACGCCCGCGACCGAGATCTCAGCGATGGCGTAGGCTGCCGGGATGAACGAGGTCTCGGCGATCGTCTTCACGCGGCTTGTCAGCCTGTCGATATCTCCAAGCCCCACCCGCATCTTGGTGACGTACTGGGGAGGAGCATTCTGGTCGACAAGGCAGTAGATGTCGTCGTTGATCCGGGCGATGGCCGCTCTCACATTCTCGTTGTTGTAAGTGTTCGCCCTGAAATTCTCAACGATGGTCGTGCTCAGATCGCGGATGTGCTCCCGGAGACGGACGGACGCCGGGCAGTCAGACGGCCTGAAGAGCTTGCTGTCCTGGTGGAGGGCAAGGAGCGCAACCGCAATCTCGTTCGGGATCTTCTCGCTCTCCTTGTAGTCGGAGAGCGTGCCGGTGAAGATGATCGCAACCGTGAAGATCGCACTGCCGATGAATGCCGTCACGAGGGTCGTCAGGGTCAGGGCGTCGTAGTTCAGGAGGTCTATGACCAGCCGGATGACGACCAATCCGGCGGTGATCACGAATGCTTTTACAATCAAACCCCATTTCGTCATAAATGCACTCATTATTGTCTCCCCGAAGGCATCAGGACTATCCATTCTTGAGAGTATACTCGTCAACCCCGGAAGAACACAGGTGAAGTATCCCACCCGGCCCACCGGAACGCGGCAGGCGAAGGGGAGGGGCACAGCCCGGACTATATTCATCGACTGCAGACCATATCAATGTTCAACGACAGCACCGCCGAGCTCCGTCCGGCTCGTTCGATCTCCTTTACCGGGAGCGGGTTAGGGAGGCTGCGAGCGCCAGGAGGGGAGGGATATGGGGGCTCGTTCGCCATAACCCCTCAAAACCCCTCCCCCTTCCTCAACGTAACAGAAACCCCGCCCCTGCGCTCCAGAACAACGATCCTTCCCATGATCTCCTCCCGCAGCCCCTGCGGGAGCCGCTCTTCCTGCCAATCCCGCTCCCGGGCGACATTCGCCGCGGCGTTCGCCGGGTCCGCCGCCGCGACGGCCTTCAGCGCGTAATACGCCGCCCCGTAGGCGTGCTGGGGGACGTGCGCGGTCGCCACCGCCTGGCCTGCGGCCCGGGCGGCATACCGGGCCGCGCTCCCCTCTTCTGCGCCGCGGGCTGCGGCGTGGGCGGCGAGGGATGCCCCGCGGATCTTGGCCATCCTGAAGACGCCCGTCCTGACCCACGTCCGGCACACCTCGATGGCCTTACGTGGCCGGTCGTCCCCGGGACAGGCCGCTTCAAAGAACGGGAGCACCCGCTCGGCGCAGTCCGCGGCCCAGGTGGCCATTAGTATCTGGTCATGCCTGCTGTATTTCTTCATGGTACAGCAACCAGGGAAGATCGCTCTCCCGGGGAGAGACAGGACTATATCTGCGTGCCGTCCTCGATAATCCAGACGGAATCCACAATTCCTGCAATCGCGTCGAGAACAACTCTCCATACGGCGAGATTTCCGGTCAGTCGCCGTCACTTCTAAAAACGAATAAGTTCCTGCTCTATTGATAATGATCTCCCTTCGCCAAATCACACAGGACGACATTGCCATCATCAAAGGATGGCCTCCCTACCCTGCTGAATTCAGCGATCTCGATTACGCGCTCAGAGATGGGGGCTGGCTGGATGAATACTCGCAAAAACCCGGCACGGATATTCTTATCGCCGACGATGGAGGAACGATTGCCGGTTTTTCGATCATTGCACGCGAGCCCGGCGGCATTGCCGAGTTCAGGATCGCACTCCACCCGGAGAGATGCGGGCGAGGGGTAGGGAGAACCGTCACATATCTCTCACTTGTGCATGGATTTTCCGATACCGCAACCGACACCGTCCGGCTTATTGTAAGAAAGAATAATCCGCGTGCAAAAAGACTGTATGAAGCGATGCACTTCCAAGATACCGGCGAGTGCATAGAGGAGATCCAGGGAAAACCTGTGGAGTTCTACCGGATGGAGATCAGCAGGGCTACGTTTTACGGGGCGGGCGCATGACGAGAGAAGCATTACTGGTCATCGACGTCCAGAACGAATATTTCTCCGGCAATCTGCCGACAACATACCCGAAGGCGAGCTTGAACGGCATCCTCCAGGCGATGGATGCCGCACGTGCTGCAGAGATCCCGGTCGTGGTGATCCAGCACACCAGCACTGCTCCGGATGCCCCGTCGTTCCGGTCCGGAACCCCGGCATGGGAACTTCATCCCGAAGTGAAGAAGCGGCCGTACGATCTGCTCGTCGAGAAGAGCCTGCCCGGGAGTTTCACCGGTACCGGCCATGATGCCTGGCTCAGGGACCATTACGTCGATTCGGTGACCATCTCCGGCTACATGAGCCAGATGTGCTGTGATTCGACCGCCCGGCAGGCATTCCATAACGGATACGGCGTGAAGTTCCTCTCGGATGCCACCGGGACGCTCTCCGTTACCAACCGGGCCGGGACGATCTCCGACGCCGACCTTCATCGGGCAGTCCTCGTGACCCAGCAGATGCGATTCTCGCAGGTGATGACGACCGCAGAATGGATCCGGTCGCTGAAGACCTGAGTGCGCTTCGGCTCGGGCGGCGTCGCGTGCGCCGGCTTCCTCTACCGCCGGGCCGTCAGAGCAAAACCCGGAGACAGCCGGCACACCAAAAAAATTATTTTCCGAATCGCTCCGGGAACTGCAGCACAATCCCGTCCGACAGCGTATCCGATAGGACGAGGATCTGATCGTAGATCTCGTCGTAGGTTTCGATATCAGCGGTGTAGTTCCCATTTACGCGTGCAACGACTTCATCGTTCGTCATCGCCAGGTGCAGATACAGGGCATCCCGTATGGCCGATTCGTCGAAGTATGGGTTCGCATCCGCAAGGAATGCGGCGATGTCATCTGCATTCTGGTTCCACCGCGCCGAACCGGCCTCCACCTGTGATGTGTTCTCCGCCTTCACGGCCTCGATGATATCAACCGCAATCAGGATATGCTCCTTGAGCAATGCGGTCAGGTTATCCCCGGCCTCCTCTCCGTAAAAGGGTTTGATGGCATCGCCAATCTCTTCCTGATTCAAGAGAAGCCGTTCTGCGGTGGCATTGGTATCCGGAGCGTCCTCAAGCGACGATATGATGTACATACGTGTCCAGACAACGTGTTCGGTCCATAGTTTGTCCATGGTTGTCCTGAGTTCGAACTCTTCCTCCGAATAGACCAATGGTGCGGTGGTATTATTCATTCCAGAAGATTCTGTCTGCTGCGCCACAACACCGGGTGTAACAACCAGCAGAGCAAGACAGACGCATGCAATTCCGATCAAAACAACTCTTTCCCTCACGGCATGATCCCCTCCAGAGAAGCGTCCCCACATACCACGCCGGATATTTATGCCTATCTGAAGCAGTGCCGTGTTGCAGAAATCCGGCCCTCTGTTTGAGAGGGGGGCGCCCGGAACGTTTGAACAGGCGGTTGCTGCCTGTATTTCGCTCGAACAGGAAGTGCCGGCAATCTCAGGGGACAAAACGCTAAAAATCCTGCAAACATGTGGGACCGGGACCGATCCTCATCCGGGCAATACTGATAAGATTCACGCTTGTAGTGCGGGAGGATTGTTGTTCAGCGAGGTGGTGGGGTCTCTGTTAAACTGAGGAAGGGACAGGGATTTTGAGATCTTAATTCCAGTTTGTCATGGTTGCAAGCAACTGCGCGTGAGGCGGCCGGCCTGGAGATGGTGCTGTACCCTCTGTTTCGGGAAGGCCCACCCTGTTCCTCCCATGGTGTTTGAACTGGATTAATCCCTCGGGAGAGCCAATACCATACCAGGGACAAGAGAGCATGAGCAAGACTATCATTACCGTCGTCGGAAAGGATACCGTCGGCATCATCGCGAAGGTCTGCACGTATCTTGCCGAGAACCAGGTCAACGTCGAGGACATCTCGCAGACGATCGTCCAGGGCTACTTCAATATGATGATGATCGTCGACACCAGCAGGTCGTCAAAACCGTATGCCGAGATGGTGACCGAACTCGATGAACTCGGTGAGAGGATCGGTGTTCGGATCCGGTGCCAGCGGGAGGACATCTTCACGAAGATGCACCGCATCTGAGGGGTTCCATGATCAACATTCTCGAGGTGAACGAGACCAACAAGATGATCGAGCAGGAGAAGCTCGACGTCCGGACGATCACGCTCGGCATCAGCCTTCTCGACTGCTGCGACGCCGATCTCGACACCCTGAACCGGAATATATACGAAAAGATCACCCGCCTTGCAAAAGACCTCGTCTCGACCGGGAGGGAGATCGAGCTCGAGTACGGGATCCCGATCGTGAACAAGCGGATCGCCGTGACCCCCATCGCACTGGTCTGCGGGCGGGCCTGCGAGACTCAGGAAGACTTCGTAGCGGTCGCGAAGACGCTCGACCGGGCCGCCCGGGACACGGGGGTCAACTTCATCGGTGGCTACTCGGCGATCGTCTCAAAGGGCATGACCCCGACCGATGAGGCCCTCATCCGCTCGATCCCGGCGGCCCTTGCCGCGACCGAGCGGGTCTGCAGCTCGGTGAACGTCGGCTCGACAAAGACCGGGATCAACATGGACGCCGTCAAACTGATGGGGGAGATCGTGCGGGAGACGGCCGAGGCGACGAAGGAGCAGAACTCCATCGGCTGCACGAAACTGGTCGTCTTCTGCAACGCCCCCGACGACAACCCGTTCATGGCGGGAGCGTTTCACGGGGTCTCCGAGGCGGACGCGGTCATCAACGTCGGCGTGAGCGGCCCGGGGGTCATCAAGCACGCGCTCGAGAGCGTCCGGGGAGAAAACTTCGAGGTCCTCTGCGAGACTGTCAAGAAGACGGCCTTCAAGGTCACCCGCGCCGGGCAGCTCGTCGCCCTGGAGGCCTCGAGGCGGCTCGGGATCCCGTTCGGGATCGTCGACCTCTCCCTCGCTCCGACACCCTCCGTCGGGGACAGCGTCGCCGGGATCCTCGAGGAGATGGGGCTTGAATCGGCCGGTGCACCGGGGACGACGGCCGCACTCGCACTCTTGAACGACCAGGTGAAGAAGGGCGGGATCATGGCAAGTTCCTTTGTCGGCGGACTCTCGGGTGCGTTCATCCCGGTCAGCGAGGACCAGGGGATGATCGATGCGGTGAACCGAGGCGCCCTCACGCTCGAGAAACTCGAGGCGATGACCTGCGTATGCTCGGTCGGCCTCGATATGATCGCGATCCCGGGCGACACACCTGCCTCGACGATATCCGGGATCATCGCGGACGAGGCCGCGATCGGGATGATCAACAACAAGACCACCGCCGTCCGGCTGATCCCGGTGATCGGGAAGGACGTCGGCGACACCGTCGAGTTCGGCGGCCTCTTAGGCCACGCACCGATCCAGCAGGTGAACAGGTTCGGCTGCGCCGACTTCATCAACCGCGGCGGACGGATCCCCGCACCGGTCCATAGTTTCAAGAACTGATTGGCGGGGGGCCGCCTCAGACCCATCCCGCCAGGTGTAGCGCCGAGAAGGCAAGGTAGCCGATCGACGCGCTGAGCGGTATCGTGAGGACCCACGCCGCGACGATCCGGCGCGCAGCGCCCCACCTCACGAACCTCGCCCCTTTGGTGACGCCGACGCCCATGATGGAAGAAGAGATGATATGCGTCGTGCTCACCGGGATCCCCGCAAGGGAGGCACCGATGATCGTGGCGGCGCCGGCGGTCTCCGCCGCAAAACCGTGGACCGGCCGAAGCCTGGTGATCCCGTAGCCCATCGTCTTCACGATCCGCCATCCCCCAAAGAATGTGCCGAGCGCGATCGCCGCATGCGCCGCGAGGATCACCCAGAACGGGACCGGCAGGTTGTTCGGATCAACGCCCGCGCCGTAGTAGCCAATCGAGAAGAGGAGCGGGGTGATGATCCCCATCGTCTTCTGCGCATCGTTGGTCCCGTGACTGAAACTGTACGCGGCTGCCGAGAGGAGCTGGAGCCGCCGAAAACCCCGATCGGCCGTATTCCGCGGGATGCCCCCCGAGAACCGCATCACCCCGCTCATAAAGATCAGGCCCACAAGAAACCCGATGATGGGCGATACGACCATGAAGAGCACGATCGTCCCGATGGTCGAGAGTTGAATCGCCGCAACCCCGGCCGCGGCGAGGCCTCCCCCCATCAGGCCGCCAATGAGCGCGTGCGACGAGGAGGTCGGGAGACCGGAGTACCAGGTTATCATGTTCCAGGCGATCGCCCCGACAAGGCCCGAGAGGACAATGAAGGGGACGACGGAGGCGGCGACGGAATTGAGGTTGATGATCTTGCTGATGGTGCTTGCGACCGCGACACCGAACCCGAAGGCCGCGATGAAGTTGAAGAACGCAGCGAACGCCACGGCGTCCCTCGGGGAGAGGACCTTCGTCGAGATGACCGTCGAGATGGAGTTAGCCGCGTCGTGAAAGCCGTTCGTGAAATCGAAGATGAGCGCGAGGATGATGATGCCGACGATGAAGAGCAGGGCGAGATCGAGCATGGTATCGGGTACCTCATGGTGGCCCTGCCCGGAGTATTGCAATTCCCGACATAGAATATAGGCACATATAGAGACTCTATACCCCCACCGACCGGTCCGGGCGTCGTCGAATCCGGCCCTCCCGGTCAGCGAGGGACCGATCCCGAGCGCTTATACCGTCACAGGGAGAGGAAACATCCATGCACCGGATCATCGACTGGAACGAACTCTGGAAGGCGCTCTACGCAAGTTCCCCCGAACGAGCCGAGAAAGACCGCAATCCCGCCGCCCACTGGGACAAACGCGCCGCCGCCTACCGGCGGATCACCCAGGACGAGAAGAAGGCGACCGAGCACGAACTCGCGATCCTGGACGTCGCGCCCGGCGAGACCGTGCTCGATATGGGCGCCGGGACGGGGAGACTGGCCGTGCCGATCGCCCGGACCGCCACCCACGTCACCGCCCTCGACCCCTCGGAGGGCATGCTTTCCGTCCTCCGGGAGCGGATGGCGGCGGAGGAGCTCACGAACTACTCCACGGTTACGATGCGATGGGAGGATACGGTGATCGGCAGGGATGTCGAGCCCCATGACGTCGTCGTCGCGGCGTTCTCGCTCGGGTTCTACGACCTCGCCGCCGCCCTCGAAAAACTCGACGCTGCGGCCCGCCG
>JASUSO010000097.1 GCA_030446015.1 Methanobacteriota archaeon
TGCCGCTGCAGCGACCGTGCCACCTTGATCAGCTGCCAGTCCCGGGCAAACGAAGTGCCGGTGCGCATATTACCCTCTCATGATGCCGTACGCCATCACGCAGAGGCCGAGGATCACCACGATGTGGGAGAAGACCGCCGACCAGGCGATGATGAAGGCATCGGGCGTGAAGATGCTCACGAGATCGGCGAACGTGATCCCTACCACCAGCGTAAACAGCCCGTAGATGAAGAGAAGCAGGGTAGGCTGCCTCACGATCCGGTAGGCATTGAAGATGATGCCGATGAGGAGCGCTCCCAAAAGAAGCGTCACGATCGCAAGCATCTGCTGTATGGTCTCAACTTCCATTCCGTTCATGTCTGTTCCTTGACCTTCCTCACCGAGATGATCGTCTGGATATCCCTCACTCCCGGAAGGCCGGAGAGGGGGACGAGCACGCTCCGTTTCAGCTCGGATATATTCTGCACTCGGACCTTGACGAAGAAGTCGCCGGGCTCGAGAACCTCGTAGAGTTCAAGGATGCTCGGGAGGCCCCGCATGAACTCTTCGACCTCAGGTTTCTCGTCGGGGTGTACCCTGACGTTTAAGAAAGCGACCAGCGTATGTTCGAAACACTTCTGGTTGATGACAATTGTGAACCGCTCAAGGATACCGGCGTTCTTTAACTTCTCGATCCGTTTAAAGACTGTCGACGGTGCGATGCCCAGCATTGAGCCGAGTTCTGCCATAGACATTCGCCCGTCTCTCTGCAGTTCCCGAAGGATCGCGTCGTCGATCTCGTCCATTCAATACAATAGTTACAGGTTTTTAGTTATAAAAATTCCGTATTTGCTTTTAAATTATTGGTGGATTATTTTTCATTTCTGTCGGATAATGGGGGTGATAATAAGTTTAACCGGGGCTCGGCATGGTGATTAAATGCAAGTTTTTCGAGAGGCAAGAGGAAATAATGTCCGGATCCTTACAAAAATGTGGAAATATTGTTTCAAAGTCTGTGAAAGACCGTTCCTCCCGGATTGACGATCCTGACCGGCCCGGGATCTCCCGCTGCCTCCCGGATGGCCGTGTCGATGAACACTCTTGCCGCGCGGAACCCCTCCTCTACGGAGACCCCCCGGGCGAGGTATGCCGTGAGCGCCGCCGAGAAGCAGCATCCCGACCCATGCACCGAATAGGGGTATCGCTCCCCGGAGAGCCGCACCTCGCCGTCCCGGTCGACCAGGACGTCCACTGCCGCACCGCCGTCGAGATGCCCGCCCTTCACCACCACGGCACCGGCGCCGAGATCGAAGATCCGCCGGCCTGCCTCAACCATCTCCTCGATAGTTGTAACCCGCATCCTGGCGAGAACTTCCGCCTCAGGGATGTTCGGGGTGACGACCGCCGCCCGGGGGATGAGGAGTTCCGCGAGGTCTCTTGCGGCATCCTCTGCGAGCAGCCGGTGGCCCGACGTCGAGATCATCACCGGGTCGATCACGAGCACTGCCCCCTCCGGCAGGGCCTCCGCCACCGCACGGACGTTTGCGGCGTTCCCGAGCATCCCGGTCTTCCACGCCCCGACAAAGAAGCCGTCGGCGACCGCTTCGATCTGCGCCCGGACCGCGTCGGGGGGGAGCATCCAGACCCCCCGCACTTCGCGGGTATCCTGGGCCGTCACCGCCGTAATGACCGTCAGCCCAAAGACTCCGAGCGCCGTGAACGTCTTCAAGTCCGCCTGGATGCCCGCTCCTCCCCCCGAGTCCGAACCGGCGACGGAGCAGGCGGCGATCATCTCCCCACCCGTCATCCATCAGGTGTCGCCCCGGATCTGCTTGAATCTTTGCCTCTCCCGCGCCATTCCCTTTATCTCGTTCTGCACCGACCTCTCTTACAATGGATGTAGAAGAGATCAGCCGCCAGCACCTCGCCGCCGGCACCCCTGACGACGAGATCGTGCGCCTTCTCTCCCGGGATATCCTCTCGATCAAGCACCACCGCGTGACCCCCGCCTACGCCGAGGCATTCGCCCGGGCAGTCCTCACCGAGGCGAAGAACTCGACCGGGCTCTCCGGCGACCTCTTTACGTTCGAGCCATCTGGTTCGACGATGGGTGAGTTCGGCGTCGGCTCGCGGGGATCGGGCGACTTCTTTGCCCACCGGCAGCTCGCCCGGATCATCGGCCGGACAGAGGCTGCGGTCGGCGTCGACGAGATGGACGACGCAGGTGCCGTCCGTGCCGGCGGGGACTACATCATCACCACCGTCGACGGGATGCACTCCCGTCTCTCCGACTTCCCCTTCCTCGCAGGGTTCCACGTCACCCGGGCGACGCTCCGCGACGTCTACGTCATGGGCGCAAAACCCGTCGCGCTCCTCTCCGATATCCACGTCGCCGACGACGGCGACGTCGCGAAGATATTCGACTACACGGCGGGCGTCTCCGCCGTCGGCGAGGCGATGGGCGTCCCGCTCGTCACCGGCTCCACCCTCCGGATCGGCGGGGACATGGTGCTCGGGACCCGGATGACCGGGTGCGTCGGCGCCGTCGGCGTCGCACACCACCTCACCGCCCGAAAGCAGATCGCCCCTGGCGACGTCCTCCTCATGACCGAGGGGGCGGGCGGCGGCACCATCGCCACCGCTGCGATCTACTCCGGGTTCCCCGAGGTCGTCGAGGAGACGATCAACCTCCACTTCCTCAAGGCCTGCGAGGCGCTCCTTGCAAGCGACGTCCTCGGGAGCATCCACGCCATGACCGACGTCACGAACGGCGGCCTCCGGGGCGACGCCTACGAGATGGCCGAGACCGCCGGCTGCCGGATCGTCGTCGTCGAGGACGACCTCCGCACCCTCGTCCGGCCGAAGGTCCTCTCAATGCTCGACGCGCTCGAGATCGACTACCTCGGTGTCTCGCTCGACGCGCTTTTAGTCGTCGCCCCGCCGGAGGCTGCGCCGGAGATCCGGCGGGTCGTCGAGTCTGCGGGCGTCGCGATGAAAGAGGTCGGCTACGTCGAGGAGGGGACGCCCGAGTCCGTCCTCTCGGTCGGTGGCGAGATCCAGGACTTCACCCCCCGGTTCCGGGAGTCGGCATACACCCCGGTCAAGAAGGTCGTGGGCGAGGACAAAAGAGACTTCGAGGAGATGAAGGCCGGGGTCGAGCGGGCGGCGGAGGCGGCGCTTGAAAAGAAGCTCCGGATCCTTGCCCGGCTCCGGTCTTCGTGAGGAGATCGGATGCATTCTCGATTGGCGGAAGGATATCTGTTGCCTTAAGAAGAGGGTTATCGTAAGAGATCGTAGACGTGTTCTTTCGTCATGCCCTCAAATTCTGCGATGTCGGTGACGATTGCGTTCAGTGTAGCTACATTAAGTTCGTCGTGAAGGGGTATGGTAACCCGAAGTCGTTTATCTCCAACAACTTTACGCATCTGGACGTGACTTCCGGCCTGCCGGAGAAAAGAAAATCCAAGTTTTTCAAGGACTTTGATAGTCTTGAAACCACTAACAACCGGGTGTCGCGGCAATGATATCGACCTTGTATTCGAAATTTGACGGGATCGGGCTCTCCTGTTCGTGGGTTTCGGATTTGTACCTGGTTACAATGGTGATTCGTTCTCCCGCTTCGAGCTCTTCCGTGTAATGGAGCGACGTTGCTTCCAGGATGTTGTCGATGAGTTCTCCTATGCTTTTGCCCTGGGTAAAGATGGCATTTTCAGGTGCATGTGCGCTGGCGCTCCACCATCCTTCGGCATACGTTACTTCAAATGTGACCAGCATGACGTTACACCTCTGCGTAATTGGGATATTGGGTTTTTCAGGGATAAGTTTGGTGGTGACATGGTTGCCACATCCAGATCACATTATCTGTCATCATCTTATCGGACGCGCACGACGGGGTCGGCGGTATCGGTATCCGCAGTCAGAGGAGATGCCGTTCCCCGCGCCTGCCATCAGGGTGGTGTTCTCGGCAACGCCCTCGTAGTCGTTAACCTGCTCTTTTCTCCTGTCTCCTGCAGGAGTATGCAGGTGGGCGAGTGCGATGGGCATCGGGATGCCGGATGGGAGGGCACCCTGCGCCCCCTCCCACGAACCGACGGAAGGGGGGAAAGAACGACCCCTTGTTCCCCCCTTCACGTGCCTTCGGGGTTGACGACCCTCCCCATGAAGAGGATTGCGCCTGAATCCTTCTCAGTGATGAGGAAGATAAACGGGTGGTCCGCACGGAAGACGGGTGCGGTCTCCGGACCTACAGCCCCCCCGCCCGCGATGATGACGGCGGTCGCCGCCGCTGCCTCGGTTCCCTCCTCGTTCACGTCGACGAACGCCTTGTGGACGACATCGCTGATGAAGAGCATATCCGTGCCGTCCATCCCCGAGAAGTTGGCCGCATCAGTGAACGCCGTCGGCATCCCCATCGCTGCGAGCGCCTGCGGGAGACTGTACTCCGTCTCAAGCGTGAACTTCGGGAAGACGACCCTGACGCGCCGGTCGGTCAGCGAATCCCGGATCCCGGTGAGCGTCCCGACGTCGAGAACCTCTTCTGCTGCCGTCAGGTTGTCTTCCTTCGGGAGGAGGACGAGCATCGAGAGTTCCGTTCCGTTCCCGTGCGCATACGGCATCCTGAGCACCTGGAGGGTCCCCGTCTCGGTATATCCGTATATGGCATCCTCGTCCGTCCGGTGCATCATCTGGACCTGCACTGTCTCGTCCTGAGCGATCCGGAACGCCTCCTCCGTCGTCTCGGCGGGATCGAACTGCTTGACCCAGGTACCCTTGAAGTAGATAGCGTTCGTGATCACGAGCCGGGTGAGGTCGTCGATCGAGTCGGCTGGGAGAAGGTCGCGGATTTTATCCTCGGTCTGCTCTTCCACCCACCGGTTGATCGTCTCCCGCGACCCCTCGGGGTCGTTGATGAAGTCGAAGTTCGTGACGTTCGCCCCGTACCAGCGTTCGGCAATCCCAGTGTAGTCCGGGAGGAACGAATAGGTCTCCTCCGCCCAGAGGGCGTTTGCGGTGCGGAGGGTGTAGTTGGCGCTCCCCCGATTGAGGCCGGCATCCAGCCAGGCAAACCCGGCTCTCCGGAGGGTCTTGTTCTCCGGAAGGTGCAGCACCGACCGGATCTCGTCGGCGGTCGTACCCCGGGCGCCCTCGCAGGTGATCGCGAGGGCCGAGGTGATGCTGTAGGGCGAGAAGAAGAGGTTGTCTCCCGCATGCGCCGGCTCGGCCGCGAGGCGCCGGTAGAGGTCGAACGCAAACCGGTTGTTCCCGGCCGCCACACTATCGTCGGCTACGGATTCACCGGAGACCGAGGTCGTGTTCAGAGGTGCGGTCCCGCAGACAGCCAGTCCTGCAAGAATGAGCGCCAGAACCAGGATGCCTATTCCGGAGATCAATAGTCTTTTCATCGTTCTCTCCCGTGGATGGCATCGAGGTGGCCGGTGATCCGCGAACCGGGTAACTTCCGGGCATCCACACGGAGTCTTTCTGCAGGAAGACGATAATACCGGCGAAAGCGTTCGATACCGGTCGAACAGGTTCAAAAACCATAGCGGTCACGTAACCTCTTCACCCGCCGGATCGAGGTGCTGCGCCGCCGCACGTCTGTTCCGCCACCGGACGCAGGCATACGCCATGAGGACCCCCCCGATCACCGCGAGCGCGATCCCGGCAACGAGCAGTTCCACGGGAGGCCCCTCCGTGACCGGGAGGCCGCCGCCGCCTATTGGTCTCGGAGAGATCGGCCCTTCCCGGACCGGCGCGGTCAGGAAGGCCGCGAGGGCACAGACCCCTCCGGCGAGGCTTGCCAGTCCCGCAGCCAGGATTATCCGGATCCGGGCACCGCCGTGCGGCTGCAGGAGGGCCAGCCCCTCCGGCGTGAGCGCGTAGTACACCCAGGCGTGTCCGTCGTCGCCTGCGGCGACAAAACCGGAGTCGGCCAGTCTCTGCAGGTGGTGGTGAACCGTGGACTTTGCCAGGCCGAGGTCGGCCGCAAGTTCCGTGATCGTCATCCTGCGTATATGCAGAGCCTTTAAAATATCAAGCCGGGTCCCTGACGCGAGGACCTCGAACGTATCCTTCGTCAGGACGATATCGGCCGGCTCCATAGGGGAGTAGTTCGGAAAGACGGGATATAACTATTCCGTTATCCCCACATCGCAAAAAAGAAGCCTCCTCATGCGGCCGGGTCGAGTGAGAGCAGGGAACGGCCCGTGCGTCCCCTCACAGACGTGACTTAACTCTCTGGTTTCTTCCCCGCCGCACAGACGTTATACGCCAGGTAGGGCAGTTTCTCCTCGATGATCGGCTCCACCTTCCGTGCGAGTTTGAAGACCGGGTCGGCAAGG
>JASUSO010000019.1 GCA_030446015.1 Methanobacteriota archaeon
ACTATGGCAATCCATCCCATCGACTACCGGTACGGCACCCCGGAGATGCGTGCCGTCTGGAGTGAGGAGAACCGCTTCCGGGCGATCGTCACGGCCGAAGTGGCGCTGGCCCGGGCCGAAGCGGCACACGGGATGATCCCCCGCGAGGATGCGGAGACGATCGCGGCGCTTGCCCCGAACGCGCGTCTTGAGCGGGCGAAGGAGATCGAGGCCGAGATCAACCACGACATGATGGCGATCGTCAAGGCCGTCACTGAGGTCTGCGGCGATGCGGGGCGGTGGATCCACTACGGCGCGACCTCGAACGATATCCTGGACACGGCGACCGCCCTGCAGCTCCGGGACAGCCTCGCACTCATCGAGGAGAAACTGGCCAGGCTCCTCGGTGTGCTCCTCGCCCGGAGCGCCGAGACGAAGACCCTGGTCTGCGCCGGCCGCACCCACGGGCAGATCGGCGTCCCCACCACGTATGGCCTCCGGTTCGCAATCTGGGCGAGCGAGGTCTCCCGGCACATCGAGCGCCTCCGCCAGATGCGCCCCCGGGTCGTCGTCGGGCAGCTCACCGGCGCCGTGGGCACCCAGGCGGCCCTCGGGGATGCCGGCATCGAGATCCAGGCAACGATGATGGAGTTCCTCGGGATCGGGGCCGTGGACGTCTCAAACCAGATCATCGCACGGGACCGCTACGCGGAGTACTTCATGCTCCTTGCAAACATCGCGACGACGCTCGACAAGATCGGCCTTGAACTCCGGCTGATGCAGCGCTCCGAGATCGGGGAGGTTGCGGAGGCGTTCGGGAAGAAGCAGGTGGGCTCGAGCACGATGCCCCACAAGAGAAACCCGATCAAGAGCGAGCAGGTCTGCGGTCTTGCCCGGATCGTCCGCTCCGCGGTCGAACCGGCCCTCCAGAACAACGTCCTCTGGGACGAGCGCGACCTGACGAACTCCTCCCCCGAGCGGGTGCTCTTCCCCGAGGCCTCGGTGCTCACCGATCACATCCTCAACGTGATGATCCGCGTGCTGGAGGGGCTTGAGTTCAACAGGGCAAACATCCGAAAGAACCTGATGATGCTCCGGGGCGTGAACCTCGCCGAGTCGGTGATGATCGAACTCACGAAGCGGGGCATGAACCGGCAGGAGGCCCACGAGGTGATGCGGACGGCGAGCATGCAGGCCCTCGCCGAGGACCGTGACCTCAGCCAGGTGCTCGGCGAACGGGCCGAGGTCACGAAGTTCGTCACCCGCGAGGAGCTCGACGCGCTCCTCGACCCGGACGCCTACATCGGAACGGCCGTCCGGCAGGTGGAGCGGCTGATCGAGAAACTCACGCCGCTCTGCCGGTGACGGGGGCCCGGACGGGTATCCCCCGGCCGCCTCTGTTGAAGGGCAGAGCAATCGAGGCCACGCTCCCCGTCAAATTACCCCAAACCACTCAGATTTCGCGCCGGCCGATGTACGCACATTTATAGTATGCTAGTGCAAACACTGAGACGGATCCGTTTTTTGAGGTGACCGCATACCGTGGAAACCTCGCGGCGACACCTGCCGGATTACGGAATATGCCGACCATGAACCTGACGGGCTGGATCGAACGTGACGGGGTGCGGCTTTCCCCTGCCGATGTGGAGCGGATGCTCTCGGAGGAGCCCGGGGCCCTCGCCCGGTGCGGCGGCGAGTTCCTGCTCACCTACGGCGACTGCGTGGCACGCGACGCGCTCGGGATCGTGCCCGGCCCGGTCCCGCCGGGGACCGTCTGCTGCGGCGGGCGGGAGGTTGCCCGGATAGCCCCCAACCCGGCGCCCTGCACCCTCGAGGAGGCGATCGTCACCGCGGTCAATCTCCGGAGCGACGAGGGTGTGGTGGCGTTCTCCGGCGGCGTTGACTCGGCCCTCGTCGCCCACCTCGCCCACCTCCCCTGCGTGACGGTGGGGCTCGAAGGGTCGCACGACGTCGAACGGGCCGCCGCAGCCGCCCGGGCGCTGGGGCTCGACCTCGATATCGTCACGCCGACAGAGGACGAGGTCGCGGAGGCCCTCGCCCGGGTCGTCCGGGTCATCCCCGACCCGACGAACCCCCTCGAGGCCTCGATCGCGACGACCCTCTCCTTCGTCGCCGCGTGGGCGGAAGAGCACGGCCATACCCGCATCCTCGCCGGGCAGGGAGCGGACGAACTCTTCGGCGGCTACGCCCGCTACCTCACCTCCCCCGACCTCGCGGCGGAGCTCGAGCGGGATTTCGCCGACCTCGCCCGCCAGAGAACGCGGGACCAGGCGATTGCGGGCCTCTACGGGGCATACATCTCGATGCCCTACCTCGACGTCCGGGTGGTGCGCGCCGCCCGGGCAATCCCGGCTGAGGAGAAGGTGCGCGGGGGGGTGCGAAAACGCCCCCTGCGCGAGATCGCAGAGCGGCACATTCCCGCCGAAATCGCCAGGGCCGAGAAGAAAGCGATGCAATACGGGAGCGGGATCTGGAGAGCAATGCAACGGCTCTCTCGTGACAACGGTTATAAAAAGTCGGTACAAGGGTACTTAACGGAGATCAGTAGGGCGGAACATGATTACTGAGAGCGATATTGAGCATATAGCAGAACTTGCGGATATCGGCATATCAAAAGACGAGGTGCCGGCGTTCACCACCCAGTTCAACGCAATCCTGGACTACTTCGAGGTCCTCGATACCGTCGAGGGGAAAAGCGCCCCGGACGCGGGGATCGTGAACGTCTTCCGGGACGACGAGATCCAGCCCGGCCTCTCGCAGGAAGAGGCCCTCGCGAACGCGGGGTCGACCGAGGACGGGTTCATCAAGGCACCGAGGGTGATGTGAGTGGCGGGAACCCTCGAATTCTCGCCGGACGACCGGTACAACGCCTTCATCACCACCTGCCGCCAGGCGCCGTTCGCCGACGGGCCGCTCGCCGGCACCGCCGTCGCGGTCAAGGACAACATCTCGACCGCAGGGATACAGACCACCTGCGGGTCACGGATTCTTGAGGGCTACATCCCGCCGTACGACGCCTACGTCGTGGAACTCCTCCGGAGCTCCGGAGCCGCGATCGTCGGCAAGACCAACATGGACGAGTTCGGGATGGGCTCCACCACCGAGACGAGCGCGTTCGGCCCCACCAGAAACCCGGTCGACCCGGGGCGGGTGCCCGGCGGTTCGTCCGGCGGGAGCGCCGCCGCCGTCGCCGCGGGCCTCGTCCCGATGGCGCTCGGCACCGACACCGGCGGCTCGATCCGGTGCCCTGCGGCGTTCTGCGGGATCGCAGGCCTCAAACCCACCTACGGCCGGGTCTCCCGCTACGGCCTCATCGCCTACGCGAACTCCCTCGAACAGATCGGGCCGATGGCGCGAACCGTGGAGGATGTTTCAAGGCTGATGTCGGTGATCGCGCGCTACGACCCCCGCGACTCGACGATGCTCGACCGCCCGTACGACCACCGGCCCTCGGCCGAGATCAAAGGGCTCCGGGTCGGGATCCCGGAGGAGTACTTCGGCGAAGGCGTGGACCCCCGTGTGGGAGAGAGCGTCCGCGACGCCATCGGCGTCCTTGAGGGGCTCGGGGCGAAGACCGTCCCGGTGAGCATCCCCGGGATGCGGCACGCGCTCGCGGCCTACTACGTCATCTGCACCAGCGAAGCCTCCTCGAACCTTGCCCGGTTCGACGGCGTCCGCTACGGCCCGGCGGTCGACACCAGGAAGTCCTGGCACGAGGCCTACCAGGACCTGAGGCTGGAGAAGTTCGGCACCGAGGTCCGGCGCCGGATCATGCTCGGGACCTTCGCGCTCTCCGCGGGCTACGCCGGCCGCTACTACGCGAAGGCGCAGATTGCCCGCCGCAACATCAGAGAGGACTTCGAACGGGCGTTCCGCGAGGTGGACGTCATCGCCGGCCCGACGATGCCGACGGTCGCCTTCCGCCTCGGCGAAAAGTCCGACCCGCTCTCGATGTACCTCTCCGACATCCTCACGGTGCCGGCAAACCTCGCCGGGATCCCGGCGATATCCGTCCCGTGCGGGAAGGTGGACGGCCTTCCCGTCGGCCTCCAGATCATGGGGCGGCAGTTTGAGGACGAGCGCGTCGTCGACGCCGCGTATGCCTACGAGCAGGAGGTGAGGGCATGAAGACGATCATCGGGCTCGAGATCCACGTCCAGCTCTCGACCGCGACGAAACTCTTCTGCGGGTGCTCGACGGACTACCGCGACGACGAGCCGAACACCCACTGCTGTCCGATCTGTCTCGGCCTGCCCGGAGCGCTCCCGCGGATCAACAGAAAGGCGGTCGAGTACGGCCTCCGCGTCGCAAAAGCACTCGGTATGACGGTCCCGGAAGAGTCGGAGTTCGCCCGGAAGAACTATTTCTACCCCGACCTCCCGAAGGCCTACCAGATCACGCAGTACGACAAACCGCTCGCGGTCAAGGGGGCGGTCGAGATCGAGGACGACGAGGGGCACGAGAAGATCGTCCGGATCACCCGGGTGCACCTCGAAGAGGACCCGGGCAGGCTCGTCCACGTCGCGGGTGGGTCGAAGTACTCGCTCGTCGATTACAACCGGTCGGGCATCCCGCTCCTCGAGATCGTCACCGAACCGGACATGCGCTCCCCGCAGGAGGCACGCCGGTTCCTGAACAAACTCCGGGCGATCCTCGAGTACCTCGGCGTCTTCGACGGCGAGCGGGAGGGCGGCCTCCGTGTGGACGCAAACATCTCCCTCGAGGGGTCCGAGCGGGTCGAGGTCAAGAACATCTCCTCCTACAAGGGCGTCGAGAAGGCCCTCACCTTCGAGGTGACCCGGCAGAAGAACCTGCTCCGGCGCGGCCAGAAGGTGACGCGAGAGACCCGCCACTTCATGGAAGGGCGCGGGATCACCACCTCCGCCCGCGGCAAGGAGGAGGAGCACGACTACCGCTACTTCCCCGAGCCGGATCTCCGGCCGCTCCGGGTCTCCGACTGGGTCGCGGCGATCGAACTCCCCGAACTCCCCACCGCCCGGAAGAACCGGTTCATGGCGCAGTACGGGATATCGCCGAACCACGCCCGGACGCTGACCGGCGACCCGAAACTCGCCGACTTCTACGAACACGTTGCGTCCGTCGATTCCGTCCTCGCCGCCACCTGGGTGGCCGACACACTCCTTGGCGAACTCAACTACCGCGATATGGGCATCGCCGCCGTCCCGGCCGACCGCTTCATGGAGCTCCTTGCGCTCATCAGGGCGGAGACCATCACCGACAAAGCCGGTGTCCAGGTCCTGCGGGAGATGCTCGATGCCTGCGCCGCCGGCAAACCCTGTGAGCCTCCCGGCGTGATCGTGGAACGCGAAGGGCTCGCCAGGGCCACGGGCGACGAGTTCACGCAGGTCGTCGAGAAGGTGGTCGCCGCAAACCCCCAGGCCGTGGAGGACTACCGGGCCGGCAAGAAAGGTGCCCTGAACTTCCTTGTCGGGCAGGTGATGAAAGAGACACGCGGGCGGGCGGACCCGCGGGAACTCGGCCGCATCGTATCCGAATTTATTGATACAGGCGGGGTGTAATCCGCAGTGCATCTGATCATCGCAGAGAAGAACATCTCGGCAAACCGGATCGCGCAGATCCTCGCCGGCAACGAGAAAGTGGTAGCCAGGAAGGACGGAAGCGTATCCACCTACTCCTTCGACACGAAGATCGTGGTCGGCCTCAAAGGGCACGTGGTGGAGGTGGACTTCGAGCCGGGCTACACGAACTGGCGAAGCGAGATCCATACCCCGCGGAGCCTCATCGACGCGGGCATCATCAAGAAGCCGACCGAGAAGAAGATCGTCAACCTCATCCAGAAACTCTCGAAGAAGGCGGATCTCGTCACCATTGCCACCGATTATGATACGGAAGGAGAACTGATCGGAAAGGAGGCCTACGAACTCGTCCGTGAGGTGAACCCCACGGTCAAGATCAACCGTGCCCGGTTCTCGGCAATCACCCCGGCGGAGATCCGGACGGCGTTTGAGAACCTGACCGACCTCGACTTCGACCTCGCGGCCGCCGGCGAGGCCCGCCAGGCGGTCGACCTGATGTGGGGCGCGGCGCTGACCCGGTTCATCAGCCTCGCGGCACGCCGGGGCGGCACGAACATCCTCTCCGTCGGCCGCGTCCAGAGCCCGACGCTCGCCATGATCGTCGACCGGGAGCGTGAGATCGAGAACTTCGTCCCCGAGACCTACTGGATGCTCTCGCTCGAGACCGAGAAAGACGGTGTGACGATCGAGGCGCGGCACACCACCGGCCGGTTCACCGACCACGAAACAGCCCTCGCCGCGAAGGAAGGGACGAAAGAGCCGCTCGTCGTCACGGAGGTAAAAGAGGGACAGAAGGCCGACCGGGCGCCGACGCCGTTCGACACCACGACCTTCATCGTCGCGGCAAGCCGCCTGGGGCTCTCGGCGGCGAACGCGATGCGGATCGCCGAAGACCTCTACATGAACGGGTACATCTCCTACCCGAGGACCGACAACACGGTCTACCCGAAGTCGCTGAACCTGAACGCGATCTTGAGCACCCTCAAAGGAGGGGTCTTCGATGAGGACGTCGCCTGGGTGCAGCAGAACCGGCGGCCCGTCCCGACCCGGGGCAAGAAGGAGAGCACCGACCATCCGCCGATCCACCCGACGGGCTCAGCGACCCGCGAGGCGCTCGGGCAGGACCGGTGGAAGGTCTACGAACTCGTCGTGCGGCGGTTCCTCGCGACCCTCTCCCCCGACGCCAGCTGGGTGACCACACGGTGCACCTTCGACGCCTCCGGCGAGCCCTACAAGGCCACCGGCGGCAGGCTCCTCTACGCCGGGTGGCGCCGGGTCTACCCCTACTCGGAGGCGAAGGAGAACATCCTCCCGGTGCTCGCTCCCGGTGAGAGGCTGCCGATCAGGAAGGTGAACCTCGAAGAGAAGCAGACGCAGCCGCCGGCGCGCTACTCCCAGAGCCGGCTCATCCAGGTGATGGAAGAACTCGGCCTCGGCACGAAGAGCACCCGGCACGAGGTGATCGGGAAACTCATCTCCCGCCGCTATGTGGAAGGGAACCCCCTCCGCCCGACGCTCGTCGGGAGAGCCGTCATCGACGCGCTCGACAACCACGCCGAGACGATCACGGAGCCGGAGATGACCCGGACGCTTGAAGAGCACATGCAGCTCATCAAGCAGAGCCGGCGCTCCCGCGACGACGTCGTCACCGAGTCCCGCGAGATGTTGCATCGGGTCTTCGACAAACTCGAGGCGCACGAGTCGGAGATAGGTAGCGAGATCATGGAGCAGACCGCGGAGGAGCATACCGTCGGCCCCTGCCCCGCCTGCGGCCATGATCTCCGGATCCGGCACATCGGCGTCTCTCAGTTCATCGGCTGCACCGGCTACCCCGAGTGCCGGTTCAACATCAGTCTGCCCGGCAGCACCTGGGGCAAGGCAGTCCGGGTCGAGGCGACCTGCCCGGAGCACAACCTCTCCCACGTCCGCCTGATCCGAAAAGGGGCCCGCCCGTGGGATATCGGCTGCCCGCTCTGCAGCCATATCGCCTCGAACGTCGAGGCGCTCCGGATGATGCCCTCGATGACCGACGACCTCATGCGCCGCCTGCACGCACACCACATCTACACGGTCTCCGAGATCGCGGCCATTCAGCCAGGCGATCTCGCGAAAGCCATCGGCAGCGACGAAAACGAGGCTGCAGAACTCGCAAGAGAGGCGGAAGAGGCGCTCGAGGTTCTCCGCCGCCGCTCGGAACTCAGGAAGTTCGTCCGCAAGATCGTGCCCCCGAGAAAAGGCCGGAGCCACGCAAAGATCATCAAGAACCTCCTCGATCAGGGGATCGACGATATCCGCGCGCTCTCGCGCGCCGACGTCGCGGCGCTCAAGAAGGCCGGGATCCCGGAGGCTACCGGAAACGAACTCCTGGACGCGGCCCGCGGGCTCTGCAACGAGCGCGTCCTCCGGGAGGCCGGTGTTCCCGCGGTCAGCCTGAAGAAATACCAGGCAGGCGGCGTCTCAAGCCCCGACGACCTCTGCTATCTCCCCATCCCCTACCTTGCAAGCAAAACCGGCATTAACCCGGAAACCGTACATAAACATGTGGATCTGGTCTGCAGGCACCTCGGCCGCCCCACCCCGCAGAAGATCTCTAAAGCAGCCTTTGAACGCGGGCACAAAGAACTCCTGGAGATCCCCGGGCTCGGCGAGGCGACCGTGGACAGGCTCTACCTTGCAGGCATCTATGACGCTGCAACGCTCCGTGAAGCCGACCCGGAGAAGGTCTCCTCCATCACCGGCATCCCGAAGGCCAGACTCCGCGACTACATCGGCCACCTGAAGTGACACCATGCACGCGAACTGGAAGACCTGGGCACACGTAACGAAACTTGACCCCGATAAACGCCTCCCCGAGGGAGCCGTCGAGGAGATCGCGACGAGCGGAACCGACGCCCTGATGCTCTCGGGCACGCTGAACGTGACGCGGGAGAACCTCCACGAACTCCTGGATCTGGTCTCCTCCTATGGGTTGCCGCTGGTGGTGGAACCGGCGAGCCCCGACTGCGCCATCTTTGAGGAGGGCATCGACCACCTCTTCGTGCCGAGCGTTTTGAACACGAACGACGTCCGCTGGGTCGTCGGGAAGCACTACGCCTGGCTGCGCCACTCTAGCGCCATCGACTGGGAGAAGGTGGTGCCCGAGGCCTACATCGTCCTCAACCCGAACTCGGCCGTCGGCCGGGTGACGGGGGCGAATTGCAGCCTCTCGGGGGAGGACGTGGCCGCGTTCGCACAGGTCGCGGACCGTTACTTCCGGTTCCCCATCGTCTACATCGAGTACAGCGGAACCTACGGGGACCCCGCAATCGTACAGGCGGCGTCCGAGGCGATCGATCACGCCGTCCTCTACTACGGCGGCGGGATCCGGTCGGCCGAGCAGGCTGCGGAGATGGGCCGGTATGCGGACACGATCGTCGTGGGCAACGCCGTCTACGAGGAAGGGATCGACGTGCTCCGGGCGACGGTCCGGGCGGTACAGTGAGGTATGCCTGAGATCTCAATCGTCCTGGTCGAGCCCCTCTACGAGGGGAACGTCGGGTTTACCGCCCGGGTGATGAAGAACTTCGGGTTCACCCGGCTGGTTCTCGTCAACCCCTGCGCGCTCGGCGACGACGCGATCATGCGCGCCTCCCACGCCCGCGACGTCCTTGACAACGCTCGCCGGATGACGATCGAGGAGGTCTATACCGAGTTCGACTTCGTCGTCGCGACGACCGGCGAGGTGAGCAAGTCGGTCTGCACCCCGATGCGGATGCCGTATTACTCGCCGGCGGAGGTCAGGGAGATCGTCGGCGATATCGACGGGAAGGTCGCGATCCTCTTCGGGCGGGAGAACTGGGGGCTCGCGAACACCGAACTCAAGCGGGCAAACCTCATCTGCACCATCCCGACATCGGAGATCTACCCTATCCTCAACCTCTCCCACGCGGTGGGCATCCTCTGCTACGAACTCGCGAACCTGCCGCGCGGGACCTACCCGCTCGCGAGCCCCATCGAGATGGACTCGCTCTACCGGCACATCGACGCGTTCCTCGACCGGATCGACCACCCGGACTTCAAGCGGGAGAACACGATGGTCATGATCCGCCGCATACTCGGCCGGACGAAACTGACGATCCGCGAGGCAAGCACGCTGCACGGGCTGATGCGCCGGACGGAGTGGCACCTCGATAACACAGAACAACGTACAGGAGAAACTGAGTAGAATGATTCTTGTCGACTGGCAGATAGAAGACCGCATCAGGCGCGGGCACATCAAGATTGACCCCTACGACCCCAACCTGATCCAGCCCAACTCCCTGGATATCAGGCTTGGTTCGCACTTTGTCTGGTACGTCCCGGGAGAGGCCGTGATCGACCCCTACGACAGGGAGACCGTCTGCGCCGGGACCGAGGAGACCGTGGCCGACTCGATCGTCCTCGCGCCGGGGCAGTTCCTCCTCGCCGAGACGCTCGAAGCGATCGAGCTCCCCGACGACATCGTCGCAAGCATCGAGGGGAAGAGCAGCATCGCGCGCCTCGGAGTCGAACTCCACCAGACGGGGGGGTGGATCGACGCGGGCTTTCGGGGGACGATCACGCTCGAGATGTGCAATGTGAACTCCCGGCCGGTCAAGGTCTACGCGGGGATGCCGATCGGGCAGCTGGTCTTCTACCGTACGGATCGCGCCGCGCGCCCCTACAACATGAAGCAGGACGCGAAGTACATGGACCAGCGGCAGGCGACCCTCTCCCGCTACCACGAGAACGCGCGCCGCGCACAGGAGTGATGCCGGGGATCCGGCGAGATCCGACGCCTCCGGCCGTGCAGCGGCGGGAGCGGCGGCCCGGGGCACATGCCCCCCGCCCGCCGAGCGTCATGCACTATATAGCAGGAAAACAGATATTGAACGATTCAACTGGGGATACCAATGCGACTTCTTCTGATCCACTCTGATCATATCGAATACGAGGCCCGGAAGAAGACGAAGGTCGCCGAAGAGGTTGTCGTCCCAAAGGACGCCCTTGACGAGGCGCTTGCCGTCTTCTGCGCGGTTGAGTCCGTCGACGAGGAGAACATCGAGGACGCCGTCAGGCAGGCGGCCGACGAGATCGTTGCCACCGCCCGGCAGCTCGGCACCACCAATATCATGATCTACCCCTATGCCCACCTCTCCTCCGACCTTGCATCGCCGGATGCAGCGGTGAGCGTACTTACGGGGATCCAGGAAACCCTCGCCGGCATCGGCGGTTTCGTCGTGAAGCGCGCGCCGTTCGGCTGGTATAAGGCGTTCTCGCTCTCCTGCAAGGGCCACCCCCTCGCCGAGCTCTCGCGGACGATCGTTCCGGGCGAAGGGACGACTGCCGCGCCCAAAAAGGAGATCGAGCACGAGTTCTTCGTCCTCACCCCCGAGGGCGACCGCAAAGACGCGGCCGAATACGCGAAGGAGGATACCCCCTTCGCCGCCCTGATCCGGAAGGAACTCGGATACCCGGGGCCGGAAGGCGCCGAACCGGTGCACGTCGACCTGATGCGCTCAAAAGAACTCGTGGACTACGAACCACGCGCGGATGTCGGAAACCACCGCTGGATGCCCCGGGGCAAGCTGATCCGGGACCTTCTCTCCGACTACGTCCTCTCCCAGGTGCTCGACTACGGCGGGATGCCGGTCGAGACCCCGGTGATGTACGACCTCGCCGATAAGGCAATCTGGGAGCACGCCGCCAAGTTCGGGGAGCGGCAGTACCGGTTCAAGAGCGGCAACCGCGACATGATGCTCCGGTTCGCGGCGTGTTTCGGGATGTTCTCGATCATGCACGACATGCACATCTCGCCGAACACCCTCCCGATGAAACTCTACGAGCTCTCGACCTACTCGTTCCGCCACGAGCAGAAGGGCGAGGTGATCGGGCTGAAGCGCCTGCGCGCATTCACGATGCCCGATATGCACACCCTCTGCCGGGACGTGGACGGAGCGCTTGCGGCGTTCGAGGAACAGCTCGCGATAGGCTGGAAGAGCGGTGAGGACCTCGAGACCCCGCTCGTCGGGGTCTTCCGGTGCACCCGGGACTTCTACGACCAGTACGAACTCTGGGTGAAGAAGATCGTCGCGAAGTCCGGTGTCCCGATGCTGATCGAGATACTCTCTGACCGGGTCCACTACTGGATAGCAAAGGTCGACCTCGCGGCGATCGATGCGCAGGGGAGGCCGATCGAGAACCCGACCGTCCAGATCGACGTGGAGAGCGCCAACCGGTTCGATATCAAGTATTACACCCCCGACGGGACGGAGGTTCACCCCCCGATCCTCCACTGCTCGCCGACTGGCTCGATCGAGCGGGTGATCTGCGCGCTGCTCGAGAACACTGCGGCCCAGGAGGTCCCCTCGTTCCCGACCTGGCTTGCCCCGACCCAGGTTCGGCTGGTGCCGGTGGCGGAGCGCCACGCCTGTTTCGCGGAAGAGATCGCCACCCGACTGAACGCGGCAGGTATCCGGGCGGACGTCGACGACCGGGACGAGAGCGTGAACAAGAAGGTCCGCGAGGCCGGGATGGACTGGGTGCCCTACGTCGCGGTGATCGGCGACCAGGAGGCCGAGACGGGCCGGCTCATGGTCACCATCCGGAAACTCTCGGAGAAGAAGAAGCCCTACAAGGAGACGATGACCGAGAGCGAACTCATCCAGGCGGTGAAACTGGAGACCGCCGGAAAGCCCTTCCGCCCCCTCTACACCCCGAGGCTTCTGTCGCGCAAGCCCCGGTTTGTCTAAATCCATTTTTTAGATTTTCTTCTGCACAGTGCCCTGCAGTTCAGGATTCTTTCCGGCTGCATGCTTTTTGATGAGGGTTAACCAGGCAGAGGCTGCTCAAACCTCCACCGATCGTGGTTTGGTTCAGTGGAGCAAGGTCAGAAGGCGGGTGGCTGTGATTGCTAATGCAGCGGTATAAGGAGGGGTCCACTGCAGTGGACCGTGGTGATATCGCGATTGGGGGTGGGGCTGACGGGGAGTGCGACGGGCGGGACGGCCGGAGCATGAGCACCCGAAGGGTGCGGAGTGCGATGTTCCGCAGGAACGGAGCTCGACCACCGTCAGGTGGGAAGTGCGAGCGCAGCGAGCTTGAGCACCGATAGGTGCGAGGGGGGAGCATCCCCCCTCCCCTGTCTCCACATACGAAGGAATTCCTGTAACCCCCACTCGAAGACCTTCGGTCTTCTCAAGCTCCGGACGTCCGTCCGTCGCACCCCACCCCACCCGGCCTCCTCCTCTGCACCTCGCACCTACGGTGCTCGAACTCCGCTCCTCCGGAGCGTCGTTCCCCGCCCCGAGGGGCGGGGGCAGTGTGTGGCGATATCCAGTGGAAAGCCGTGGATGGGCATATACAATCCCTATCGATCGTCCCCACCTGAAGCAACCAGGTAGCCTCCTCTCCCCATCCCGCCACACCGCAGACACCCCCCGGCCGGTCCAACACCATACCAAACCCCGCCCCCAACAAGGTTTAAAAACCCCGGACGCTACTGTCCCACCGGTGCATGAAGTCATGGACACCGAAGAATACCGTTCCATCATATCGAATGCCATCGACCGGGAGATCGAGGCATATACCTTCTACCGCACGGTCAGAGAGAAGGTCACGGACGAGAACCTGAAAAACCTCTTCAACGAACTTGCCGGGGAGGAGAGCCAACATCGGAAGACCCTCGAGGGTTTTCTGCTGAAAGAGCCGTCAGCACTCGGCTTTAACACGCAGCGGGACTACAAAGTCGCTCAAACCCTGGAGACCCCGCCGCTCTCGGCCGACCTAAAGCCGCTCGACGGCCTCGTCATCGCGATCAGGAAGGAGCTCGACGCGATGCAGATGTATACCCAGCTCGCGAGCCTGAGTGACGATCCGGGGCAGAAAGAGTTGTTCCAGAGCCTTGCCTCGATGGAGCGGGGCCACAAGGCGCGCCTCGAGGATATCTACACCAACATGGCATTTCCGGAAGCCTGGTGAGGCAGGGGCCGGCAGAACTGCCGGCTCTTTTTCAGGCCGGACCCGGAGGGAAGTAAGAGAGTTTTTGGGCTTTGTTGAAAACCCTGTTCTAATCTTCATCCTTACCCTGCTGAGGCTGGTGCCGGACCCGGCTTGTCCCTGGGACGACCTTTTTTCTCGGGCATGTCCTCATGCAGTGGACCGTGGTGGCCTGCGCAACCCGGTGGAAAGCCGTGCCCCTGATTACCCCTGATTGCGGCCATCTGGAGCAAACAAGTGGGGGTTCAACAAAGCCGTTTTTGGGGAAAAAACTGTAGGGGGGAGCCCTGCATCACTCCGTGGCGCAGTACGCGCCCTTGAAGAACCAGTTCCGGTAGACGATCGGCGTGACGATGGTGGTCAGCAGGCTCATCAAAACGATGGCGACAAAGACTCCCTGGCCGATGAGCCCTGAGTCCAGCCCGATCAGGGCGACGATCATCGCCACCTCGCCCCGCGGCGCCATCCCGAACCCGATGATGAGGGAGTCCTCCCGGCACATCCCCATCGCCCGGGCAGGGAGACCACACCCGATGACCTTGGTGGCGATGGCGACCAGGGTCAGTGCCACGAGAAAGATGATGATGTCGGGAGTGAGCGCCTGGAAGTCGGCGAGGATACCGAGCGATACGAAGAAGATCGAGGCGAAGATGATCTGGAGGTACTCGGCGCCTTCCCTGACGTCCTTGCTGTTCCGGAGCCCGACCCCCTCGAAGGCGACCCCGGCAATGAACGCACCGACGATCCCCGAGAGGCCCATGAGGTCGGCAAGCATCGCGTAGAGGAACGCGATCATCATGGCGAAGATGAAGACGAACTCAGGGTACTTCTGCGCCAGTTTCGATGCATCCATCCGCTCGATGAACCGGCTTACGCCGAAGAGCCCGACGGCGCCGCCGATGACGATGAACCCGATCGCTTTGGCGAGGACCAGGCCGATCGAGACCGCCGAGACACCCCCGGCGACCAGATCGGTCGTGATTGAGAGCGCTACGAGAGAGAGGACGTCGTCGATGACCGCGGTGCCGATGATCGCCTTCGCCGCATCGGTCTGGAGCATGCCGATCTCCTTGAGGACGTTCGCGGTGATGGCGATACTTGTTGCCGTCATCGCCGTGCCGACGAAGACCGCGCTGGCAAAGTCGAACCCGAAGAGGACGGCGATGGCGTAACCCCCGATCCACGGTATGATGACGCCGAAAACACCAATGACACCGTAACTTCCCTTAAGGATATCTCTGACGTTAAATTCGAAACCTATCACAAAGAGAAGGATGATTGCCCCGAGATGCGCCAGGCTCCGGACGAAGTCCGTGTAGGTGATCAGGCCGAGCATGCTCGGCCCTACGAGGAGCCCCACGAGAATGGCCCCGATCGTCGCCGACTGGTTGATCCGGGATGCCAGGAGGTAGCCGGCGAGCGCGAGGAAGAGGAGGAGGCTCATCTGGAACTCGATAGATAGGGCGGCGCTTTCCATTGTTGCCCATGATCTGGGGAGGGAGGCCTTAAGAAATGTATGCAACATGCGGGAGTTGCAGGGCGACTGCGGGAGAACGTCGCGTCGATGTTCAGGAGCGTCGCTCACCTGAGATTTTCGGTGTTCCTGACCGCGTGAAAGGAGAACTGCTTCTCCAGCTGCGCGCAAATCCGTTTCTCCCGCACCGGGCCCGGCAGCCCTGCTCTTCGGAAGGCTTTTTGTACCCTACGTCGTGATCGTCGATAGATGGATCCGATCGTCGCCATCGTCCTGATCCTCGGTCTTGCCAAGGTCTTCGGGGAACTCCTGGAGCGTGGGGGCTATCCTCCCATGATCGGTGAGATCGCCGCCGGAATCCTGGTGGGGCCGGCGGTGCTCGGACTGGTGACGATGAACGAGACACTCGAGCTCTTCTCCACCATCGGCGTGATCGCGCTCCTCTTCGTCTCCGGCGTGGAGATGAACGCCAGGGCTTTTGCCGCAGCCCGGAACGCGGCGGCATTGACTGCGGTGACGGGGATCGTCGTTCCTTTCGTGTTCGGCATCATCGGCGGCGCACTGCTCGGCTTCTCTTTTGTGGAGCAACTCTTCCTTGCCACCGTCATCTCCATCACTTCCATCGGCGTCTCGGTGAGGACCCTGATCGATCTCAAAATGCTCAACTCGATGGTGGGAAACACCATCGTCGGCGCTGCGGTGGTCGACGACATCATCGGGGTCATCCTCCTCGGCGTCCTCTCCTCCATCGCCCTCTCCGGGCGGCTGGAGCTTGCCCCGCTCGCGGCGAAGCTGGTGCTCGCCGTCCTCTTCATCGCCTTCGCCCTCACGGCAGGAAGGCGCCTCTTTCTCTGGGTTTTCCGGGCGTCCCATCGGATGCTCACCCACGAAATGCCGTACGTGACGGCGATCGTCATCGCTTTTGGATCCGCTGCGGTCGCAGATGCGGTGGGACTCCACTACGCCATCGGGGCGTTCGTTGCCGGACTGGTTCTCGGCCCCCAGATCAGAAACGACCGGAGCGTCTTTGACGGCCTCGCCGACTTTGCCTTCGGGTTCTTCGTCACCTTCTTCTTCGCCTCCATCGGGCTCCTCTTCCATCCCGATCCTGCGGTGTTTGCTTCAGTGCTGGTGCCGGCACTTATCCTTCTGGCGATAGCGGGCAAGACCGCCGGTGGCTACATCGGATCGCGTCCCTACATGGGAGACAGACTCCAGGCACTCATGGTCGGATTCGGGCTCTCCCCCCGGGGCGAGATCGCCCTGGTCGTCGCCCAGATCTCGCTTTCCGCCGGGATTGTCACGCAGGGGCTCTACTCGGGCGTGACGGTGATGGTGATAGCGACGATTCTTGTGGCGCCGCTTCTGATGAAGTGGGGGTTTGCCGCCCGGAAGAAGAGAGAAGAAGCGGTTAAAGGTGGCCGCCCTGCCGCAGAGTCGCAATGATATCGGCGAGCTCCACGCACCCGATCGCTTTCCCGGCACCGTCCACCACCACGAGGTAGGGGTGCTGGTCGCGGGCCATGCGGGCGAGCGCATCCCCTACGGTCGCGCCGGGTGAGATGGTTATGTTTGTCCTGGTCACCAGATCGCCGGCTGCCTGCCCGCTCCCCAGGAGCATGCAGAGGATCCCCGACGGCATCCCCGATGTCTTTCTGCCCGGGCGCACGCCCAGATGAGGCATGAGGCAGCCCAGAATATCGGTGAGCATGATCACGCCCATGAATGTCCCGTCCTCTCCAAGCACGATCAGGTCGTGCCGCCCCCGTTCGGAGAACTTCTCCATCACCTCAAGGATGGGTGTTGCCGGGGTCACGTGCTCGTATTCACGGTGCATTATTCTGGCTATGGGGATATCGATAGGCTCCATACCGTTCTACGGAGGGGGTGGTCGGGAGGAGCAATAAACATGCGGTCCCGGCTCACCCCCATGGGAGGTCGTCCGGGCAGTTCTCCCGGCACGCCCCCTGCCACCGGCAATAGCGGCAGCAGAGGACGATCCCGGTACGAAGGCTCCCTTTCCCGAAGGCGGCGATCCGCTCGTAGCCGGTCAGTCCTGCTCCGCAGCACGGGCATGCAGCCATCCCGTCACCCCTGCTCAAGGTCCAAACGGCAGCTGGGACCTCTGCCGGCGCCCGCTGCAGCCGGGCGATGTCCACCGTCGGCCTGGTGCCGCAGTACCGGCAAGCGTCACTCCTCCCTGCCGTCACCCGCTGCTTCGCTGAGATCCCGGTCGAGCCGTCCGATAAGGCCGTGCAGTTCCCCGGCGATGTCTTCGAGTTCAGTCGCCATGCCCCGGGGGATGTCGCCATATCTCCGCACGTACTTCGGCCGCAGCTCTTCCGCCGCAATATCGATCGCGATGAGCGAACCCCTGATGGCGCGCGACGCCGGGACGGCTGGCCGGACTCTGGCGATGCCCAGATCGTCCAGAATGCGGACGAGACGTGCACGAAGACGCGCGATAACGTCCTCGATCGCTCGCCGCTGCAGGGACGTGAGGTCGGAAGAGTAGCGCGGGAAGGCGCTTCCCGACGCCGAAGCGTTCAGAATACTTTCGATATCGATCAGGAGCCGGTCGATATACTCGCAGGTGCTCCGGATATACCGCGCCTGGTGTTCGTTCGGGGACGTCGTCCCCGGTTCGGTGTCCTCGTTCATTGTCGTCCCTCTGCTACGTGCTACGATCTCCAGCGACCCTTATCCCCACCGGTGACGAGTACCTGATGATGACAATCCAGGTCATGGGCATTCACGGCCTTCCCATCATCCACGCGGGGGACGAACTTGCCGCACTCATCTGCGGCCGGATCACGTTCGATGACGGCGACATCCTCTGCATCGCCTCGTCGGTCTATGCGAAAGCAAAGGGGCAGACCCGCAACCTCACGAAGATCGAGCCGACCGAACGGGCGAGAGCGATCGCGGCAGCCGCCGGCGAGGATCCGCGGTTCATCCAGGTCATCCTCGACGCCTCCGTCGACGTGCTTCTCGAGAGCCCGTTCATCCTCGCAGCCGTCCCCTGCGGGCATATCGGCGTCCGGGCGGGCGTCGACCGGAGCAACGTGGAGGACGATACCGCCACGCTCCTACCGCCCGACCCGATGGCCGCGGCCGCCGGAATCCGGGAGGATATCCGCAGGATCACCGACAGAACGGTCGCGGTCATCCTCACCGACACCTGCGGTCGGGCGTTCCGCCGGGGGCAGATCGGTCACGCCGTCGGCTGGAGCGGAGTAACGGCGATCCGCGACTTCCGGGGCGATACGGACCTCTTCGGTCATCCACTCACCATCACCGAGGAGGCGGTCGTCGACGAGATCGCCGGGTTCGCGAACATCGTCATGGGGGAGAGCGACAACGGCGTCCCGGCCGTCGTCGTCCGCGGTCTTCCCGCCTGGCAGGGGCACGACCGGCTCTACTTCCGTCCCGAAGAGGACGTCATGCGGCAGGCGCTGCAAACGTCCCGGCAGAGTCCGGATTCAGCCCCATAGGAGATCGTCCGGGCAGTTCTCCCGGCATACCCCCTGCCACCGGCAGTACGGGCAGCAGAGGACGACCTCGATCCTGACCTTCTCCTTATTTCCAGAGACGGCGACCCGCTCGTAGCCGGTCAGTTCCGCCCCGCAGCACGGACATGCAGCCATCTTCTCTTCACTCCCGCTCAAGACTCGATATGGCGGACGCAACCTCTGTCGACGCCTTCTGCAGCCGGGCGAGGTCATTCGCCGTCTCGCTCGCGTGCTCCGTCCTCTTTGTGTATGCGGCGGTGATGGCGCCTTTCGTGGCATCGACCGCCTCCGCGAGATCCGCATCCAGTTCGCGGGCGAACTGCCGGAACGTCGCGTCGATGTTCTGGATCGTCGCCCACCGGAGATTTTCGGTGTTCCGGACCACAAGGTAGGAGATCTGCTTCTGCAGCCGTGCGCGGATTCGCTTCTCCCGCATCGAGCGCGGCAGGGCCCGGTCGACGAGATCGTTCGTGACCGGGCTGAAGGTGCTCTCCCAGCCCTTCCGCGAGACCCAGTACGGCTCCTGCCGCATCGAGAGCGTCCGGTCGTTCTCCTGGGCGTGGTAGGGGATCTCGAAGAGGTCCGCGGCGGCGGTCCGGATGGACCCGATGAGGTCGCCGGCCCGCTGCTGGTGAGTCTGCAGGAGCGCGGTCACCTCCCGCTCGACCTCCGCGGTCGTTTCGCCGAGTTCATGCTCGTAGAACGGCGGGATGGCGGCGGCCACGGCGTTCTGCGCCGCCGCTTCGTCCGGGCCCGCGGGGCTGGCAAGCGCGCCTTCCGCGACCCCCATGAGGTGCGCGAGCGATCGCTCCCGGAGCGCCTGCATCTCCTCTTCGAGCGAGATCACTACCCTCTTGTGGTCGCCTTCCAGGATATCGGCGGCATGCCGGCGCTGGAGTTCCGCCTCGCGGATCTTTGTCTCGAACGTCCGCATCCGGTCTTCGAGGTCGTCAAGCGGCATCTCCAGCGCACGCCGGGAGAGGTCGAGCCGGAGCGCGACGGCACCCAGCACGGCCCGGGCCTTCTTTTGGACCGCATCCCGGAGCACGGCGTTCTTCTCCCCGGCGAGGAACCCGACCAGGTGGTCCGAGACCTCCTTCATCCCGCTCGACCGCCAGAGATCGGCGTCGGCCGCTGTTGCGGCGGCAAGCCCCCGTTTCGCCGAGACCGGGAAGATGGTGACCGGGCCCTCAATGCCTGCCCGTTCCCGGAGCACCGTCTCGAAGAACACAAGTGCTGTCTCCCGCTCGTCGTCGGTGAGGTAATCGACCTTGTTGAGGACGAAGAAGACCTTCGTGACCGCGTCGCGGATGGTCCGGAGGAACTCCACCTCGACCTCGGTGATCGGCGGGTCGGCGGAGACCAGGAAGAGCGCCGCATCGCACTGGGCGAGGAAGTTCAGGGTCATCTCGGTGTTGTGCTGGTGGATGGACCCGATCCCGGGAGTGTCGATCAGGACGACACCCTTTGCAAGGATCGGGGCGGGGTGGGTCACCTCCACCTGCAGAACGCCTCGTTCGTTCCTCGGGTTGAACTCTTCCGAAACATAGTGGAGGAGCGCCCGGTACAGATCGTGGTTGATACCGTTCTCAATGACCTCGTCGGGGCGGTCGCCCTGGAACCGGATCCGGACACTCTCTCTATCGCCGTAGGCGATCAGCGTAGGGATGGCGGTCAGCGGGATCACCGAGCTCGGGAGGAGCGACTCACCGAGGAGCGCGTTGATCAGGGTGCTCTTCCCGCGCTTGAACTGGCCGAGCACGGCGAGGTGGAACCGGCCGGAGTCAAGCCGGCGAGCCAGTTCCCGGAGCTGGTCGGCGTAGGGAGCGTACTCGGGACCGAACGATTGGATACGATCGGCTTCGCAGGCAAGGATTTCAGGTAGTTGCCGGGCGTGGCTGGTCATGGGATCTCTCCTTGACAAATGGATATGGATCGTGCGGCACTGGCCGCATGATGGTAGGAGTTATCAGCCACAAAAGCGGTTAGAGGTGAACTCCATCACCTGAATCTGCATCTCTGTATCTTGTTTCGCAGATAATTAATGCTTTGTTCTCCGGTAACGCCGCTCATTGGATGCGTTCTGCCTCTCCGGTACCGGGCGAGTTATATTTGGAGACAGCATCGACAAGAACATCTACCAAATGAACGCCGCCGAGCGGCAGGACGCAGGGATTCGGACACTCCCGGCACACCAGGCCCGGCTTGCGGATGATGGCATCTGCAGAGCGCTCGGCCCTCACATCGTCGAAGCGCTCACGAACGTCGCGAACGCCGAGTGGGATGCCTACCGCACAGCGGTCCACCCCAGGGAACTCGACCGCTACCTCCCGACCTACTGATCAGCTCCCCCTCTGCGTTCTTTTGCTTACGAGGGCTACACCGCCCGGATCCAGCAGGACTTCCCGCACCTCTCATCCCCGCCAAGCCCTATCGCGCTCCAGAGCGGTGCGAGGATGCCCGGAAGCTCCGGGTCGCGAGATACGTCGGCGCAGGAGAGAAGTATTTCAGGCGTGCGGTCGCCGTCTCCGAGAGGAAGGCACTCTGAGAGGTGTACGAGGACGCCGGGCCTGAGGTTCGGCAGGATCTCGTCCCGGATTGCAGAGAGTCCCTGCCCCTGAACGACGGAGATCTCGACGTGAAGGATATCTCCCGGTTCGAGCGCGGCGACGATCGCGTCGCAGGCGACGGGGATGGGTGCCCGCCGCCGGCGGTCGGCAAGGAGGTTTGCCGGGTCTCCAGGGTAGGGCAGCCGATCGTAGACGGTGATCGTCGTCCTGAGACACCGGTCGCGGATCGCCCGTCTGGCAAACCGCGTCGCCGGACCAGACCCGAGCTCGATATAGTTCTTCGGGTTCTTCAAACAGAGCATGCAGTAGAGGGAGAGTGCATCCAGCGCCGGCAGGCCGGGACTGCACCATCCGGGCCCGGCAATCTCAGTGGCCGGCGACCGCGGCTTTATCGGGATGCGGGCGCAGTCGTCCCGGAACAGGAGGAACGAGTGCAGAACCGCCCGATACCGGTCCCGCGTCCGCTCCGGGAGAAGGAGACTCTGCGGTTCGACCCGTTCCGATGTTCCGCACGCGCGCTCTCTGTCGGAGGACGGTGCCGTTTGTTGTGCCCACCGGCCGAACAGGCGGCGGACGAACGATCCGCTCATCGCTCGCCTCTTCTGCTCGCTGCAAGCGTCCGATCCTTTTCGGCTTTGATCCGGTGGCACGGCGGGCAGAGCACCTGCATGTTGCGCGCTGTTCGGCTTCCGCCCCGGTCAAGCGGAATGATGTAGTCGATCTCTTCGCAGTATGCCCCGAGCCGCCGCCCGCAGGCGGCACAGCGGTTGCTCTGCCGCCGGAGAATCCTCTCCGCTTCCGTCCGATGGACGGTGGGAACGGGGGCTGTATCCCGGGTTGGTTTTTCGCTATCCGTCGTCATTAATCCTGCACCGGCCTATCGAACCTCTCACGGGCGACGAAGACCACCACGCCGGAGATCCCGGGGTCTGCGGCGACTTCGTCGTAGAGTAGGTCCAGTTCCTCCGGTGTGTCGTAGACGACCACTCTTCCTCCGCCCTCGACAACGCTCGCCGGGGGCATCTCCTGGTTCTCGTTGATCTTTCTCTTTTCCACACGCATCACCTCATCTATCCAGTCGCCGCCCGAAAAGCCCGGATACGGCGAGCATCCCTTCGACAGCCTCAAGCGCCGCGTTGTACGACCTTTTGGTACTTGCAAGCGGGTCTCCGGGATTGATCGGCGCTATCGGCACCCGGCTCCCGGACGCCAGGAGCCGGAGGTGCTCGTCCAGCTCGCGGGCGCTCTCCCGGCATGCCGCATCAGGGTCTTTCTCGCCTCTCCGGGAATCCTCATCGTCGAATACGACGAGGATCCCGGCGGCCGACCCGGCCCGGTCGGGGCGCGGGATGCACCTTGCGACGAGGGTCAGATCGCCATCCAGGTGCGGAAGGGTGACCGTGCCGGCCGCAGGTCGGCAGGTCCGGTTCGCCTCCCTCACCCCCTCGCTCCGGTCCAATGCCCGGCTGACTTCGTCGTCCGGGTTGCCAAACCATCGCCGGTATGCTTCGGTCGCTGCCAGGACACCGGTACCCGGGAACACGGCGGCCGCCGGGGACGGGATGCACGCGCAGAGCGCCTCAAGGGAACCACGCATCTTCTCGACTGTTTTCTGTTTCACGCTCCCCCCTCGTTATCGATCATCGCCGGGTCAGTCCAGCGGACGGATGCTGCCGGCCTTGAGCGAAGATCTGATCCGGTGACATGGAAGAAGACCTCTTCGAGGCTCGGGGCACTCATCTGCAGGGCCGCGATTGTCCGGCTGGTCCGCCGGGAGTATGCGGCAAGCGCCTCCAGCACACCGGGCAGGTCCGTATAGTCGACCCGGTACCGCCCGCCGTCCCCGGAGACCGCCGTGACTGCCGGCAGTCTCCGGATTTCGTCTGCCACGTTCGGTGCATCCGGCAGGAAGGTGACCAGGAGAGACGGTTCGTCGTGCGGCACGCTTGCTTTCAGTCGTGCCGGGGTGTCGCATGCGGCGAGTCTTCCCCGGTCGAGGATGGCCACCCGGTCGCAGAGGCCGTTCGCCTCCTCGATAGCGTGCGTCGTCATCAGAATTGTGACGCCACGCCGGTTGAGTTCCCGGACGACATCGCGAATGACGGCGACGCTCTCGACGTCCAGGCCGGACGTGGGCTCGTCGAGCACCAGCAGGAGGGGGTAATTGATGACGCTCATGGCAATCCCGAGCCGCCGTTTCATGCCTTTTGAGAATCCGCGCACAGGTTCGTCGGCACGGTCGTCGAGCCCGAGCAGCGCGAAGAGTTCCCGGCCCCGCCGGAGCGCTTCTTCCGGACGGACGTAGCGGCTCTCCGCCGCCCGCAGCAGGTTCTCCCACGCCGTTGCCGTCACCCGGATCGCGGCGTCCTCGGGCAGCACCCCGACGAGCCCGTGTGCGGCGAATCCCCGCGCCTGCGTGTCGTATTCGAAGACCCGCACCGTCCCCTCGTCCGGGTGCAGTTGTCCTGCAAGCATCCGGAGCGTGGTCGTCTTCCCGGCACCGTTCAGGCCGAGAAACCCGACGATCTCGCCGGGGCTGATCTGCAGGGTCAGGTTGTCGACCGCGACCCGCCGCCCGAACCGCCGGGAGACGGCGGTTGCTTCTACTGCGTACACGGCTCCTCCAGCAGGGCACGCACCAGCGGCGAGGAGTGGCAGCGGAGCCGGTCGAGCACCGCACAGCTTTCAGCGGTGTCTATCCGGCGCAGTGCCCGGGCGACCTCGCGGATGGTGTAGTAGTCCCGCTCTTTTGACAGAAGATCGACAAACACCGCCACTGCGGGTGCGTACCGGCGTTTCCCAAGAAGTTCGACGGCGATCATCCGGTTTTCCCGAACCGGGTGACGGACCGCTCGTACCAGCCGCTCGTCATAGGAGAGCCCGTGGTAGTCGGCGAGTGCATACCCGCAGGCCGGGCAGTGTTCCTGGACGGTCGGGCTCCAGCGCCAGCAGTTGGGGCAGTAGAACGTCGCCACCGTGTCTCACTCTCCCCGGTAAGCCCAGATCGTGACTCCCTGTTCTGTGACCAACCCACCGGAGATGATCTTCTCCAGTTTCGGTTTGATCTGGTCGATCTTCTCCTGTGAGTCCACGACCTCGACGACCACGGGGAGATCGGTGGAGAGCCGGAGGACCGAGGTAGTGTGAATCCTGCTCGTCTCCCCGAATCCCGTGATCCCGCGCAGCACCGTGGCGCCGTAGAACCCTTCCCGCTTGAAGAGCTCGACAAGGTAGCGGTAGAGAGGTTTGCCCTCGTAGCGGTCGGACTCGCCAATGTAGATCCGCAGGAGGATTGCCCGGGCGTTTCTATCGAGTTTCATGCTGCCGCCCCCAGATATCCGGCACAGGTCTTGCCGGCGTAGACCGCCAGCAGCGCGAGAAGCACCGTCAGCAGCAGGTTCGCACCGAAGAGGGGCAGTTCATGCTGCTCGAGCAGCCGGAACGACTCGTAACTGAAGGTGGACATCGTCGTGAACGAACCAAGCACCCCGAGGGTGAGCATTACCTGCGTCTCTTCCGAGAAGACGCCGCTGTACTCCGAGAGGTACATTACGAACCCGATCAGGAAACTGCCCGCCGCGTTCACGCCGAGCGTTCCAATCGGGAAGGTCGCGATGCTCCCCTGGATCCATCCGCTTGTAAGGTACCGGAATATCGCTCCGATAAACCCGCCGATCCCGACGAGTAGCCATAGCTGCATAACCTGTAGACCTCCGTATGACAGACATCATCAGCGCAGAGGGCGGTTTTGGCTCAATGCCTGGGTGGACGTCATCACCCGGTAACAGAGCGGCCGTGCTGCGGTGTTCCATCCTCCAGTGAAGGCTGCTCGCACGGCCGCAAGAATAGAAGTCATCAGCCCGGTGGGGGGCGGTTTGAGGCGGACTTCATCGCCGAATTACCATTGTTCTTAGTTGTGCTGCAAAGCATTATCAATTCTCTCCTCATCAAGCCGCGGAAGGCCAGGACCATGCTGCGGCCAGGAGCAGGGTTCCGGCGGCGGCGACAATCGCGGCGAACAGGAACCCGGCGGTATATCCGATAAACGCCCAGAGAAATCCGATCACGATGCTGGATACCAGATCCCCGATGCCGTTGACGGTGGCGAGGGCGCCAAAACCGAGACCCCGGCGCTGCTCTTCTACGAGTTCTGCCGTGACCGCACCTTCAAGGGTGTCCTCTGCCGCGATAAACAAGCCGGCAAGAGCAAAAAGTGCACCATAGCCGATCAGACCCGGCGGAACCACGGCGAACCCGATGAACGTCGCGACCGCGACCGCATACCCGAGGATTAGCATGTTCACTCGTCCGAACCGGTCGCCGAGAACGCCGAACGGGTAGCTGGCCACCGCGTAGACTACGTTCCGGATGAGGTAGAGGCCAGCGCCGGCCGCGGTGGCGCCCGCCAGTCCGAGCGAAGGTGTCAGGGCGACGATTGCAAAGGCGATGAGGAGCGTGTGCGCAAAATCGGCGATCCCGAAGACCAGGACCGCCCCGAGGAAGCGTTTGAAAACCCCCGGAAGGCCCCGAAGCGAAGCGACGAGTTTCGTGTTGTCGCGAGAGGGTGCCGGGTTCTTCTCCCTGACGAGGAGCCAGAAGGTCGCGACGGCAAGGAAACCCGGGATGAGGGTGAGCCAGATGAACTCCCGCAGGCCGATCGAGGCCACCAGGACCAGCGCCATGAGTGGACCGGCGATGGCCCCAAGCGTATCGCCGGCCCGGTGGAATCCGAAGGCCTTCCCGAGGTCGTGCGGCGGGACGGACTTTGCCAGGATCGCGTCGCGGGGCGGCCCCCGGGTGCCGCGTCCCACCCACCCGATCACACGGCCGAGGAGGACGACCGGCCAGACGGTCGCAACCGCAACAAAGGCAGGGAAGACCGCAGTGGCGAGATATCCGGCGAGCGCGAACTCCTTCCTCTTCCCAAGCCGGTCCGACCAGTGGCCGGAGATGAGTTTGACGAAACTCGAAGCACCGTCGCTCAACCCCTCGATCACACCGAGCGCATAGACGGGAGCGCCGATGACGATCAGGAGAGAGGGGAGCAGGACGGTGACGGCTTCGTGGCCCAGATCGGAGAAGAAACTCGTCACGCCCGCGCCTACCACCGTCCTGTTCAGCCAGTCGTCACCATCATCGCCCATGCCCTCCTCCTCATACGGGACCCGGGCCCGCCGGGTCGCACGTTCATTTCCCTCCCGCCACTGTCCAGCTCACGGTTCGCGCCACCGGACGATCGCCGCCGGGATGCCCTCGCCGGCCTCGCCCATGACGAGTTCCGTGGCGGATGCAATATTATCCGCAACCGCCCGGCCGTCCCTGACCGCCGCGAGCCCTGCGCACCCGAGGGCGATGCCGGCACAGCCCGACCGCATCGGGTGAGGGCGACTGTCGGCGACGATCACGGCGGTTTCAACCCTGGCAGAGACCCGGACAGCGTCCCTGATCCCGGCGGCGCTCGCTCCCGGGTCGGTGGGGAGGAGGACCACACACCCCGGCGGGGCGTTGGACGCGTCCACGCCGGCGTTGGGCAGAAGGGTGCCGTGAGCCCGGCAGAGGAGGAAACCCGGCATGCCGCCGACGACGGCATCGCTCTCCTGCAGGATGATCTCGACCATCCGCGGGTCCATGGCGTACCGGCCAGCGAGGTCGCGGGCTGCCGGGGTGGGTTCGACGCCGTCGAGCCCGACGATCCTGCCTTCGGCGGTGGCCACCGCCGACTCGGCGACGACGATGCAGTCTCCGCCGCGCATGCCGCCCGGCCGGGGCGCTGCAGCGATGAGCCGGTCGGCGATCGCATCCCCCGGCCGGATAAGGTCGGTTGCGAGGCCGGAAACGGAGAACCACCGGCTCACGCCGTTCACCACATCGAGCAGACGGCGTCGCGGTAGAGCCGATCCGTCTCGTCGCAGAGCGCTTCGATATCCGCTGTCGCGCGGGCGAGTTCCTCCCCCGGGTCGCCGCCGGCGGCGATGGTAACGCGTGCACGCTCCAGCCGCCCCATGACGGCCAGTTTGAGGTCCTCGATCATCGATGCCATGCCCGATCCCTACCGGACAAACCCGCTCCGTCCGGCATACCGGGCCGTATCCCCGGCCGCCTCCTCGATCCGGATGAGCTGGTTGTACTTCTCCACCCGTTCGCCCCGCGCCGGTGCACCGGTCTTGAGGTGGCCGGTCTGCATGGCGACGGTGAAGTCGGCGATGAACGTATCGACGGTCTCGCCGCTCCGGTGGGAGACCATCGCGCCCCAGTGCTGCTGCTGCGCGAGATGCACCGCGGCGATCGTCTCGGTCACCGTCCCGATCTGGTTGGGCTTGATCAGGACGGCGTTGGCGGCCCCCTTCCGGATACCCATATCGATCCGATCGACGTTCGTAACGAAGAGATCGTCGCCGACGAGTTCCACCCGATCGCCGATCGTTTTGGTCAGCAGCCGCCAGCCGTCCCAGTCGTCCTCGGCAAGGCCGTCCTCGATGACGATGACCGGGTATGCCGCAACGAGGTCACGATACCGGTCCACCATCTCGGCAGCGGTCAGGGTCAGCCTTTCGGTCCTGAGGTTATAGACGCCGTCGTTGTAGAACGCACTCGACGCCGGATCGAGGGCGATCCCGATCTCCTCGCCGGGTGCATACCCGGCACGCTCGATTGCTTCAACGATCAGGTCGAGCGGCTCGGTGTTCGTGGAGACCGCAGGCGCAAACCCGCCTTCGTCGCCGACGCCGGTCGTGTAACCCCGGGCTTTGAGGATATCTTTGAGCGCATGGTAGGTCTCGCTCCCCCACCGGACCGCTTCCGCGACGCCCGGAGCGCCGTAGGGAGCGATCATGTACTCCTGGAAATCCGGGCCCTGCCAGTTTGCGTGAACGCCGCCGTTGAGGATGTTCATCATGGGGACGGGAAGGAGCGGCTTTAGCGGGTCTCCCAGGTACTCCCAGAGCCAGAGACCCTCTGCGGCGGCGGCGGCCCTGGCGACGGCCATGGAGACCGCAAGCGTCGTGTTGGCGCCGAGGTTCTGCTTGTTCGGTGTTCCGTCGAGATCGATGAGCGCCTCGTCCACCGCCGCCTGAACGCGGGCGTCCATGCCCCGCAGGGCATCGCCGATGCCGTGGTTGATCAGGTTGACGGGGCGCTGCACGCCCTTGCCGTTGTAACGGCCGGGTGCGTCGTCCCTGAGTTCGAGCGCCTCGTGAACGCCGGTGGATGCCCCGGAGGGGGATGCGGCGCGTGCGTGCGCCCCGCCGGCGAGCGTGACATCCGCTTCGACGGTCGGGTTCCCCCGCGAGTCCAGTATCTCGCGGGCGCGGATCGACCGTATGGTTGTGTTAATCTCGGTCATACTAATCTCTCCATTTGTTCGGTCTGGTTCATGAGGGCGAGCGCCCTGATCGCCAGGTGAGTGTTTTCAAGCGTTGAAATCCCGCCGTAGATCGAGCGGGAATAACCGCCGTTCCGGTTCCGGCACTCGTTGACGAACGTCCGGCAACTCTCCGGGAACCGGGGAGGGCGGCCGGTGAGGACGGCACACTCCACTCCGGCGGCAAGATGCTCGATGAACGCGGGTGTCGCTCCGGGTGTGTTCAGGTACCCGAACGCCGCATCTTCGCACCGCCGGAGGAACCGTTCAGCCCCGAACTTGCCGTTGGGTTCCCCGAGCATATCAAGGATCGCCAGGGCATGAGCGGTCTCGATCAGCGACGAGCGCGGGTGGCCGAACCCGCCGTCCGGATTATGGTACGCGGTCAGGTGACGGAGCACGGCGTCCCGGAGCTGCTCGTCCGGATGGATCCCGAGGGTCAGGCAGAGGTCGAGGTGGGTGCAGGCTCGTTCGAAGACGGATACCGATTCGATGGGCCGCTCGCCGGTGCCCGGGACGGGACTTATCGATGAAAGCCAGGGACGCGGATCGATGGCCGGCCCCATTCCGATGAGCGTGAGGCACCGGAGCACGTAGGCACCTGCATAGAACGCAGGGTATCCCCCGTCCGGGTGCTGCATCCGGAGCAGAAGATCGCCGGTGACCGGGTCGGGTGCGAGGGCGCCAAGGAGCCGGAGGGTGTCGAGCGCGAAGAAGGTATCGGCGGCGTTGGGTTCGTCAAGCCGGTAGTGGCAGTAGCCGCCGCTTACGCACCGGCGGTCGGTGATAAACCGGATCGTCTCTTTCCGTTCGACGTCTGAGATCATAGAGAGCAAGGGTAGAAGTCATCAGCCGTGTCGGCGGTTGGAGGCGGACTTCATCGCCTGCATCTGATCGTATGACGTTCGGAAGGAGTATGCGAGGCTCGCGGATAAAAGCATTCTGCCGTGCGTCCGTGCAGGGCAAGTTCCTGGTAGGGAAAGGCAAGACCCCGGGGGAACCTACCAAACCGTCTTCATACCCCCGGGCGGATTCGAACCGCCGTCGCCGGATCCAAAGTCCTGCATGATTGACCACTACACTACGGGGGTGCGATCTGCTGCGCTCACAGAGTCCCAGTATATATGTCTCTCCTCTATTATCAAGGCATGCTCGCCCGGGATGAGAGCGGAGATTTAGGAGGACGCAACCTCCCCGATCTCGTTGATCTGCTCCTGGTAGCGCCCGAGATCGCCCTCCGAGAGGGCCTGCTGCGCGGCCTCATAGAGCTCGGCAATCCGGGCGAGCCGCTCCGCGAGATCCCCGGTGGGCACGGGCACCTCTCCGGGCGGCGGAACCTCCTCCTCGATCCCGAAGATAACCGCCAGCGACTGGTTGAGGGTCTCCTGCATGGTCAGGTTGTCCCCGTAGGCGACGATCACCCGCTGGAGCTGCGGGAGCGTTCCCCGCTCGGTGGCCTCGAGATAGAGCGGCTCGACGTAGATGATGGAGTTCTCGATCGGGATGACGAGCGTGTTGCCCCGCAGGACGTCCGACCCCGCCTGCGACCAGAGGGTGATCGCCTCCGAGATCTCCGGATTCTGATCGATCCTGGCCTCGACCTGCATGGGGCCGTAGGTCAGCTCCTGCTTGGAGAACTGGAATACCACCAGCTCCCCGTAATTCGGCGCATCGGCCCGTGCCGCCATCCAGCCAATCATGTTCTCCTTGTTCGGGGGGTGAAGGGGAGCATCAGGATGAACTCCTCCTCCATCTCGCCCGGAAGCCGCAGGATGACGTAGTAGGGAACCATCTGCTGCCGGGATCCCCGGTAGATCTCATCCGGGATCACCCAGGCGTCCTCTTTGTTGTAGAAGACCAGTGGGTCCTGCATGTGGTAGATGGCGTAGACGTTGGCCTGGACATCGAAGATCCCCTGCGGGTAGCGTATATGTTCGCGGAGGCCTGCAGGCATCTCCTCGATCCCACGGAAGAGCCCGGGGAAGATATTTGCGTAGGCTGCGACCAGCGGGTCGTCGGGATCGACGACGTAGTAGGTGACGTCGCCGTCGTAGGCGTCGACGACGACCTTGACGCTGTTCCGGATATAGTTCAGCCGCTGGCCTACGCCGACTGTCGGCTCGGAGTAGGGGTACTGCGTGGTGGTCGTATACGCATCGATGATCCAGTAGATCTTCCCCCCGTCGACCACGACGTAGGGATCGGCGTCGTAGGAAAGGAAGGGCGCGATGGACGCCGCCCGCTCGGCCGCGTTCCGGTAGAGGAGGATCCTGCTCTCCGGGGTGATCGAGCCCGAGACCAGGAGCTCGACCGAGCCGAACCTGACCGCGTAGACCAGCCTCCGGAGCCAGTCCCCGAGCGGAACGCCGCCGGAGCCGTCGTAGGTCGCGTAGACGTTCTGGTCGCCCGAGGGGTAGTCGAACTCGGCCGTGGTGGTCTCTGTCACCACGTAGTTCCCCGTCTCCTCGCCGTAGTAGATCGCGGGCTCCGCGAGGGTGAGGTTCGGAAACTGCGTTGCCGGCGGGATGTTCTGCAGGTAAAAGACCGGGAGCCCCCCGGAAGTCACCTGGTCGACGGGGTTCATCACCGCCCCGTAGCCGTGGGTGAAGATCAGGTGGCGGTTGACCCAGGTCTGCGCCTGCGGGGGGAGGAGCCCGACGTCCAGCTCCCGTGCCGAGACCAGCACCTCCTTGTACTGGCCGTCGAGGGTGTAGCGGTCGACGTCGACGTCATAGAAGTCGTAGTAGGTCCTGAAGAGCTGCAGCTGCGAGTAGGTGGCCTGCAGCGGGCGCCAGTCCCAGAGCCTGATGTTCCGGATGGTGGCGTCGTTCTCCCGGATGTCTTCGGCGGTGAGGTTCAGCTCGACCGGGAAGAACCGCTCGTCCGCCTCGTCGAGGTCGTAGGCAGCCCGCGTCAGCCGGATATTGTAGCCGAGGTACTCCTCCTCGAGGTTGT
>JASUSO010000098.1 GCA_030446015.1 Methanobacteriota archaeon
GGTTTCTCGAACTCCGCTCCTCGCACCTTGCGGTGCTCGCGTTCGCTTTCGCTCACGCCTCGAAGCCTGATGGCTTCTCAAACTCCCGTCCTGCGGACGGTCGTTCTCCGGAGCGTCGTTCCCCCAATGGTGATACTCCCACGGTCCACTGTACCGGGTTTTATCCTCGCTTGACTGTGTTGACCTCGAATATCACAGACATTAAAAACGACGTGCTGCAGCGATTATAAGATTAACCGCTGCAGGAACAGACTTTGGAGGAACCGAGCCCCGGAATATTTACTCCCCGAGTTTCTTAACCTTCCTCACCCGCACCGCGACCCCGCGCTTCGACCGCAGCATCTCGTCCGCGCCCATCATCGCCCGTCCGGTGGCGATAGCGAGCGGCCCTTCCACGAGCACCTCGTCGCCCTCTCGAATCCGGGGGTCGCAGTCCGTGATCCCCGGGGCAAGGACATCGCCCTGCGGCACGAACTCATCGATCCTGATCCGGTAGCCCTCCGGGATCAGGTCCCAGCCCTCAAACGTCGGGCGGAAGAGCCCGGTCCCGGGGTCGATGCTGAAGAGTTGCTGCTTTCCGCGGAGCACCGCCATCTGCATGCTCTTCCCCCGGATCTGGAGGCCCTTTGTGTTGATATCGGTCGCGAACTGCCAGGAGACCGTGCCGCGGATGATGTCGGTCTGCATCCGCCGTTCGCCTTCGAGGGCGGCATTCAGGGCGCGAAGAGACTCCGGCGCCGTCGGGTGACCCGTGCAGGTCACCTCGAGGTCGAACCCGCAGGCGTCCGCCGCCATCTCCGCAACGGTAAGCGCTCCGCCCTCGAGGTGGGCGATCACCCTCCGGTAGGGGTGGGCGGCGAAGTAGCGGGCGAGGATATCGGCGATGAAGGCGCATTCCTCGCGGTCCCAGTAGCCGGTCACCGGCACGTCGTAGTGGCCGGCGGGGTAGACCCGCTCGAGTTCTCGCGGCACGAGGCCGAGGGGCGAGGTGACGATCAGTTCGTGCGCCCGCCGGTCCACGGTGCTCATGAAGAGTTTGTGGCTCCGGGAGAGCGAGTAGGGCTTCCTCGCCGAGCAGGGGAGGAGGACCGCGACGTCCGTTCTGGTGGGGACGAACCGCTCGATCACCCGGTCGGCGAACCGCCGGATCTCCGCCCGATTCTGCGACTCGGCGGTGTTTGCCCGCATCGGCACCGCCCGCGCCACCGGGAGGGAGCGCTCCATAAATGCGTAGTTCCGATCGAGGAACCGGAGGATGCCGACCTGTGCGGCGTCTGTTCGGCACCGGGCCTCCATCAGTTCCCGGAGTTTCCCCGCATCGATGTAGTGCCGCACGAGGGCAATCTCATGGTCGAGCGCGAGACGGTTGTGCCGCGCGAGGTCGCCCTCCTGGCACCCCTCGCAGCCGCAGACCCCGGTCTCCATCATCGATGCGGGGAACTCGCCTTCGGGGAGGCAGAACTTCTTCTGCGCGGAGGCGAGGTCGACTCCCCGGTAGTCGAAGAGGTCGAAACCCGAGTAGATGAGGAGGCAGGCGGTCGAGGGGAGCGCCGCGGCCGGGGCGTACCACGCGGTGTCCGGCGGGAGTTTCTCTTTCAAGGCAGCAAGCCATCCCGCGTAGTTCCGGGGATTCTTCCCCCCCGTGTGCCAGTTCGCCACCATGACGCAGTCGCCCGACTCCGCCGAGGCGGCGAGCGGGTGGACGGTCACCGGCTGCCCCTCGCCGGGGCTGAAGTAGTTCTCCACGAACGCCGGGTCGATGGCGAGCGGGACGTTCGAGAGCGCACGCTCGCGGAGCGCGGGGAAGAGGGAGGCCGTATCGAGGGCGGCGGGGAGGGATACGACCGTCCCCTCGTGCTCGTAGGTTCCGATCCGGGCGAGGCCGTCGCGCTTCTGCGCCTCATACCTGCTCATGGAGCACCTCCGCACCCGGGACTTCCTCAATAACGAGGCTTGCCCATTCCTTGCCGCACCGAACGACGAACCGGCTCTCCGGGTGCGCCTCCATCAGCGCCCGGATGCCCGCGCACCCCGACCTGACCATCTCGTCGTCCCATTCCGGAACCTCGCTCTGGCCTACCGGGAAGGTCTCCGCGAGCTCCACGGGGTAGGGGCCGAAGGGCGGTTTGAAGTTCAGGACGGTGTCGAACCCGGGCGCACCCTGCCCGTCGAATGAGACGAGCACCCGCTCGCCGAGACTGATGCGGGGGATGACCTCGTGGAACCGGAGCACCTCCGTCCTCCGGCAGGTCTCAGATCCCCGGTAGAAGAACCGGCGTTTTGAGACGGGATCGTCGCGTTCGAGTTCCGCAGCGTGGGCGAGGAGTTCCCGGTAGCCGTCGAGCAGGCGCGGGTGGCTCCGGCACCGCTCGTCGACGAGTTCCCAGAGCGTCCCGTCCTGGATCGCCTGCCGAATGCGGGCGATCTCCGCAAGGGTGACGTGCAGGTTGTGGAGGGCGAGCAGCCGCTCCCGGTCCTCGGACTTCCGGAGTTCGTCGGCGGTCATCGAACGGCAGACCCGGCAGGCGCAGGGGAGTTCCGCGAGTTCGTCGATCTTGAGGCTCCCATGCGGGGTGATGTAGCGACCTTCCCGGGCGAAGAGGGCGTATGCGGCCGAGTCGAAGAGGTCGCAGCCCATCGCGACGGCGAGGGCGAACATCGACGGGTGGCCTGCGCCGAAGAGGTGGATGGCGGTCGCGGGGGAGAGGCCGCGTTTCGCCGCAAGGACGACCTGCACGAGTTCTTTGTAGCGGTAACTCTCCATCAGCGGCACCACGGCGCCGATCGGAGCGAAAGCAAAGCCGAGGTCGCGGACGGCCCGCCCCGCCTCCTCACGGAGGTCGGTGAAGATGCCGCCCTGCACGGGTCCAGCAAGGTTTGCGTCGGGGAAGAGCGCCTGCGCCTCCTGGATCCGCTCCATCGTGACCGCGAGTTCCCGTTCCGCCCGCTCCCGGCCCGCATCCGGCGGGGTGGGGATATCCAGGGGGACGACGATCTCGCTTCCTATCGCCTGCTGGAACTCGAGTGTCTCCTGGTTGCTCACCTCGACCTCCCCGTAGACGGAGAGCTGGAACGAGCCCGAGTCGGTCATGATGACGCCGTCGAAGTCGAGGACGCCGTGCAGCCCTTCCGCGAGCGCCCGGTCGTGGAACGCGGTGCTCCGCCTGAAGATGTAGGCGTTCGTGATCAGCGCTTCGACGCCCATCTCCTGCATCTCGCGAGGTGTGACCAGGGGGAGGTGGGGATTGACGACGGGGAGGAGCGCGGGAGTCCGGACTAATTTATCGTTCACCCTGAGTTTGCCGACCCTGCCCGCGATATCTTTGTGTATGACTTCAAACGTAATCGTCATTCGGGTTAAACCGCCTTTTCTTCGAATATCTGCCCCTCGAACGTCTGCACGGCGACATCGCTGCGCTTCCAGCACCCGGGCGGGAGCCCGGCCTTGACGCAGGTCTGGTCGAGGAACTCTCTGCTGCTCCACCCGTACTCGGTCGGGACCTGCGGGAGGAGGAGGCCCCCTCTCCCGAGGCCGCTGACGATCAGGCCGTGTCTTCCGACCTCGACGTGGTCGGGGCGCTCATCCGGCGGGCAGTCGAGCGTCCGGGGGAGCGTGAGCACCGTCACCTCGAGATCGAGGTCGTCGAGTTCCGACCGCGATACCGGCGGGAACCGGGGGTCCTCGAGGGCAGCCGATGCCGCCGCTTCGACGATCGCGTCGCCGAGCGGCTTTATCGGGTAGGGGAGGCCGATGCAGCCTCGGAGGCATCCCTGCCGCTTGATCGTGACGAAGACGCCGCGCTTCTCCCCAAAGACTGGAGAGAGATCGGGCAGCACCATCCGTTCGCCGTTGACGGCCTTCTCGATGGCGCTCCGTGCCAGTCGAACTGCCGTTCTGCCTTCTTCCGGGGTCAGCATTTCCATCAAAGTGGGTTGTATGATATTGAATACTTTTAGCCTTTCCCGGGAGAAGAGGAGACGGGAGCACAGGCCGGAGAAGTGATGGAGCAGGGCGCGTTGCCCTCGGGGCGCACCAGAACGGTCAGGGTCTCGCCCGCGGGAACCGGGCGGTCGAGGCAGAGCCGGATCGTGCACTCTTCCCCGGCACGAAGGAGGCTGCCGCCAGTGGGTGTCTGCGCGGACCACGTCCCCGGTCCCGGGAGAGCGTCTCCGGATGGGGCGAGGATCTCAAGATACGTCCCTGCCATGACCGTCACGGTGGCCCGGGCGAGGTCGACCGGATCGCCGTCCCCGGTATGGGCGACGCGGACGGCGACAGTATCGACGAAAGCCCCGGAGAGCCCCGGAATCGACGAGGAGCCGGTGACCTCCCCGACCTGTTCGAGGCACGGTTTGCCCGCGGTGAAGACGGGATACATCTCAGAATCCTGTACCGGACCGCCGTTCATGCCGCCCGCCCCGGACGAGACGAGCGAGAAGAGTGTGGTGACGGCAATGAACGCCGCAAAGATTGCCGCAAGCTCCAGGTGTGTATGGACGTCGCTTCCCCCCATGGTAACGCCAATGGTAAGACCCTGGAACCGGTATAAAAATGTACCCCCCGCCTTTGGTATGCGCGGCCGATCCGAAGACTCTCGCAGATTGCCTCTGTTTCCGGCAGATCCGGGTGAGCCCGGGAGGAGTACCCTCACAGGTATATACTCTCGCGGTGAACCGTACAGGGGAGAGGGAGAGTGCGGCCGACGGTGGCACATCCTGTGCCGCTGAGGAAAGTCCTCCCACCAGCCAGACACGCAGCCGCATGCAAGTGCGGGTGGCGAGAGTCACGGCAATGACACAGAAACGACACGGCCCGCCGTCAGTGATGAAACGATCGAGCCTCTGTTCGGAGGCGAGCGGCGCGGGTTTCCGCGCAACTCGTTGAACGTAGCGGCGGGAAACGATGAAACGGTGAATCCCTGCGGGTGCAAGCCGGAATCGGGCATATGGATCGTCTGGTATCCGCCCAGGTATGGCGCTCAGCTGAATGCCGCACAGAACAGAAGGAGGCTTACTCCTCCCACTCTTCACAATCGCGAACTCTTCTCAATGCAACTGTATGGAGCCTCAGCCGCCCCGCGGCCTCAGGTTAATCTCCTCAAACGTTACGACGTGCGAGTCGAAGACGTCGCCCCGCTCGTTTATGTATAACTGGACGAAGATCTCGGCGGGTGCGTTCTCCATGGATACGACGTCGCCGTGCTCCGCCCGGACCACGAACCCGAGGGACTCCAGTTCGCTCCGGACAGCGTCCCGGGTGTAATAGGTCGAGAGGACATCCCTGATCTTCGCAAGGACGGCCTGCTGTTCTTCCTCCGTTATGGCCATACCTTTTCATGCGCCCGGGAGTATATTAACCTCTCTAGAACCTACAGGCAAATATATATGGAGAAAAATTACCTTTAGTAATAAGATGGAGATACCAACCCCGGCGGAACTTCGTGAAAAACGGCTCAGAATGGGCTTAAAGCAGGCTGATGTGGCCCGTATGGCCGGAATAAGCCAGTCCATGGTCGCACGGATCGAGGCCGGGAGCGTGGACCCGAGGGTGAGCACGCTCGCCAAGATCGTGGACGTCCTGCGGGCGGCGGAGCACTCGGAGGTCACGGCGGCGGACGTGATGCACACCCCCGTCCTCTCCGTCGGCCCGGACGAACCCGTCGGGCGCGCCGTCGAGATCATGGGCACAAACGGCATCTCTCAGTTGCCGGTGCTCGAGAACGGGGTTCCCATCGGGTGCATCTCCGAATCGGCGATCATGAACGCCATGGAGGAGGGAGGGCTCCACCAGGCGCACCGGAAACTGGTTCGGGACTACCTGGAGCCCGGGTTCCCGACGGTCCCCCCGACGGCGCCGATTGATACCGTCGTCCACCTCCTGCACCACAGCCACGCGGTCGTCGTTATCGAGAAGGGGAAGGTGCAGGGTGTGATCACCAAGCACGACCTGATATCGTTGATCACCTGATTTTTAGAGCAGTGAGACCAGGTCCCGGAGAACCGCTTCGGGATCGTCGGCCTTGACCACGCTTGAGGCAAGGAGAACGCCGCACGTCCCGAGGTCGACGGCGATCTTCACGCACTCGCCCGACTGGATGCCCGCCCCGGTCAGGACCTTCACGTCCGGGTTCACCGCCCGGACGGCGTTGACCGACCGCTCGATG
>JASUSO010000020.1 GCA_030446015.1 Methanobacteriota archaeon
AGATAGGTCAGCATCGTCTCCGGCCAGTGGACCCAGGGAGCGATGATGAACTCAAGCGTCTTATCGCCGAGGGCGAGCGTATCGCCGTCCTCGATGACGATGACCTGATCGGCGGAGATCTGGAGGAGGTCGACCAGGAAATCCCGGCACTTTGCGTTCGTCACCACCTTCGCGCCGCGGAACCTCTCAAGCATCGCCGGTATCGAGCCCGAGTGATCCTGTTCGGCGTGGTTGGCGATGATGTAGTCGATCTTCTCGACGCCGAGCCGGTCCAGGTTCGCCGTGAGGTTCTCAACCATCGGCGGATTGACGGTATCGATCAGCGCCGTCTTCTCGCTGCCCCGTATGAGGTAGCTGTTGTAAGAGGTGCCGTCAGGCGTCGGGATCAACTCGTCGAAGAGACGGAGGTCCCAGTCGATGGCCCCGACGGAGAAGACGCCCGGCACAACTTCACGCGGGGTCATGCGCTGCCTCCCGCAGGTGCATTCCGGCGGCAATACAGTGTATGTGAGTGGCTTCCTGACATTTTTCACGCTCCATAGACTGCAACCGGTCGGGGTTTTCCACCGTGCCGGTCGGTAAGCGTCTTTCAGCCCGAGCAGAGATAACGGTTTCGTCTTTCCTACCGGATGGGGAGGCTGGTCTGTCGTTCTCCCTGGCTCTCCTCCCTCCTGACGGCGTTTGCAAAGAGGTGGGCCTGCCGGGTCGGCTCCGGGAGCCGGTAGCCCCGTGCGGTCGAGAGGACGAGGTCGACCGCGGCCCCAAGATCGATCCGGTGGCCCACCGAGACGTAGACGGGCTTTGCCCGCTCTTTCGTCCGCACTGCCATCCCGATCGTCTCGCCGTCCCGGAGTATCGGGGCTGTCGAACCCCTCTCCGTCCCGGGCTCGACCACCGTGCCGACGAGGAGGTTCTTTGCGACGCCGACGGTGGGGCGGTCCAGGAGGACGCCCATGTGGCTTGCGATGCCGAGTCCCCGGGGGTGGGCGATCCCCTGTCCGTCGAAGAAGATCACGTCCGGTTCAGTGCGGAGCCGCCGGAACGCCTCGATCAGAGCGGGGCCTTCCCGGAAGGTCAGGAGACCGGGGATGTAGGGGAACGTCGTCACGGCGGCGGCAGAGACCCGCTCGACGACGGTGAGATCGGGGTAGCTGAGGGCGACGACGACCGCGTGGATGACGTCTGCGCCCTTCGCGTAGGAGGCGTCGGCGCCGGCCACGAGTGAGACCTCCCCGATATCGCCGGAGGGCCTGACCTGCTCCCGGAGCCGCTCCTGGAGGCGGATCGCCTCCGCCGGTGCCAGGTCGAAAGGGTGGGTCGCTCTGATCTCCATGGCCGTCTCCCGTTGCATGAGGTACGTGGGTATCGTGTCCCCGGTAGGTATTATATGCTTGGGGCATGCGGCACCCCGCGGAGATCCCCGGGCGGCGAGGCATATTTATACATGGAGATGGGGTACGGCCCGGAGAGTCACTCCTGGAGTGTGGATGATATGGCACGATGGGTCTGCAGTGTCTGCGATTACGAGTATGTTGAGGGGGCGGGAGACCCGGCCACCGGGATCCCGCCGGGAACGCGCTTTGAGGACCTTCCCGACGACTGGCGGTGTCCCGACTGCGGCGCGGGAAAGGAGGCATTCGTGCGGGCCGGCGAGGAGGAGGAGACGAATGACGAAGACGCCCTCTGAAGGGGCCGCCATGACCGTTGCCGACGTGCTGGTCTCGGAGCTCGCGGCCTGGGGGATCACCCTCTACTTCGGCATCCCCGGCGCATCGTCGCTCCCGCTCGTGGACGCGGTCAGGAGGAACCCGGATGCACGCTACATTGTCGTCCGGCACGAGCAGACCGCGGCCCTCGCCGCCTCGGCCTACAACAAGTTCACGGGGAAGGTCGCCGTCTGTCTGACCATCGCCGGGCCGGGGGCGACGAACCTCGCCACCGGTCTGTATGACGCAAAGGAGGATCGGGCGAGCGTGCTCGCGCTCTCCGGGCAGGTGCAGGCGCAGTACGCCGGCCCCGGCGGCGTCCAGGAGATCGACCAGGACGCGTTCTTCCGCCCGATTGCGGTCTTCAACAACACCGTCGCTGACCCGTCGACGGCGGTCAAACTCCTGACCCGGGCACTCCGGTACGCGATCGTCGGTCGCGGCGTCGCCCAGCTCTCTATCCCGAATGACATTCAGAGGGCGCCGCTCGAACCCGCCTACTGCGAACGCGAGACCTGTCTTTCGGAGGTCACGACGGCCCCGACCGAGGAGGCCGTCCGGGCGGCGGCGGAGGCGATCGACGGCGCAGAGCGGCCGGTCATCCTCGCGGGGTTCGGCGCCGTGCGTGAGGCGGGAGCAGTCCTCGACCTTGCGGAGACGCTCCGGGCGCCCATCGTCACCACCTTTCGGGCGAAGGGCATCCTCCCCGACGAGAACGAGTGGGTTGCCGGGGTGCACGGCCCGCTCGGGACACCGCACGCCCGGGAGCTCGTCGAGGAGTCCGACCTCGTGATCGCCTGCGGGGCGAGTTTCTCCGACTTCACCGGGATCCCCACTGAGAAGCGGGCCGTCCACATCGATATCGACCCGCTCCAGCTCGGCAAGCACCCGCTTGCGGCAGGGGTCTATGGCGACTGCGCCGTTGCCGTACCGATGATCCGGGAGCGGGTCCGGCCGCGGGAGGATACGGGGAGAGGGAAGTGGCTAATGGAGCGGAAGCGGGAGTGGTTTAGGCTCCTCGACCGGGAGGCCGACCCGGAGGCGGTCCCGATCCGGCCGCCCTACATCATGAAAGTCCTCTCCGAGACCCTTCCGGAGGACGCGCTCATCTCCCTCGACGTCGGGGAGAACCAGTGGTGGTTTGGGAGGAACTTCCGGATGAAGCGGCAGCGGTTTGCGATGTCAGGTTACCTCGGGACGATGGGGTTCGGACTCCCCGGGGCGATCGCGGCGAAACTGGCCTACCCCGATGCGACCGTCGTCTGCATCACCGGGGACGGAGGGTTCTCGATGGTCATGGCCGACTTCGTCACGGCGGTCAGGTACGACCTCCCCATCGTCGTCGCGGTCTTGAACAACCACCAGTATGCGATGATCCGTGAGGAGCAGCGGGAGGCGAACTACCCGCCCTACGGCGTCGAACTCACGAACCCCGACTTTGCGGCGTATGCAGAGGCCTGCGGCGGTGCCGGGATCCGGGTGGCCCGGCCTCAGGAACTCCCGGATGCCGTCATCCGGGCGGTGCGGATGAACAGGCCCGTCGTCATCGATATCGAGACGGATCCGGTGCGGTTTGCGTAAGTTCGGGCGCCCCCCACCGTTCACCCGAAATCTATAAGTGTCCCGCAACGGTATGAAGGGCCGAGGGTAGATGTGAACGTCCCGGTCATGGCCGCGCAGCCTGCGGGGCCCACGCCGGGTAAGCGCGGATCTCCGGATGTCGATCCGGGTGGGAGCATCGGTATGCCGTTCTTCGCTCCACGCTGAGGGTCCCCGGGAGCCTGTCATTCGGACGGGCCCCCGGGAGGTACTTGGGCGAACCGGATCCGCTCCGGTTCACCGTTCTTCTCGCCGGCAGTCTGCCGGACTCTTTTGCCGCTAAAAAGAGAGGTGGCCGATCACTCGCTGGTGAGGTAATCGTAGAGGAACGCGGCGAGCACCGCACCGACGATGGGGCCGATGATGTAGATCGGGAAGAACTCCCAGAGGCTCTGGCCGGCAAGCAGCCAGTCGCCAAGGTAGGGCCCGAACGTACGGGCGGGGTTTAACGACGCGCCGGTCAGGTTCCCGGTCGTTGTGATGATCCCCGCGACTGCGAGGCCCACCATGAGCCCGGCAAAGCCCGGCGTGGCCCGCTCGTCGACGGCGACTCCCATGATGACGAGCATCAGGAGGAACGTCCCGATAGCCTCGATCACGATCGCCTGCAGGTAGCCGATGCCGGCGAACGGTGCCGTCGCCCCGAGCCCCCCGATCGTGACGGCGTCCGGGCCGATGACCCAGGCCAGGAGCAGGCTTGCGGCGGCCGCGCCGACGAGCTGGGCGGCGATGTACGGGACGACGTCCTTGCCGGGGAGCCGGCGGGTGGCATAGAGCGCAATCGTCACCGCCGGGTTGATGTGGCAGCCCGATATCCGCCCGAGGGCGTAGATCGACCCGGCGATGGCGATACCGAAGGCAAGCCCTATGGCGAGCCAGTCGCCGAGCCCCCCGAGCGCCCCGATCCCTATGTTGAAGGGGGTCGCCGGAGTTGTCCCCGCGGCAAGCATCAGCGTGACGATCGCGGCGCCGGTACCGAAGAAGACAAGGATGAACATCCCGACGGCTTCGGCGACGCATCGTTTTCCAAGGGATATGGTCATGGTTTCACCAGTACGTGAGATTCCTTTTGATGAAGTCTAGCCAAAATGAAGGCTTTTGAGTGCCTTTACTTCGCATACAGGGCGTTATAGCACTCGGGACAGAGGATCCTCGGCATCGGCGTCTTCACGCGCTTGCTGGGGAGCGGGTAGCCGCCCTCCCAGACATCGATGTCCTTTCGGATGATATGATCCATGCAAAGCCCCATCCCGCAGACGATGCAGATCGCCACCGCCTCGCTATCCTTCCCCTCCAGGGCGCAGTAGTAGCACTTCATGACCGTCCCTCTATACCGCCTCTCTCCACTGGCAGTACGGATGCCGCCGATCGACCAGGCAAGCAGAGGCGCAGTTCTTGCAGGCCCGCACCGGGGCGGCCGCCGTCTCCTTCTCGAGAGCGATGATGTTCGTCATCATCGTCGCGGTTATGGGTTCGCTCGTCAGGAGGCACGGGTAGTCGGCGAGGCTCATCAGGGCGGCGAACCGGACGGTTATCGCACAGGCCGGGTAGACGTACCACTGCGGGTTCATCAGCACCTCGTTCTTGCGGAGGGGCGATAAATCGACGGGGTACTTGCCGACCATGGGGACCAGTTCCTCACCGGAGCCGTTCGCGCCCCGCTGTGCCTTGTCGAGGATCTTCCACCCGCGGTAGATCATGTCCATGAAGTCGCAGTTGTGGAGCTCCGCCGCCGCACCCCGGGACGGGTAGACCTGGACGTAGTTGTGGAACCGCTTCGTGAGCAGGTCGACGACCATGGGGGCGTTGAATCCGTCGAGTTCGAGGAGGTACTCAGCCGCTGCGGCCGATGAGCCGGTTGCGAGATTGAGGACGTCCCAGTAACTCTTGTAGGCATCGAGTGATTTCCGGAGCGTCGCCTCCATCACATTGGTGACCGCCTCGATCGTCGCCATCACGACGTCGTCCTTGCACATGTTGAAGGTCGACTGCGCGATGTGGTGTGCGACGTCGCCGACACTGTAGGCGGGAACCGTCAGGATGTTGCCGTAGTGGACACCATCATCGATGGCTGCCTTGACGGTCGGCTCCATCCGCCGCCGGTACTCAGCCATGTACTTCCGCGGGTCAAACGACGTCATGCCGGCGTCGTCCATCAGTTCCGCCTGGGCCTCGACCGGCTCAAGGTAGAGTTTCTGCAGGATCGCGATCTCTTTCTTCGTCGCCTCAGCGGGGGTGTCCCCTGCTTCGAGGGCTTTCGCGAAGGCATCGCCGAGCCCGTAGGAGGTGTTCATGCCCCATGACTTGGCGGCGAGAATGGCGCGCTTGTGCTCGACCGGGATATCGGTCTTCTGGAGCACCCGGTTCACGACGTTGCTCGTGCTCCCCGGCATCAGCGCGAAGTCGACGACGCAGGTCGGGCCGTAGAACCCGCCGTAGTGGCGCACCGATTCCAGACCGATCAGGGCCTCTGCATCGGCGATTGCCTGGACGAATTTATCGACGCTCTTTGCGAACGCATCGTCCTGCTCCTTTAAGATCTCGAGCACCACGGGTGTCTGGTAGTGTTCGACGAACGGGTCGTCTTCGGGGCGGACGGTCGTTGTAAGGCCTTTTAAGACCTCATAGTGCGCGACAACCGAGTCTTTGTGGAGGTCGATGACTGCCTGGCTCTGGTTGCCGATCGCCGTCATCTTCTTTGCCACGTCGACGTAGGGTTTCGTGTCCTCGATGACGAACTTCTGGCCGCGTTTCGCCTTTACCGTCTCCACGTCCGCCCGCTGGGCGGCCATGGCCTCGTTGATCATCTTCTCGTAGAGTTCTCTCATATCAATCATCTCTTGGGGGTATCGTTTGACGGTAGCCCGACCGGGCCGCCGTGGTTATAGAGCGTCGCTGAAGACAGGGGGAGACTCCGGGGAATCGCCCGGATGGGTCGGGAGATCGAAAGGTCGATAATAGTCCGGGGGACTGAACGGTGATCAGAGGTTATGCCTGTCCGCTTTCGGCCCCTGCACTCCCCATTCTGTCTTGATGGCCTGGGGATTCGTTATCAATTGGCTTACTTAGTCGTTCAGGTATATATCTGTTGTGTCGTCTTCCGATGCCCTATTGAGAAAAGGAGAGGTTCTGCTTCCTGGATCGGGCGCCAATTTGAGATTTTCCTGCGCGGGGCGGCGTATCAGAACCAGGCATCCAGCGTCTTCTGCGTCGCCTTCACCGAGACTTTGGCGAGGGCGCTCCTGACCCGCTCCTCGGAGAAGTCGTAGCGCCCGCAGAGCATCTCCACGACCCCCTCGACGTCCGGCGTCCTCCACTCGAGGGTGTAGTCGTCGGTGACCGGGGGGTCGAGGAAGAACTCCCGGACCGGAGCGGGATCGAAGTCGGGCTGCTTCTCGGCGATCACGGACTCGAACTCGCCGTTCCGCACGATCTTTAAGGCCGTCTTGCCGCCGACGCCCCGGATCCCGGGGTTAAAGTCCGTGCCGACCAGGATGCCGATCTCGACGAGCTGCTCTCTCGTGATGCCGAGGCCGTCGAGAAGGGAGGAGAGCGCGATCCGCTCGGGGTTCACCGTGATCGTCCGCCCCCGCATCTTTCGCCGTCCACTGACGGTGAGGTTTCGCACCAGCACCGGGGAGCCGAAGAGGAGCGAGTCGTAGTCCTGGGAGACCGCGTAGGCGACCTTCCCCTGCCGCGCCATGTAGGCCGCCTGCGCTTCGCCCTCGCTCGGCGCCTGCACCCAGGGGATGCCGAGCAGGTCGAGGAGTTCGCGGGACGATTCGATGGTGTGGCTGTCGATCCGGGTGGCTGCGCTCGCCTGCTTGTAGGCCTCCTCCATGTCGCCTTCCCGGAGTGCCGCCTTCCAGGCCTCATCGGCCCGGGCGCGATGCTCGCGCCGCTCGTTGATCGTCTCCTGCTTGAACTCGGGAGGTTTCCCGTCGAAGACAAAGACCGGGCGGATGCCCTTCTCCAGGAAGTTCACCATCCGAAAGAGGATGCCGGAGAGGTGCGAGGTGACCCGGCCCGCACCGTTCATCAGCGGGGTGCCGTCCGGCTGCCGGATGATGGAGAGGAACTGATAGAGCGCGTTGTGGGCGTCCAGTGCCGCGATGCCCGATAGGTCGTCCCACGTCAGCGTCTCTTTGCTGTCTGCCAGGATATCTCTGATTGCAACGCCCATGCTAACCCAAGTCTTCAAGGGGAGGAGACGGTATTAAGGTGGCGATCCGGTCACCGGTACATCCGCCGGGAGAGGCCGTCGACGATCTCCTCGATGTGGCTCACCGTGTTGTCGTACCTGGCGGTCAGCGTCTTCCCCATCTCTTCCATATTCACGCGCATGGTGCGCTCCCGCTGCACGACGCTCTGCTCGAGTCTCACGATCTTCAGGCCGAGAGAGATGAGCAGCCCCCCGAGGGAGAGCATCATGAACGTCGCAGCAACAGCTATGATCAGGTCCTGCCAGAATCGCATCACCAGCACGACGGTGGAGACCACCATCACGATGGTGAGAACGATATCGCCGATGAGTTCGCGAATCTCCATAATTTAAAGTGATGAGGATGCATTAATTAACCTACCTATCGTAAGTGGAGTTTTGTGATGCAGATACGCGACTGGCTGCCTCTTCTTGGAATGCCCCTGATGCTCCTGTTCGTCCAGATCATCGCCATCATCCTCGTCATGCCCATGCAGGCGGCGGGGCTTGTTGCGTTTGAAGATCCCGAATCGGTGGCGAACCCCCTGATATTCATAGGGATGCTGCTCGCTTTTACGCTGGTTCTGCTCTTCCTGCTCCGGACGGGGGGGCGGCGGTTCATCGCGGTCTTCATCGGGCTCGCTCTCTTCATGACGTTCCTCTACATATTCGGTGCGCTCTCCCTCCTCGTCCTCGGGGCCACCGCCGCAGCCGCGGCCGGAACGCTCATCGCTGCCGTAGCGGCGACTGCGCTCCTCTACCTCTACCCGGAGTGGTACGTCATCGATATCCTCGGCGTGCTGATCTCCGCCGGGGTTGCGTCCATCTTCGGGATCTCCCTCGCCGTCGTGCCGGTGCTCGTGCTGCTCGTGCTGCTCGCGGTCTACGACGCCATATCGGTCTACCGGACGAAACACATGATCACGCTTGCGGAGGGTGTCCTCGAGACGAAGGCGCCTATCCTGGTCGTGGTCCCGAAGCGGACGGACTATTCGTTTCGAAAAGAGGGTCTCAACATCGGCAAGGGGGAGGAGCGCGGTGCGTTCGTCATGGGCATGGGCGACCTCATCATGCCCTCCATCCTTGTTACGTCGTCGCACGTCTTCGTGGAGGCACCCGCGGTCCTCTGGGTTCTCTCCGCCCCGACACTCGGCGCGATGGCGGGATCACTTGCAGGACTCGCGGTGCTCCTCTACTTCGTCAACAAGGGCAATCCCCAGGCGGGGCTCCCGCCCTTAAACAGCGGGGCTATTCTTGGGTTTCTGGTTGGAGCGGCTCTCGCAGGCTCGTTCTCGTGGCTTCCTTTCTGAATGCGAGCAGGAGATCGAGCACCTCCTCTATCCCCTCTCCCGTGAGTGTGGACATCGCTGGGTAACCCTCGAGCCCCCGGATATCCGCCTTGTTTGCGACCGCCACCACCGGGGTCTCGACGAGCGTCTTGATCTCCTCGAGGAGCCGGGTCTGCTCGTCGAGCGAGTAGCCGCAGTGTTCGCTTGCGTCCAGGATGAAGAGGACGATGTCGGCTGTATTGATGATGGCGCTGACCGCCTGCCGCTCGATGGGGTTCCTCTCCTCGGCCGGCCGCTCGAGGACGCCGGGCGTATCGATGAACTGGATCCGGTCGCGCTTCCCGATCTCCCGGTGGCCGACGATGATCCCCTTGGTGGTGAAGGGATAGGCGGCGATCTCGGGCTCCGCCGTCGAGACGAGCCTGATGAACGAGGACTTCCCGACGTTCGGGAACCCGGCCACCACCACGGTGAACTCGTCTTCGCTCACATGCGGGAGTTTTCGGAGGATGTTCCTCGCTTCGTTGAGGTAGAGGAGGTCATCTCCCACCTGATGGACGATCGAGGCCATGCGGGCGACGGCCTGCTTTCGTTTCCGGTCGGTCTCTTCCGACCTCCGCATGCTCCGGGCGTAGCCGGAGCCGATGACCCTGACCTGATCGGCCGCCCAGGTGACGGCGCCGAGCGAGCGTTTCAGCCGGTCAAGCGAGACCAGGATGTCGGCAGCCTCCCGATAGAAGGGTGGGAGACGCTCGAAACTCGGGAACGAGCTGACCACGCTCTTTAACTTATCGTGGATGGCGCTCCCGACCGCCCTCACGAACTCCTCGTTCGCGGTGTCGATGTTGGTCTTCAGTTTCTTTTTGGCTGCCGCTCTCCGGAGACTGCGGTCGAGCACTTCGTCTGCCGTCGGGACGGTCGGGATGGTTTCAAATTCCACGGTACGCACAACCTAATGTATTTAAACAACGTATAATGACTGATAATTATGGAGCTCTCTCCGATTCAGAAGGACATCCTGATAACTTTGATTACCCTATACCATCAGTCTTCCCACTCTATAAAAGGTGAGGAGATCGCGGAGGTGCTGAAGCGCAACCCCGGCACCGTCCGCAACCAGATGCAGGCCCTGAAAGCCCTCGGGCTGGTCGACGGCGTTCCCGGCCCGAAAGGGGGATACAGCCCGACCGCAGGAGCATACAAGGAGCTGAATCTCGGGGATCTCGAGCATCAGTCCGAGGTGCCGATCTTCCGTGACGGGGAGAAGATGAAGGGCGTCCGCGTCGTAGAACTCGGGTTTACCACGCTCTGCCACCCCGACCTCTGCCAGGCGATGGTCAGGATCATCGGGAGCGTGAAACTCTTCCGGATCGGGGATATGGTCTCGATCGGCCCCACACCGGTGAATAAACTCCTCGTCCGCGGTGAGGTCTTCGGGATGGACGAGAACCTGCAGGCACTTCTGATCAGCGTCTCCGAGATGATATCCCTCCCCAAGCAATCCATCAAACACTATATGACCGCCCCGCTCCTGACCCTGCCGCTCACCGCCACCCTCCGCGACGCCGTGCACCTCTTCAATACCCGCCATATTCACGGCGCGCCGGTGCTGAATGAGACCGGCGATCTCGCGGGCATCGTAACGCTGAGCGATCTCGCCCGCGCCCTGGACGAGGGCCTGACGCTGGATACGCCCGTCACTGAGGTCATGACGGCAGATGTGGTCAAAGCACCGTCGTCGATCCGGCTCTACGAGCTCGTGGGTCGGTTCAAGGAACGGGAGATCGGGAGGTTGATTGTGGTCGAGGACGGCAAGCCCGTCGGGATCGTTACCCAGACCGATATAATTCGGGTCTTTCCCTCACTTTGATCCCCTCCCTGTTCGAAATTTCGTGCTTCAACCCCTCTGGAGACGGATAAGTATTTATATGAGAATACCTATGGTGCTTCTGTTAAACGAGTTCTGTGGGTGAGTGCATTCCACAGAACTCAGTGAAAAGGGGGAAATGGATCATGACTGATATACCTCTGGCACCTGTTGGCCGAATCGTAAAGAAATCCGGAGCGGAACGCGTGAGTTCCGATGCCAATGAAGAACTCGCGAAACTGATGGAACAGTATGCGTCACGGATCGCGAAAGAAGCGATCAAGCTGGCGGGTCATGCGGGCAGGAAGACGGTCAAGGCAACCGATGTCCGGATGGCGGCCGAGACCGTGAAGTAACCTTACAGTAAATCTCTTTTTTGCACCGGGATACGCTCAACCTCCGGTATGTATCTTTCCGGAAGAGGTGGTTCCTCCACAGTACTTTCCGTCCGTCGCGGATAGCGGCGGTGCATGCACTCCGACAATAATCTTCAACGCCCTTTTCCGTGATTTTATGGAATTTAGAAGATTTAAATAGTACAAACGCCCCACGGTTCTGTATGAGCAAAACCTTCTGCCGTTCCCTTGCCAAGAAGAGAGTGATGAGTAACGATGGCATGCTCATCGGGACTATCAAGAATATCGTCGTCGACCTCAATACGGGGCAGGTCGTCGACCTGCTCGTCAAACCGGACGACACGTTCAAGACCGACGGCTACAGAACGGATGGAGACAAGATGCTCGTGCCGTTCGAGGCGGTGAAGGACATAAAAGATTACGTCGTCGTCGACCGCTACCTGCTGAAGCGGTAGGGACAATACTTTTTTCCGGCCACGCCTGAGTGCGGTAGCCATACTGATTGGGATACCTGTGGGTCGGCCCCCCGGCTGTTCGTAACGCCGGCATCGATGCTCACACCGGGACGGTGAGCACGGCGGTCCTCTTTTTGGGCCCGGGCTCCGGTATGTGCATCGGCGGAGAAAGACCCGGCTTTGTAAAATGGTCCGGGAACGGTCCGGGTTACAAACCCCTGTCGCGCTGCACTTTCTGGAGAAGAGGTGACGGGACGGACCTGTACATCAGATCTCAACTCCCCCGTATCATACGTGGTCGATCGGTCCATGCAGCAAACCTCTCCTCATCCGGGTTTTGCGATCGCTTGAAAAGATATATATCTTCGAACACGTATTCAACGCGAAATATATTCGTTGCTGAATCTGTCAATACACGAGCCGGATGGGGTTATAATCATGAAACAATCGGAGATCGTCGCCGGAATCGTTATCGTCCTCGCCCTGGCTGCAGGCGTTGTTTACGCCACAGGCGGGTTTGAGACGGGGGAGTTGAACGATTCGGCGGAGATGAAGTCTGTTATTGTGAAAGACGCGATTGTCTCGCGGACTATCGATACTACGGCGGATGCGGTCGAGAATACAACCGTGGAGGCACCGGGTGGACCGGGGCCGAGGATCGTGAATGCGATTTACGGGGTGTTTTCAAATGTGGTTGAAACCCGCAGTTTCGGCGGTTCGGCATGGTCGTCGTCGTCATCTTCATCATCATCCGGGGGAAGCAGCAGTAGCAGTTCTTCCGGGAGAGCAGGGGGTACTCCAACGTCAACAACGACATCCCATCCGACAACCGAGCCGACAGCGACCCCTGCGGTGAAGGCGACCGCAACCCCGACGACGAACGAGACGGTGGCCCCAACCGCGGCCGCGACCTCCACACCCACTCCAACCATGGCCTCTACACCCACCGCGACCCCAACTCCCACACCCACTGCAACCCCAACACCCACCGCGACCGCGGAGCCTGAACCGGATCCGACACCTACGGCATCCCCAACGGTTGACCCGACACCGACGCCTACACCGGAAAAGGAGATCACCATCGAGACCTGGACGGGAACGGCGGGTGTTCTGCGCACCTACTATTATATCGTCGATCATGCCACGCAAACGACCAGTGTCATCGTTGAATCGGAGTTTCCCCCGGAATTAGCCGGTATGCAGAGTTTCGAGCTGCACGACCACGTCTACTACTTCAGCAACATTGAACTGAGAAACATCTATCTGCACTTCTATAACCGGGCCGCCGGGCCAAACGGTGAGGATCCCGGTGGCCCGACACTTGATACCCGTTTCGGGTACTATGATTGGCTTGGGAAATGGAACTACCCGCTCACCGAATCGGTAATTCTCATTTACTCGGAGGATGTCCCGGTGTACGTGGTAAGCACGGTGGACTTCGGCCAATATTCATTTACGAGAGATCCCTATACCGGCGCAGAGGACTACATCCCACGGAAATACTATGTCAACAATGCGGAAATGCCGGAGAAGCAGCCCGGAAGACCGAGGTACTACGACCTCCCGGTATCTGCGCCGATATGGCGGCTGTTCCGCGAGGGAAGGCCTGACAACCCTTATTTGCCGGCCACCCCAGCACCCACCGAACCGCCTACGCCCGCACCGACCCTTACCACTCCAACTGCACCTCCTACGGCGATAGAAACCCCGCCCCCAGTAGGAACACCGATTTCGCTGCCGACCCTGGAGAGGGATCCCCCGCCCCGCCCGACCCAGACCCCGCCCTGGGACGACCGGACGCCACTGCCAACCTTCCTCCCGCCCACGCCATTGATACCACCTGAGCCAACCCCGATTGAGGAGCCGACTCCGGAGCCCACGGTCGAGGAGCCGGAACTGGAAGAAATCGCAACATTCACGCCGGAACCGGCCGAGGAACCGATAGAGGAGTGGACTCCTGTGGAAGACGAGAACAGGACAGACTAAACATCGTTACGGGGAGCCGGTATGATAGGTGGGTTTTTGGAGGACAGAGGGAATAATTCCCTGAAAATATGGGATATCCGGCTTACATTACTGACCTTCAAGGGCGGTCACCGAGAGCCGGACTACGAATGTGGTCACCGTATCTCAAGATCATCAAAATACTCCTTTACCGCTTCCACGAACCCGTCCCCGTAGGATCCTTCGGTGACCCGGTCCGCCGCCGCCTGCACCGCGGGAGAGGCATTTCGCACCGCAACACCGATCCCGGCGGCTTTGAGCATCTCGATGTCGTTCTCGGAGTCGCCGACGGCCATCATCTCGGAGAGGGAGAGCCCCATCTCGCGGGCAAGTCCTGCGAGCGCCGTTCCCTTGCTTACGCCGGGGGTCTGAAGATGGATTGCAAACCCGGTGTCGAGCACCAGAACGTCAAGGCCATGGTCGCGGATGACCGCTCGCGCCTCGTCGGGGTCGATGTTGCGGGCAAACGCAACGTCGGCGAACCGGTACTGCTCCCCGAAGAGTTCGAGTTCAACGCCTTTTCCGGCAAAATGGTCTTTGAGAACCTCGAACGCCGCGAGACAGGCCTTCTTGTCGCCAGGGATGCGGAGGGTGCCGGAGAATCGCCTCCGGTAGACGCCGCCGTTCTCGCCGATGATCGTCCCGTCTGTCCCGACCATCTTGCAGAGGCCGTCCATGAAACAGACGGTGTTGCCGCTTGCGAGCACTACCTCAATTCCGGCGTCGACGAGGGTTCGGACGGCCTCGACGGCGGCGGTGTTGATCCGCCGCCGCCGGTCGGTGATGGTGCCGTCGACATCCGTTACGACTGCCTTCAACACGACCTGAGCCCTGCCTGCTCGACCATAAACGCCGCCTCACCCTCGGGGAGGTTCGGGCTGTCCACCAGGCGGGCGACCCTCTTGCCGCCCTTGCTCTTACGCAGGTATATCCGGAAGGTTGCGGTGTGGCCGACGATGTTGCCGCCGATCGGTTTCGTGGGGTCGCCGAAGAGGACGCCGGGGTTCGACATCACCTGGTTGGTCACGAGGCCGACGGCGTTGTGGTCGTCGAGCAGTTTCAGGAGGTCGTGCATATGCCGGTTCAGTTTCTGCTGCCGGGGGGCAAGGGTTCCCCGTCCCGCGTACTCCGAGCGGAAGAGCGACGTCAGCGAGTCGATGACGAAGAGCCTGACCGGGTAATCGGAGTTCCGCAGGTCATTTGCGAGTTCCCGAGCGGTGTCGAGGAGCAGCATCTGGTGGTCGGAGCTGTGCGCCCGTGCGACGTGGATCCGCTCGAGGACCTCTTCAATGTCGCCGAGGTCTGCCTCTTCGGGGAGCCCACCGAGCATCTGCTCGATACGCTCCGGCCGGAAGGTGTTCTCGGTGTCGACGTAGATGACCCCACCGTGGAGCCCGCCGAGTTCCTCGGGGAGCTGGGCGTTGACGGCCATCTGGTGGACGAGCTGGCTCTTGCCCGACCCGAACTCACCGTAGACCTCCGTTATCGCCTGCGTCTCAAACCCGCCGCCGATCAGTTCGTCGAACTCGGGCACCAGCGTCCGGAGTTTCTTGATCTCCTTCCTCTTATCGAGGATGTCCCTGCCGGTCTTGAACCCCCCGATATCCGCCATCTTTCTGGCGGCAAGGATCACTTTCTTTGCGGTGGCCTCGCCGATCTCCGCCGCCTCGGCAAGGTCCGCCGCGGTGGCCGTCGCAACGCTCTCGACGGTTCCGTATCCGGCTTCGCGGAGCTTGTCGGCAGTGGTCGCTCCGACGCCGGGTAAATCTTCAAGATCAATCTCTGACATCTCGTTCCTCACTTGATCTCTTGGTGTGTGCTATGCTTACACTAAGAGTCTCTACCCGTGGACATAAAGGTCGCTTGCCGTGCGGGGTGAAAGTGAAGATCAGGATCGGGGTTGCCCGATGATCCGATCCAGACGGCGTTGCAGGTCGTCGGGATCGGGTGTTAGGGCCTCAAGACTGCTCGGGCTGATCACGCCCCTGTGCACCGTGCCACGCGCGCGGACGATGTAGCCGACGGGTAGCGGTTCGCGGAGGAGGTAGCAGGCGTCGCCGGTGTCAAGAGCGGTTCCCTGCCGGGTGGGGACGATCGTTCCCACTACCTCGATCTCCTCCTCCTCATCGCCGAGGACGACGAACGCGCTCCCCCACGAGAGGTGCACCTCGAGGTCGCCGTAGCGCCCCCGCCGTGCGGTCGCGTTGTAGATCTCGATCCGGTCGCCGGGCACCAGGTGCTCGCCCGCCTTCTCGCCCCAGATGACGGCCGGGATCTCGCCGGTCGGGTCAGCGATGACCAGGTTCCTGACCGAGGACTGCCGCCCGGTCCGTGTGACAAACGAGCGGGAGGACTGGACGGAGAGCACCGTCCCGAGAAGCGAGTAGGTCCCGCCCTCCACGATATCGGCGATGGCGTCCATGGGAATATCGATCTCCCGATCGGAGGGTATGACGGACGCGGATTCGCCGAGGCTGTACTCGATCCCCCGGTCGCTCTCGCGGGCGACCGCACCGCGAATGACGACGTTCTCTCCCGGCTCCACCGCGAGGAGGACGTCCGGCGCCCAGGCGACGAGCCGGAAGACGCCATCCTCGTTCCCGACCACCGCCTCGACCATCTCGCCGGGCGTCCCGTCGCGGCGGGTGAACGTCCGCGGGCTCTCGATCGCGATCAACCGGACCTCGAGATCCCCCGCCGGCCCAACCCCTTCGGGGGCCGCGGCCTCCTCGCAGGTGATCTCGCACGCCGCCTCCTGGACGGCGACGGCGGTGACGTCCGGGACCTTCCCGCCGCCTTTCGGCCGGCCGAGGATCTCAAGGACGTCGCCCACCTCGATCTCCGCGACCGCGGCGGCCTTCTCGTCCCAGAGGGTCAGCCGGGCTCTCCCCGTCTCGTCGCCCACCGTCACGTTCGCGACGATCCCGGGGGTGCCGTCGGGCCGCTCGAACTCCCGCGGCTCTCCGACGGCGAGCACCTTTGCAAAGAAGCACGCGAGGCTCGGGGCCGCCGCGAGGTCGCGTATACGGATGTGCGCCCGTCCGAGGTCCCTGACGACCAGCATCGCCGCCGTCCGCTCGTCGAGGAGGTTACCCGACTCCGCCACCTTCTCCTCCACCCGCCGCTCGAACTCTTCCTTTCCAAGGAGGTCGTCGACCAGGAGGTAGTGGAACTTCACGGTCGGGGCCCCGCGCTTACTCCTGCCAGGGTGGTGTCACCATTGCGGCCGTCAGGTCGTCGATCGTCTCGGCCCGGCGCATCAGGGCTGCCTTCTCGCCCGCGAGGAGCACCTCGGCGCACCGGGGACGGCTGTTGTACTGCGACGACATCGCAAACCCGTACGCACCCGCGTCCAGCACCGCGATGAGATCGCCGGCCGCAAGTTCGGGGAGCATCCGGTCTTTTGCCAGGATGTCGCCGGTCTCGCAGATCGGTCCCGTGACGGAGTACTCCTGCACCGCGGGCGCGTTGGCCTTGTTCGCTGCGACGACCTCATGATAGGAGTCGTACATCGTCGGCCGGATGAGGAGGTTGAACCCGGCGTCGACGTTCGCGAACGCCTTGTGAGCGGTCTTGACGGAGTTGACTCTTGTGAGGAGGATCGTCGAGTCGGCGACGAGCCACCGGCCGGGCTCGACCCAGAGTTCGGGCTCGATCCCGAGGTCCTTGATGCCCTGGAGGAAGACCGGCATGATTGCTCCCGCATACTCCTCCGGCGTCGGGGCGCGGTCGGTCTCCCGGCGGTAGGGGATGCCGAGGCCGCCCCCGATATCGATGAACGAGGGCTTAACGCCGATATCGATGAGGTCCCGGGCGACGTCGATCAGCACCTCGACCTCGCGGGCGAACGGCTCAACGTCGAGGATCTGCGAGCCGATGTGGCAGTGGATCCCGACAGGGTTCACGTGCTCGAGCGCGAGCGCCTCCCGGTAGGCATCGAGGATCTGCCCTGCCGGGATGCCGAACTTGCTCGTCGCAAGCCCGGTCGCGATCTTCGGATGGGTGGGAACATCGATCGCCGGGTTGACCCGGAAGGCGATATCGACGGTCTTACCGGCTTCTGCGGCCGCGGCATCGAGCTGCCGGAGCTCGTCGGGCGAGTCCACCGAGACGCGGATCCCCTTCTCGACCGCGAGGGCGAGGTCGGCGGGGGTCTTTGAGCTCCCGTTGAAGAGGAGCGATTCCGGGCGCATCCCACTTCCGAGGGCGAGCGCGACCTCACCGGCGGAGAAGACGTCGGCCCCCGCGCCCATGGATGCAAGGATCTTGAAGACCGCGAGGTTGCCGTTCGCCTTTGCGGCGTAGAGGATGCGGACCTTCGGGTAATGGGCGGTGAGCGCGCCGGAGAGCCGTCCGAAGTTCTCGCGGATCCTATCCTCGCTCGTGACGTAGAGCGGGGTGCCGAACCGTTCCGCGAGGTCGACCGTGTCGTGCTCCCCGATCCGGAGACGGCCGTCCCTGACCGTGAGGTGCGAGGGGAGGATCACAGGTCAATCCCCCGCATCCGGTCGACCGCCTCGTTGATCCGCTCGATCGACCGGGTGATCGCGAACCGGACGAACCCTTCGCCGTTCCTGCCGAACCCGACGCCCGGCGTCGCGACGATCCCGGCCTGGTCGAGGAGTTTCGCGGAGAACGCCATGCAGTCGTCGACAGGCGCCCAGACGTAGAAGGTGGCCTTCGGCGCCTTGACGTCGAGCCCGAGTTCGGAAAGGCCCGCGACAAGGGCGTCCCGGCGCTCCTGGTAGATCGCGCAGGCCTCCGCAACACAGTCCTGCGGGCCAGTCAGCGCCGTTATTGCGGCGTGCTGGATGGCGTCGAAGGCGCCCGAGTCGACGTTGGTCTTGACCCGGCCGAGCCCTGCGACGATATCGGCATTGCCGCAGGCCATCCCGATCCGCCATCCGGTCATGTTGTAGGTCTTCGAGAGCGAGTGCATCTCGATCCCGACCTCCATAGCGCCGTCGACCTCAAGGAACGAGGGCGCCTTGTAGCCGTCGAAGGTGATCTCGGAGTAGGCGTTGTCGTGGACGACGACGATGTTGTGCTCCCGTGCGAACTCGACGACCTCCTTGAAGAACGAAAGGGGCGCTATGGCTGCCGTCGGGTTGTTTGGGTAGTTGATGAACATCAACTTCGCCTGCTTCACGACGTCGGCGGGAATATCCTCGAGCACCGGGAGGAAGTCGTTCTCGGCGCGGATGGGCAGTTCGTGGACTTTACCCTCGGCAAAGAGCGTGGAGGTCTTGTAGACCGGATAGCCCGGGTCGGCCGCGAGGACGACATCGCCCGGGTTGACGAAGGCCTCGGCGATGTGCGCGATACCCTCTTTTGAGCCGATGAGCGCGAGGGTCTCCTTCTTCGCGTCGAGGTCGACCCCGAACCGGTTCCTGTACCACTCTGCCACCGCCTCGCGGTAGGCGAGCATCCCGGCGTAGGAGGGGTAGTGGTGGTTCTTCGGGTCGCGTGCCGCGGTGCAGAGAGCCTCCACGATATGCGGGGGGGTGGGGAGGTCGGGGTCGCCGACCCCGAGGTCGATGACATCGACACCCTGGCGCTGTTTCTCCTCTTTCATCGCGTCGATACGCGCAAAAAGGTAGGGGGGAAGGTGATCCATCCGTCTTGCGTACATTACCAGATATTGGGTACGGGAGCCTATGTATTTTCTCACTCTCATTTCCGGGCTCCCGGCCGCCCCGCGACCGGCAACGCTGATACGCTCGCGGAGCCAACGGTGTACCTGATATGAACGACCAGGTTGAGCGCACCCTGTACATGGATCACGCGGCGACGACATTCATGAAGCCCGAGGTCGTCGCGGCGATGGCCCCGTACCTCTCGGAGCACTTCGGCAACCCCTCGTCCCTCTACCGGTTTGCCGCCGAGTCCCGGAGCGGCGTCGAGGCGGCGCGCCGGCAGGTGGCGGCGGCGCTCGGCGCCACGCCGGCGGAGATCTTTTTTACCGCGAGCGGGACGGAGGCCGACAACTGGGCGATCAAGGGGGTCGCTTTCGCGAACAAAAAGCGCGGCAGCCATATCATCACCTCCGCGATCGAGCACCACGCCGTCCTTCACACCTGCGAGTGGCTGGAGAAGCAGGGCTTCTCGGTCACCTACCTCCCCGTCGACAAGTTCGGCAGAGTGGAGCCAGCATCGGTCGAGGAGGCGATCACCGACGAGACGGTCCTCGTCTCGGTGATGACGGCGAACAACGAGATCGGGACGATCCAGCCGGTCGCGGAGATCGGCAGGATAGCGCACGACCACGGCGTTCTCTTCCACACCGACGCCGTCCAGGCGATCGGGGCGGTGCCGATCGATGTCGATGCGATGAAGATCGACCTCCTCTCGCTCTCCGGGCACAAGTTCTACGGCCCGAAGGGGACGGGCGCGCTCTACATCCGGCGGGGGACCCGGATAGATACCCTGGTCCACGGCGGCGGGCAGGAGCGGGGCCGGCGTGCCGGGACCGAGAACGTCCCCGGCATCGTCGGGCTCGGGCGGGCGATCGAACTTGCGACCGCCGATATCGAGGGGCACAACCGCCGGATCGCCGCGATGCGCGACCGGCTCATCCGCGGCGTCCTCGACGCGATCCCGGACTCGCGGCTGAACGGCCATCCGACCGAACGCCTCCCGAACAACGCGAACTTCAGTTTCCGCTACGTCGAGGGGGAGTCGATCCTCCTCCTGCTCGACGGGCACGGGATCTGCGCTTCCACGGGGAGCGCCTGCTCCTCGGGGTCGCTTGAACCCTCGCACGTCCTGCTCGCGACCGGGCTCTCCCATGAGGAGGCGCACGGGTCGCTCCGGCTCACCCTCGGCGATGCTAACACAGAAGACGACATCGACTACGTCCTCGAGGTGCTGCCGGAGGTGATCGGGCGGCTGCGGCGGATATCCCCGCTGACGCCTGCCTCCTGCCGGATGCCGGAGAACGGTTAAATACGGACGGTACGAAGGTAACATCATGGTTCTCCCGGAGTATGTCGTGGTCTTCTGCACCGCCCCCGCCGGCGAGGCGGAAGACCTCGCAAGGGCGCTCCTCGACGCACGCCTCGTCGCGTGCGTGAACGTCACCGGCGTGCAGTCCCTCTACTGGTGGGAGGGCGCGGTCCAGAACGAGGCCGAGCGGCTCCTCGTCATGAAGACGCAGCACCGCCTGCTCGATCCGCTCATTGAGCGGATCCGGGACCTGCACAGTTACGAGACCCCCGAGGTCATCGCGATCCCCATCGTCGGCGGTTACGCGCCGTACCTCGACTGGGTGCGGGAGGAGACGGCGTGATGGAGATCGTCCGCCGCGCCGGCATCCAGGTGACGGGTGACGGCGTACACGAAGTCCACGACGACATCATCGTCGAGGACCAGATCCGGCTCTTCCTGAACGGCGAGTATCTCACGGCACTCGTGGCGAGCCCCGACCGGCTGGACGATCTCGGGGCGGGGTTCGTCGTCTGCGAGGGGCTGGCGGAGACGGTCGAGTCGGTGGAAGTTTCGGGAAAGAACGTCTACGTCACCGCCCCGGTGAGGAAGGATGTCCGGCTCGAGGTGGAGTCGTCCGGCGGCTACCGGGTGCTCGGCGAGCCGAGATCGGTCGCATCGTCGATCACCGTCACGGTGGACGGCATCCGTGCGGTCACGGCCTCGATCGAATCCGATACCTGGCGGAGGACCGGCGGCGTCCACTGTTCGGTCCTCTTCTGCGATGGGGAACTCGTCACCCGGGCGTGCGATGTGGGGAGGCACAACACCGTCGACAAGGTCGTGGGCCACGCGACCCTCCGGGGGCTCGACCGGTCGAGGTGCACCCTCGGCTGCACGGGCCGGCAGCCGGCGGGGATGGTCGCGAAGGCGGCGAACGCCGGCATCCCGATCATCGTCTCCCGCGCCGCCTCGACCGACCGGGGCATCCTGACGGCGGAGCGCGCGGGGCTCACCCTGGTCGGTTTCTCGCGGGGAGAGCGGTTCACCATCTACACGCACCCCGAGAAGGTGCCCGAAGTCCTTGAGCAACTGGAGAAGACAAAACGATGACCGAGAACAACGAGAAGACCGCGCTGATCCTGCTCGGGTGCCCGCAGGTGCCCGTCCAGACGAGCATGGCGCTCTACCTGGTGCACGGCCTGAAGGAGCATGGCATCCGGCCGGTGATTGCCGGGACGACGGCGGCGCGAAGACTGATGGAGGTGGCCGACCCGGGCCGGCACTACCTTGAGGAGATGACCGATCTCGACGCCGCAATCGACGAGATCACGGGGAAGCAGCGGGACTTCGACCTCTGCTTCGTCTTCATCCACAACGATTCCGGGATCGCGTATGCCGGGACGATGGCCTATATATCGAAGGCACGGCTGTATGCGCTCCTCTTCGGGGAGCACGCTCGGGACCTTGCCGGCGAGATAGAGTTCCCCTGCGAGGTCGTCGCGGCCAAAGCCGTGCACAACCCCATGCCGCTGAAGCGGAAACTCGACGAGGTGATGCAATGGGCTGTCTCGAAGCGCTGAAACCCGAGATCATTCTCTCGCAGGCATCTTTTAAGGAGGCGCGGGAGTATATCAAAAAGAACGTCCGGGAGTATCACGAGGTCGAGCCGGGCTACAGGATATTCGACGTCCACATCATCGGCGTGCCGCCGCTCTATGTCGGCGTCGAGGGCGAGCACCTGATCTTCCCCTACACCAAGCCCTGCCACGGGACGTTCGTGGTGAAGGTCCCCGGCGGCGAGGAGCTCGCGCGGCTGCGGGCGAGGAAGGGAAAGTAACCCATCTCAATTTTTCGTATCAAAAAAGGTAGGGCGTTTTATCGCGTCTCACCGTATCAATCGTAGTCCCGGAAGAGCGCCGGGTTCTGCCGCCGTATCCACCAGCGCCGGACCAGGTACCCGGCCCCGATGAGTACCAGGATCACCCCTCCGGCAAGGGCGATTGTCGGAAGCGGGAATTCAGGCGCCGGTTCGCCGGCCGGTGCGGCCGTGGTCTGCTCCGCGATGGGTTCTGTGACCGCACGCGACGTCGTCTGTGCCGCTGTCGGGGTCGTCACTTCACCGGCCTGCTTGATCCCGCTGATCGCGAAGAGGGAGAACCCGGGGCTCGTCGCCGTGAAGGTGACGGTCGTCCCGGAGGTACCCTCGACCGTGGTCGGGAGCGCCTCCCACGCGGTGCCGTTGTAATGGTACATCACGATCTCTTCAGGGGTGAATCCGTGCTCCTTGAGCCACGCGACCGGGACGGAGAAGGTGATCGTTGCCCCGGTGATCTCCTCGAACCGGGCCGGCACCAGGTCGATGTACTGGTACGGGGTTCCCGGCGCCGGGGGAATCCCGGCTCCGGGGGAGGACTGTTTCCACCCGGTGACGATGAATGTCTTGAGCCCGGTGCCGGTGACGTTGACCTTACTCACGACAGAGTCGCCGCCCACGTTATATCCGTCCGGCCCGCCCGTCGAGCCGCCGCCACCGCCGGAGGACGGCCAGCGGGTCGGAGTTGCAGTCGGGGTTGCTGTTGGAGTTGCTGTTGGGGTCGGCTCTGGTTCTGTGACCGTGATGTAGCCGGCCTCGGTGTGCGTGTCGCTCCCTGCCGCGTTGCCGACCGTCAGGCTGACGGTGTAGGTTCCGGCGGCGTCGTAGGTGTGGGCCGGGTTCTTCTCTGCCGCGTCCGTGGTGTTGTGCCACGCGCCGTCCCCGAACGACCAGTTCCATACCGTGGGTGAGCCGGAAGAGTCATCGGTGAACTGTACGGCCAGGGGCGCGGCCCCGGAGGTCGGGGTGCCGGTGAAGTTTGCCGTCGGGGCGACCGGTTCCGTGACCGAGATGTAGTCGGTCGTTCGCGCGACGTCGTAGCCGCCAGCGTTGAACGCCTGCAACGTTACCGGGTAGGTGCCCGCAGCGGCGTATTCGTGCGTGGGGTTCTGTTCCGTTGAGCCCACGGGGTTGAGCCGCCAGGTATCGTCCTTAAGGCTGCCGTCAGTACCGCCCGTGAGAACGATACTCCCGTCCGGCATCGCGACCGCCGCGTGGTCGTGCCGTGCTGTCCACCCGGCATCGGGCAACTGCGCCCATGTCGCGCCGTTATCGGTCGATCGCCACACGTCGTGCCGATCGGAACCGTCAGTACCGCCCATGAGGAGGATGCTCCCGTCCGGCATTGCGACCGCCGCGTGGTTGTTCCGTGCCGACCACCCGGGACTCTCGTTCACCACCGTCCACGTCGCGCCGTAATCGTCCGATCGCCATACGTCGTTCACCCGGGTGGTGCCAGCATACCCTCCCATCAGTATGATACTGCCGTCAACCACGACCGCCGCAGGGTCGGCTCGCGTCGACCACATGGGACCGCTCGTTGCGACCTCTCTCCACGTCGCGCCGTAATCGTCCGACAGCCACACGTCGTTTAAGTATGTGCCGCCACTCCGGCCGCCCATGAGCACGATGCTCCCGTTCGGCATCACGACGCTTGCGTGACGGGCTCGTATCGACCACATGGAACCGCTCGTTGCGACCTCTCCCCATGTCGTGCCGTAATCGGTCGACAGCCACACATCGTTCCTATAGGCGCCGTCGTTACCGCCCATGAGCACGACACTGCCGTTCGGCATCGCGACGCTGGTGTGCCACTGTCGTGCCGTCCACCCGGGATTATCGTTAATCTGAGTCCAGGTTGCGCCGTTATCGGTCGACCGCCATACGTCGTTGTATTTGGTGCCGATGTCGTTGTCACCACCCATCAGCACGATACTCCCGTCCGGCATCGCGACCGTCGCGTGGTTCTGCCGGGCCGTCCACCCGGCCGCGCTGGTCTGCTCCGTCCAGGCTTCGCCGTAGGTCTCGTCGCCGAAGAACCACGCCCACCCGGTCGGGCTGCCGGTTGATTCGTCGGTGAACTCTACGGCCAGAGGCGCGGTGCCGGAGGTCGGGTTGCCGCTGAAGTCTGCTTCCGGCGGTGCGGCCGTGACCGTGATGTAGCCGGCCTCGGTGTGCGTGTCGCTCCCTGCCGCGTTGGTGACCGTCAGGCTGACGGTGTAGGTTCCGGCGGCGGCGTAGGTGTGGGCCGGGTTCTGCTCGGTCGAGGTTGCGCCGTCGCCGAAGTCCCAGGTCCACGAGGTCGGTTCTCCCGTGGAGGTGTCGGTGAAGGAGACGGTCAGGGGCGCTGTCCCGGAGGTCGGGGTGCCGGTGAACGCCGCCGTCGGGGCGACGGGGGCCGAAACCGTGATGTAGTCGGTCATCCGGCTGAGGCCGTAGCCGTCGCTGTTGGACGCCAGCAACGTTACCGTGTAGGTGCCCGGGGAGGTATAGGTGTGCGACGGGTTCTCTGCCGACGAGCCCACGGGGTCAAGCCGCCACACGTCGTGCTGCGTGGAGCCGTCATTGCCGGCCATGAGGACGATGCTGCCATCCGGCATCGCGACGCTGGTGTGATGCTGTCTTGCCGACCACCCGGGGTCGGGCAGCTGCGTCCACGTCGTGCCGTTATCCGTCGACCGCCACACGTCGTTCGTCCGGCTGGGGTCAGCACCGCCCATGAGCACGATGCTGCCATCCGGCATCGCGACGCTGGTGTGCCCGAAGCATGCCATCCACCCGGGACTCGCGTTCACCTGCGTCCAGGTTGCGCCGCCATCGTCCGACCGCCACACGTTGCGCTTATATATGCTTTCATCGGATCCGCCGCCATCGACACCGCCCATGAGTACGATGGTGGTGCCTATTGCAACGCTGGTGTGCTGGCCTCTCGGTGACCATCCGGCATCGGGCAGCTGTATCCACGTTTCGCCGCCGTCGGTCGACCGCCACGTGTCGTTTAAGTAGTCGCCGCCATCATTCCGACCGCCCATGAGCACGATGCTTCCGTCCGGCATCGCGACCGCCGCGTGGAGGTGCCGTGCTGTCCACCCGGGACTGTCGGTCACCTGCGTCCATGTTTTGCCGTAATCGTCCGATCGCCACACGTCGTTCAATGGGGCACCGGTCATTCCGCCCCCATTACCGCCCATGAGTACGATGCTGTCGCCAACCACGACCGCCGCGTGGTCCTGCCGCGCCGACCACCCGGGACTCGCGTTCACCCGCGTCCAGGTTGCGCCGCCGTCGTCCGATCGCCACACGTCGTTCATAGTGTTGACATAGTAACCGCCCATGAGCACGATGCTCCCGTCCGGCATCGCGACCGACGCGTGGTTCTGCCGCGCCCATCCGGGACTATCGCTCACCGGCGTCCAGGCCTGGTCATACGTCTCGTCGCCGAAGAACCACGCCCACCCGGTCGGGCTGCCGGTTGATTCGTCGGTAAAATCTACGGTCAGGGGTGCTGTGCCGGAGGTCGGCGTGCCGCTGAAGTCTGCTGATGGTGCAGCGCTTGCGGTGCCGATCAGCAGCAGAATTGCAGCGATCAGGCACAGCGTCATCGCAGGAATGCTTTTCGGAGGCTTCACCATATAATATCAAAAAAGATAAGAGAATATAACTGTTCGTATTTCTCCCGGGGATTGGTCATGCCCCCTACTCCAAAAAGTCCCGGATTATCAGTTTATATGGGATAGGCGCCCCCTGTTTCACGTGGCGGCGAGATCAAAAAAAATGTGGGCGTTTTTCCCGCATTATGCGACATCAATCGTAGTCCCGGAAGAGCGCCGGGTTCTGCTGCCGCACACGACATCACCGCCCCCTGCCCCTCTCCCGGTGCGCCGGGTGCCGACCGCCGGGGCCAAAGAATGAGGTATAAATCCCCCCCGGGGCAGTACTACAATAATGAGAACCCGCCCGCGTGCGGTCATGCCCGCGGGGGGGCAGTCGTCCCCGGCCGGGACACCTGCGTTTACGCCGATACGGGCGGGTGCTGGGCCCTGCATACGAGTGAGACCATGAGCGAATTGTTGAGCGTGTTGTTGATCGGGAAAAGTCCCGGCAATCTCGGGGAGATGCTCCGCGAGTGCGGACGCGAGGTTGAGTTGATCCACTGCGAGCACCCCGAGGACGGGCTTGCTCTGGTATCGGGGGGAGGAATCGACGTGGTGCTCCTCGATCTCGACCTCGCGGGCGGGCAGGGAACGGCGTTCTTCGACCGGCTGCGAGAGGCTGCGCCCGACATACCGATCATCGTGCTCACCGCCGCGGGAGAAGACCCCGCCGCGCTCCATGCGATGCAGAACGGCGCGCAGGACTACCTGGTCGAGGGGAAGACCGACGCTGAACTGCTCTGCCGGTCGGTCAGGTATGCGCTGGAGCGGATGCGGGTGGAGGTCGCGCTCCGGCACTCGGAGGCGATGTACCGGAGACTTGTCGAGAACCTCAACGAAGGTGTCCTCGCCGTGGACGAGGCCGGCCTCATCACCTTTGCAAACCTGGCGATGGAGGAGATCCTCGGCTGCCCGGCGGAACGCCTGATAGGCTCGCCGTTCGCCGGGTTCCTCGATGCCGCCGGTCGGAGCGGGACCACCGGAAACCCGTTCTGCCGGCTGACCGACCGGAGGCAGGAGTTCGAACTGGACCTCCTCCACAGCGACGGGAGAAGCGTCCACGCGCTCGTGGTCACGTCGCCGATCGTCGACGCCTCCGGCGCCTTTTTGGGATGCCTTGCCGGGGTGCTCGACATCACCGACCGCAAAAGGGCGGAGGAGGCGCTCAGGCAGAGCGAACAGAAGTACCGGCTCGTCGTGGAGAGCCTCAGCGAAGGAATATGGGTGATCGACCGTGACGCTTGCACGTCGTTCGTCAACCCCCGGATGGCGGAGATGCTCGGCTACGCCCCGGAAGAGATGATTGGGAAGGCCCTCCCCTCGTTCCTCTCCCCCTCCTGCCGCGCCGCGATGCGGGACCGCCTGGGTCGACGGGGCGACGGCGCCCGGGAGCAGTACGAGTGCGAGTTCGTCCGCAAAGACGGCGGCCGTATCACCGCGCTGATGATCGTGTCCCCGTTCACCGACGATTCCGGCGAGTTCCGGGGCTCGATTGCCGGCGTGATGGATATCACCGAGCGCAAACGGGCGGAAGAGGAGATCCGCATCCGGAACGAGCAGCTCATGGTGCTCAACCAGGTGGTCGGCGTCTCGGCAGCCTCACTCTCTCTTGCCGAACTCCTGGAAGAGTCGCTCGAGAAGATGCTCGAGATGATGGGGTTCGAAGTCGGCATCGTTTACATGCTCGATGCCGAGCGCAAGCGGGCCCTGCTGAAGCACCAGAAAGGGCTGCCCCCCTCGGCCCTGTCCCGGAGCCGTATCATCAAGGTCCACCACTGGCCGTTCAACTTCGTCTTCATCGCCGGCCAGCCACGCTACATAGAGCAGCAGCCCGACCTGAGCTCCATCGAGGCGGGCATACTCGAGGAGCTCGAGGTCTCGGCGCTCGCCTGCATTCCGCTCATCGCCGAATCGGTCGTCGTCGGGGCGGTTTACGTCGGCAGCAGGACGAAGGAATCCTTCTCCCGCGAAGAGATGACGCTTCTGGAGATGGTGGGAAAAGAGATCGGGTCGGGCATCCTGAAAGGGATGCTGCACAAGAAACTGGAGGCGGCGAACCGGGAGGCAAACCTGTATCTCGACATCATGACGCACGACATCAGGAACACCGAGAACGTCTCGGGCCTCTATGCCGATCTCCTCACCGAGATGCTGGAGGGCGAGGCCGCGCTGTATGCGAGAAAGATCCGGAGCAGCATCCAGAGGAGCGCGGATATCCTGGGCAACGTCACCACGATCCGTCGCATTCACCACGATCCGCCTGATTCCGGGCCGATCGACATCGATCTCGCCGTCAGGGAGGAGGTCGCCGCCTTCCCGGAGGTTGCGATTGAGTTTTCGGCCTGCCACCGCCGGGTCCTGGCGGATGGCCTCCTCTCCGAGGTCTTTGCGAACCTTATACGGAACGCCGTCGAGTTCGGCGGCCCGGATGTCAGGATCGCCATACGGGTGGAGGATTACGACGGCGAGAGCGTTCTCGTCTCCGTCGAGGATACCGGGCCGGGCATACCCGACCCCATGAAGGAGTCGATCTTCCACCGGTTCGAGCGGGGATGGGTCGGGGGATGCGGCGACGGGCTCGGGCTCTTCATCGTCCGCACCCTCGTCGAGCGCTACGGCGGCACCATCCGCGTGGAAGACCGGGTAGAGGGCCGGCCGGATCTCGGTGCGGCGTTCAGGTTTACCCTTCGCGAGTTCCTTTCTTCCGGGGATGACGAAGACAACGGGTATCCGGACGAAAAAGAGTGCGATTGAACACCGCCGGGTCCCCCCGTCCAATATCCCCTTTCAGGGCCGGACCAGGGTGCATCGTCGGCTTTACGTCGGGGCAGGGGCTGACGTTTCGCCCCCGTATCAAAAGATTTAAGCCGCAAGGTCACTATTTAGCGTCGTGACACCTGTATACGTCCGGGTTACCCAGTTCTTTGCGGCGATCGCGATCTGCCTGCTTGCGGGGTTCATCGGGTCGATCTTCACGATGCCGGCCGTCCCGACCTGGTATGCAGGTCTTGTAAAGCCCGCCCTGAACCCTCCCGCATGGGTCTTCGGTCCGGTCTGGACGGTGCTCTATATCCTCATGGGCATTGCGCTCTATCTCGTCTGGAGCAAGGGATGGGGGCAGAAGAACGTGCAGGTTGCCACGGCGATCTTCGCCGTTCAGCTGGTCCTGAACGTCCTCTGGTCGTACCTCTTCTTCGGAATGCAGGCGCCGTACTTCGCTTTCATCGAGATCGTGCTCCTCTGGATTGCGATCATCATGACACTAGCGGCCTTCTACCGGGTATCGGTACCCGCAGCGGTGCTCCTCGTCCCCTACCTCCTCTGGGTGAGTTTCGCGGCCTACCTCAACTACGGCATCTACGCCCTCAACCCGTAGGGCCGCTGACCTCCCGTTTTTTGGATGCCTCAGACGAGTTGACGAGCCTGAGGCCTGCGGGGATGCGCTGCACCCCGGGTCATGGCGACGAGAATCTCACCGTTTCTCGATCTGCCGCCAGACGTGGGCGAAACGCTGGAAAGCGGTGTAGTGCCCGAGGATGCCGAATATAACGAGGAGCCACCCGAGGTAGTTCAGACCATAGACCTCTCCCGGGATCAGCACCGTGAGGGCGCCGGCGATGATGATCAGCACGAGACGGTCCGCCCGGCCGAGGACGCCCCCGTA
>JASUSO010000099.1 GCA_030446015.1 Methanobacteriota archaeon
GGCCCTCGGCCCAGGTCGTCAGGGGCCCGAACCGGTCCTCGTCGACGACGAGCACCAGGTCGCCGACGTTCATGTTCGGGACCATGCTCTCCGACTCGATCGTGACCACCGCCGGCCAGGTTCCGGAGAAGAGGAAGAGGGCAAGGGCGATACCTCCCACGACCGCGGCGACCCAGAGGAGGTCGCGGGCGAGCGAGACGACCGGGCGGTCGCTCTCCCGGAACGCTCGTATGGCCGATGCTGCACGCTGCAGCCAGGTGGTACCCGACATCTGTTCTAAAGTGATTGCAATCATTCATATACATAGGTTCTCCGGATGTCCGGACGGGGCGTGGAGCCTGAAAAGATAAACCCATATTGCCGGGGGGAGAATATCTTGGAGTCCATGCTCGCCAACGCCGAGATAGTACGCCGGTTCCTCGAGTTGAAGCATCAGGTCCATCCCGACGTGGTGAGTTACATCCGTGAACAGGGCGATCCCTCGCTCATCGACCGGATTGCGGCGGCGGCCGGCGGCTCCCTGGTCGTCTCCGCAGAGCACATCCCGGGCTTGAAGAAGGTCCGTGACGGGACGCGGTTCCTGGTCGACCCCGAGCTCGAGGTGATCATGGGGAGCGCCGGGACCACGGGAAGCGTCACCGGCCACGAGGACGCCGTCCACTACTTCCGGAGCCGCTACAACAGCCTCTCCTCGATGATCCGGGGCCGGATGACCTCGATGCCGATCGAGGCGCTGCTGAAGTCCCCCCACCGTTACCGCGATGAAGAGTGCAGCATCATCGGGATGGTGGCCGACGTCCGGACGACCGCGAAAGGCCATCGGCTCGTCGAGGTGGAGGACCCCACCGGGGCGATCAGGGTGCTCTTCAACAAAGGGCGGGACGAGTCGTTTGCGGAGGCCGAGCGGATCCTCCCCGACGAGGTGCTCGGGGTCAAGGGAAAACTCTCAAGCGACGGCGGCATCTTCTTCGCCGAGCAGCTCTTCCGCCCGGACGTCCCCATCAACAACGCCCCGTTCAAGAGCGACCGCCCGGGCAAAGCGGCCCTCATCTCCGACGTGCATGTCGGGAGCGACACATTCCTCGATGATGCGTGGAACCGGTTCGCCGACTGGCTCCAGGACTCCGATGTCAGTTACCTCCTGATCGCGGGCGACCTCGTCGACGGCATCGGGATCTATCCCGGGCAGGAGAACGAACTGACGATCAAGAACATCTACGAGCAGTACGATGTCTTTGCGGAGATGCTCCGGGACCTGCCCTCCCGGATCCGGATCGTCGCCGCACCAGGGAACCACGACGTCGTCAGGATGGCCGAGCCGCAGCCGGCGATCCCGCCGGAGTTCACCGCGAAGTTCCCGTCAAACTGCACCCTCGTCGAGAACCCCTGCCTCTTGAACCTCCAGGGCGTCCGGGTCCTGATGTACCACGGCCGGTCGATCGACGACATGATCGGGTTGATCCCCGGAGCGAGTTACGAACGTCCCGGCGAGATCATGGATGAGATGCTCAAACGCCGGCTTCTCGCCTCTCCTTACGGGATGCGGACGCCGATCGCCGCGATGAAGACCGACCGGCTCGTCATCGATCCCCTCCCCGAGATCCTCCTCACCGGGCATGTCCACATCTGCGGCATCACCCGTTACCGGGGCGTCCTCGGGGTGAACGCCGGAACCTGGCAGGCCCAGACGGCGTTTCAGAAACAGATGAACATCAACCCCACGCCCGCACGTGCGTTCGTTGTCGATCTCCAGACACTCCAGCCCGAAGTGATTGATTTTAGCTGATTTTATGCAGGATTTCCCGGATCATTTTCCACATATTTAAAAATGTTGAATTCCTCTGTATAGTACCACAACCGGAGGAATGCAAAGAGATGGATCTGGTATATCTGGCACCAATCGGTGCCGTTCTTGCTCTCCTCTTCGCAGGATACTCGTATATGAGTATCAGGCGTGAGGGGACAGGTACCGACCTGATGCAGAAGATTGCTGCCGCCATCCACACGGGGGCAATGGTCTACCTGAACAGGCAGTACCGCGCTATAGCCGTATTTGTCATCGTCCTTGCCGTCGTTCTCGGCATCTGGATCAACCCGCTCACCGCGGCCTGTTTCGTGCTCGGTGCGGCGCTCTCGGCGACTGCCGGCTACATCGGCATGTACACCGCGACCGCTGCAAACGTCCGGACGACGAACGCCGCACGGCGCGGGATCGCGGATGCGTTCCGCGTCTCGTTCTCGAGCGGTTCGGTCATGGGCATGGCCGTGGTCGGTCTCGGGCTTCTCGGGCTCTCGATCGCCTACATGGTCGTCAGCAACTTCACCGGGCTCGATCAGGCCGAAGTCCTCACCATCGTGACCGGGTTCGGTCTCGGTGCAAGCTCGATCGCGCTCTTCGCCCGTGTCGGCGGTGGTATCTTCACCAAGGCCGCTGACGTCGGCGCCGACCTCGTCGGCAAGGTCGAAGCGGGAATCCCCGAGGATGATCCGAGGAACCCGGCCGTCATCGCCGACAACGTCGGTGACAACGTCGGCGACGTCGCCGGCATGGGTGCCGACCTCTACGAATCCTACGTCGGCTCGATCATCGCGGCAATGGTTCTCGGTGTCGCCGTCGCGGCCACGGCGTTCCCGAACGCCGAACTCATGAACGTGATCCTCCTCCCGCTGCTGATCGCCGCGGTCGGTATCGTCGCGTCCATCATCGGTTCGCTCTTTGTGCGGACGAACAAGACCGAGAGCAGCGCCATTCACCTGGCCTTCAACAAGGGTTTGCTCGCCGCGATGGTCGTGACGGTCGCCGCCACCTACTTCCTCGTGACCCAGCTCCTCGGAGCGGAGTACATCGGCGTCTTCTACGCGGCCGTCGCCGGTCTCGTCGCAGGGTTCGCCATCGGCCTGATCACCGAGTACTACACCTCGTTTGACCGGAGCCCGACCCTTGCCATCGTCAAGTCGAGCGAGACCGGGGCCGCGACCACCATCATCACCGGGTTTGCGAAGGGTATGGAGAGCACCGTCTGGCCGGTCCTGATCATCGCCGTTGCGATCTTCATCTCCTACCAGGTTGCGGGCCTCTACGGTATCGCGATCGCCGCCGTCGGCATGCTCGCGACGCTCGGTATCTCCCTCTCCGTCGACGCCTACGGCCCGGTCGCCGACAACGCTGGCGGTATCGCCGAGATGTCCCACCAGAAGCCCGAAGTCCGCGAGATCACCGACACCCTCGACGCCGTCGGGAACACCACCGCCGCCATCGGCAAGGGGTTCGCCATCGGCTCTGCAGCCCTGACTGCGCTCGCCCTCTTCGCCGCCTACACCCAGGCGGTCGGCCTCTCGGTCATCGACGTCTCGGTCCCGAACGTCTTCATCGGCCTCCTGATCGGCGCGATGCTGCCCTTCCTCTTCTGCTCCATCACGATGATGGCGGTCGGAAAGGCGGCATACAGCATCGTCCACGAGGTCCGCCGCCAGTTCAAGGAGATCAAAGGCCTCATGGAGGGGAAGGCCGACCCGGACTACGCCTCCTGCATCGCCATCTCCACGAACGCCGCGCTGCGTGAGATGATCCCGCCCGGCGTCCTCGCCGTCGTCGCGCCGCTCGTCGTCGGGTTCCTCCTCGGCACGGAAGCGCTCGGCGGCCTGCTCGTCGGTTCGCTTGCATCCGGGTTCCTCCTCGCCGTCACGATGGCGAACGCCGGTGGATCCTGGGACAACGCGAAGAAGTACATCGAGCAGGGCCACCTCGGCGGAAAGGGCTCGGACGCCCACAAGGCGGCAGTCGTCGGCGACACCGTCGGCGATCCCTTCAAGGACACATCGGGCCCGTCCATCAACATTCTCCTGAAGCTGATGTCCATGGTCGCGCTGGTCTTTGCGCCGCTGATCCTGGTCGTCTAACCTTACCCATTTTTAGCCGGTGCTCCCGGAGCATCGATGTCCCAGTCCATACCTTCATCCCGCCTGCCGACAACCAGATAGAGTGAGAACTCCCGGAGAGGAGGTGACAGAGATGTTCCGCATCTATCGCACGGTTGAAGCGGCACCGGCGCCACGGACGGAGGAGACCGGGCGGTTCGAACCCGGTTCCTGGGTCTCCATGATCAACCCTACCGCAGGCGAGATCAAAGAGGTCTCGGAGAGGCTCTCGGTTCCGGGGGACTACCTCCGGGCGGCGCTCGACGAGGAAGAGCGTCCGCGAACCGAGACCGAGGACGGCGTCACCCTCATCGTCATCGATATCCCGATACCCTACCCCGAGCAGACGATCCTTTACACGACGATGCCGCTCGGGATCATCGTTACCCCCGATACCATCGTCACCGTCTGCCTTCGCGACAACCCGATCGTCCAGGACTTCACGAACGGCCGGGTGAAGTTGTTCTACACCTTCAAGAAGACCCGGTTCGTGCTGCAGATCCTTTTTAGAAACGCATCCTACTTCCTCCAGTACCTGCGCCAGATCGAGCGGATATCCGACCGGATCGGGGCCGAACTGAACCAGTCGATGCGGAACCGGGAACTGATCCAGTTGATGAACCTCAAAAAAAGCCTGGTCTACTTCTCGACGTCGCTTAAGAGCAACCAGATCGTCCTCGACAAGACCCTGACGTTCCAGCCGCTCAGGATGTATGAAGACGACACCGACCTCCTCGAGGACGTCATCATCGAGAACAAGCAGGCGATCGAGATGGCGAACACCTACTCGACTATCCTCACGGAGACCATGGACGCCTTCGCCTCGATCATATCGAACAACTTCAACAACATCTTGAAACTCCTCACCTCGATAACCATCATCCTCGCGATCCCCACGATGATCGCGAGTTTCCTCGGGATGAACGTCCCGGTCCCCCTCCAGGATAACCCGAACGGGTTCCTCATCATCCTCGTCTTCTCCCTGATCGTCTCCTCGCTCCTCGCGGTGGCCATCAACCGGAAAGGGTGGCTGTAACACTCTCCCGGGGCAAAACCCCTGTTCCGGTCTTCCGGCAGACCATAAAGTTTATCTCCAAATCCTACATTATTGATCATGTCAAATTATACATGATAGATCATGTATAATCCGGGGCGGCCGCACGGGTGGAGAACGCCCGGGAGGTACGCTCCCGGTATGGACGGTAGCACGACTACGGGCCGACCGATCGGAAAGACGACGGACCCGGAGATTAGCCGCTTTTGCACGGAATCGAGACCCGCACGGGGAACGACCGGAGCAATCCGGCATGATTAATCATGTAAGAGAGTGGGAAGATGGCAGAGACGTTTGCCGTGAAACTGGAAGAGAAACGCTACCTCCCCGACCCCCGGTGTAAGGCGACCGCCTGGACGCCGGACTACGTTCAGGCGTACCAGGAGTTCATGCGCGACCCGGAGGCCTTCTGGGACCGGGTCGCCCGTGAACTGGTCTGGTTCGAGCCCTGGGACCGGGTCAGGGAGTGGAACTACCCCTACGCGAGGTGGTTCGTCAACGGAAAACTGAACATCACCTACAACTGCCTGGACCGCCACGTCGCCGGCGACCGGAAGGATAAGCCGGCGATCGTCTGGCGCGGCGAGCAGGGAGAGGAGCGGGTCTTTACCTACGACGGCCTCTACCGCGAGGTGATGCGGTTTGCGAACGGCCTCTCAAGCCTCGGTGTCGGTAAGGGCGA
>JASUSO010000021.1 GCA_030446015.1 Methanobacteriota archaeon
GACGCTCCGCTAGGAGCGGAGTTAAAGCACCGTCAGGTGCGAGTTGCGACGGGTCGTAGAGCCGGAGCATGAGCACCACAGGTGTGGAGGAGGAGGCCGGAGGCCGGGTGGGGTGGGGGCCTAACAGAACTGCGAGTATGGCAACTGGAGCGGCAAAGATGTACTTTAGAGACAGGGGAGGGGGACAAGCCCCCTCGAAGCCTCACGGCTTCTCGTGCTCCGTTCCTCCGGAACGTTGCACCTCGCACCTAACGGTGCTCAAGCTCGCTTCGCTCGCACTCCCCGTCAGCCCCTTCTCGCACCTTCGGTGCTCGAACTCCTGCCGTTCCGGCAGTCGTTCCCCCAAGGGCGATAACCACCACAGTCCAGTATATCGGGCTTTTTCCTTGTTCAACCGTTTAGTTCGTCGCAACGCGACATAATAAGCGCCAAACAAGAAACCGCACCGACACAGGGGAGGGGGGTAGCCCGATCCTTCACCCCTCAAACCCCTCATACAATTCCACCACCCCTCCTATCACGATCACCGCCGGGGGCCGGACGCCTGCGGCGCGGGCTTTATCGGCGATATCCGCAAGCGTCCCGACCGTCACGCGCTGGTCGGGCCGGAGCCCCCGTTCAATGATCGCGACCGGGGTCGCGGGGTCTTTGCCGTTCGCCGTGAGGGCCGCCGCGATGGCCGGGAGGTTCTTTACGCCCATCAGGATGACGAGGGTTCCCTTCAGCCGCGCGAGGACCTCCCAGTCGAGGGCGGACTCGGGCTTCGTGGGGTCCTCGTGGCCGGTGATGAACGTCACCTGCGACGCATACCGCCGGTGGGTGACCGGGATCCCGACCATCTCCGGGACGGCGATGGCGCTCGTCACCCCTGGCACCACCTCGACGGCGATCCCGTGCTCCCGGAGGGTCTCGACCTCCTCCCCGCCGCGGCCGAAGAGGAAGGGGTCGCCGCCTTTCAGGCGCACGACGGTCTTTCCTGCCTTGACCCGCTCGACCATCAGCGCCTCGATCTCGTCCTGCTCCATCGTGTGGTTGCCGCCGTACTTCCCGCAGTCGATGAGTTCGGCGTTCGTGGGGAGGGTTGCAAGGATCTCCTCGCCGGGGAGCTGGTCGTAGAGGACCACGTCCGCACTGTCGATCACTTCGCGGGCTCTCATCGTCAGGAGGCCGAGTCCACCCGGGCCGGAGCCCACAAGATACGCTTTTCCTGTCATGGTTTCACCCCGAGGGCCACATAAGCCTCCCGGATCAGCGCGGCCGCCTGCGCACGCAGCACCCGCCCCCACTCCCGGGCTTCGTCGACGGTCGCGACGTGCCGCTCGATCCGCTCCCACCGGGAACCGTCGAGCGCGAGCACCTCGGCGATCAGGTCGCCGTTTTGGCAGTAGATCCCCTGCGGGGTGAAGCACCCCCCGCCGACCTCCTCCATGACGGCACGCTCGATCTCGACGTCGAGGCGGGTTCGGGCGTGGTCGAGCGGCGCGAAGGCGTCGACGACGGCCGGGTCGTCCCGGCAGACGACCGCGATCGTCCCCTGGTTCGGGGATGGGACGAACCGGTCGGTGGGGAGGGGTTCTCCCGGCAGCGTGAGCCCGAGGCGCTGGAGTCCAGCTTCGGCAAGCACGATGGCGTCGTACTGCCCCTCGCGGAGTTTCCGTATCCTGGTATCGACGTTCCCGCGCAGTTGCTTCACCTCGAGCGCCGGGGCGTCGCGGAGGAGCTGGGCGCGCCGCCGGGTGCTCGACGACCCGATGACGGAGACCGCGTCGAGGGGGCACTCGTGCGCGAGGAAGTCCGCCGGCGAGTCCCGCTCGAGGACCGCGCAGCAGGTGAGCCCCACCGGGCGGGCTGCCGGGATGTCCTTCATGCTGTGCACCGCGGCATCGATCTCGCCGCGGAGGATGGCGTCGTCGAGCGCCCGGACGAAGACTCCCTGCCCCCCGATGGCGTGGAGCGGGACGCCGGTCGCGGTGTCGCCCTCGGTCGTGATCGTGACGACCTCCGCCTCGATCCCCCGGTCGGCGAGGAGGCCGACCACCCTGTTCGTCTGTGCAAGCGCGAGAGCGCTTCCCCGTGTGCCTATGCGAAGAGACATGATCCGTATGCGTCCGCTATCTGTTCGATATCCTGTGTCGTATGCGCCGCCGAGAGGAAGTTCGTCTCGAACTGCGACGGCGGGAGGAAGACCCCGGCCTCGAGCATCGCCTTCCAGAACCGCGAGAACGCCTCCGTGTCGCACTCCTTGACCTCGCGGTAGTCCCGCGGCGGCTCGCTGCGGAAGAAGTGCTTGAAGAGCGAGCCCATCCTGACGAACGTTCCCCTGCCCGCATCCGCGGCGACCTCCCCGATCGCCCGCGTGGCCTCGTCGAGCCGCCGGTAGACCTCCGGGTGCTCGTGGAGGTAGCGAAGCGCCGCATACCCCGCCGCGAGGCTGGCCGGGTTGCCGTTGAAGGTTCCTGCCTGGTAGACTGGGCCCGAGGGGGCGACCAGTTCCATGATCTCGCGCCGCCCCCCGAACGCCCCGATGGGGAGACCGCCGCCGATGATCTTGCCGAACGTGGCGAGGTCCGGTTTTATCCCGTAGTGCACCTCCGCGCCGCCGATCCCGACCCGGTAGCCGGTGATCACCTCGTCGAGGATGAGGAGGACGCCGTGGGCGGCGGTGATCTCACGGACGTCGGCGAGGTAGCCGTCGTCGGGGAGGACCGGGCCGATGTTGCCCATGATCGGTTCGAGGATGAACGCGGCGACGTCGTCGTTTCCGGAAAGAAGGGTCTCCAGCGCCTCGGGGTCGTTGTAGGGGACCTGCCGGGTGTGCGCCACCAGGTCCGCGAGGACGCCTGCGGAGTCGGGCACCCCGAGGGTCGTCGCCCCCGACCCGGCCTTGACGAGGACCGCGTCGTGGGCGCCGTGGAACCCGCCCTCGACCTTGACGATGTCCCGCTTCCCGGTGTAGCCGCGGGCGAGCCGGATCGCGGCCATCGTCGCTTCAGAGCCCGACGAGACGAACCGCACCATATCGACCGCGGGGTGGTCGGCGGTGATGACCCCGGCAAGGTCGAGTTCGAGCGGCGTCGGGGTGCCGTAGAGCCATCCTTTCTCGAGCTGCCGCTCGATCGCCTCCCGGATGGCAGGATGCGCGTGGCCGAGGATGAGGGGGCCGTAGCCGAGGCAGCAGTCGATCAGGTCCGCGCCGTCGACGGTCGCAAGATGCGAGCCCGCGGCACGTTCCACGTAGAACGGGTAGGGCTTGATCGCCCGGACGGGACTGCTGACCCCGCCCGGCATCAGGGTTTTTGCCCGCGCGAAAAGGTCACTGCTCTTCATCGAGCCACCTCGCTACATCTTCTGCAAAGTAGGTGATGATCAGGTCGGCCCCGGCCCGCTTGATGGCGGTGAGGGTCTCAAGGGCGACCGCCCGCTCGTTCAGCCACCCGCGCTCGGCAGCGGCCTTGATCATCGCGTACTCCCCGCTGACCTGGTAGGCCGCGACCGGCAGCCCGAGCCCCGTGACGGCCGCGAGGATGTCGAGGTAGGCGCCGGCCGGCTTGACCATCAGGATATCCGCCCCTTCTGCCGCGTCGAGCTCCGACTCCAGAACAGCCTCGCGGGCGTTCCCCGGGCAGATCTGGTAGGTCGTCCGGTCTCCAAACGAAAACCCCGAGTCCGCCGCGTCGCGGAACGGCCCGTAGAGAGCGCTTGCGAACTTCGAGGAGTAGGACATGATCAGGACGTCCTGGTATCCGGCGGCGTCGAGGGCCTGCCGGATCGCCCGGACCATTCCGTCGAGCATGCACGACGGCGCGACGATATCGGCGCCGCTCTGCGCGTGGGAGACGGCTATCCGTGCCATCAGTTCGAGCGAGGGGTCGTTCAAGAGATCGGGGCCGTCCGCGGTCTCCCCGACGATCCCGCAGTGGCCGTGGTCGGTGTACTCGCAGGCGCAGACGTCGGTCACGACCACCATCTCCGGCAACCGCTCCTTGATCTTCTGGACCGCCCGCTGGACGACGCCGTCCGCCGCGTAGGCTTCGGTCGCCTCGCCGTCTTTTGCGGCGGGGATGCCAAAGAGGATCACCGCCCGGATACCGGCGTCCCGCAGGCGCTCACAGTAGTCGGCGACGCCGTCCACCGGGTGGCGGAACTGCCCCGGCATCGAGGCGATTGGAATCGGTGCGCTGATCGATTCGTCCACGAAGACCGGCGCGATGAGGTCGGTCTTTCGAAGTTCAGTCTCGCGGAGGAGCGGTTGGACGATCCGCCGCCGCATCCGCCTCATTCTTCGTTCTGGAAACATATCTCTCCCCGGGTAATCGCCCTCATCAGGGCTTCTGCTGTTGTCATATCGCCGCACTCCGCACGGGCGCGGATGGCCGTCGTCACGTCCGAGAGGATCTTCTTCGTGAGCGCACGCGAGAGGTCGTCGACGATCTCCTTCGTGCGGTCGTCCGTCTCCCCCAGGCGTGCGAGCGCCCGGTCGCGCTCACGCACCCGGATCGACTCCGCCCAGGTGTAGAGGAGGGCGAGCGTCTCGTCGGCCGCCGTCCGGCGGAGGAGCCGGATGAAGTGGTCGGTCTCCTCGTTGATGATCCTCCGTGCGCGGTCCGCCTCGCTCCTTCGCGACGCCATGGCTGCGTCGTTGACGTTGCGGAGGTCGTCGATGGTGAAGAGGTGCACGCCCTCGATCGACCGCACGCTTTCCTCGACGTCGCGGGGCTGGGCGATGTCGATGAGGATCAGGTGGCGGGGGTGCTTATCAAGCGGCCAGAGCCGCTCCTCCATTACCTGCCTGATATCCTCCTCCCGGATGACCGGGTGCGGCGCGGCGGTGCAGGAGATGACGACGTCGGAGAGCGCGATGTAGCGGTAGAGGTCCTTGAAGTTGACCGCACGGCCCCCGATCTTATCCGCAAGCATCACCGCTCTGTCGTAGGTCCTGTTGGCGACGTAGATGGCCGTGAGGCCCTTGGCCGAGAGCGCCTGCGCCACGAGCACCCCCATCTCCCCGCTCCCGACGACCAGGATGTGCCGGTCGCACAGGGTGCCGAGAAGGTTCTCCGCGAGCGTCACCGCCGCAGAGCCGACGGAGACCGCCCCACGGTTGATCGCTGTCTCGCGCCGGATCCTGACCCCTACATGCACCGCTTTCCGGACGCAGAGCCCGATGGTGCTGCAAGAGGCCCCTGCCTCCTCCGAGGCCGCGAGCGCCCGCTTGAGCTGCCCGAGGATCTGGTCCTCGCCGACGATCAGCGAGTCGATCCCTGCGGCCAGTTCCAGGAGGTGGCGGGGCACGGCCTCGCCCTCGATGACCGTAAAGCCGTCCCTGCCCTTCTCCCGCAGGAACCCCTCAAGGCTCCGTGCGTCTCCCTGCACCAGCACCTCGACGCGGTTGCAGGTCTGGAGCAGGAGAACCCCCCGGAACCGCTCCCGCGCCTCGCGGAGGAACGCCGCCTCGTCGGGGAACCGGAACGCCTCGAGCGTGGCGATGTCCGCGGTGTGGTGGCTGAGCCCCGCGAGCGCAAGGGGGATGGTGCACGGTTCAGGCATGGAGGTACCTCGCGATAGCCAGTGCGCGCGCCCGGCCGTAGTCGGTGGCGAGCGCTGCCCGGATCTCCTCGTCTAAGAGGACCTCCCAGAGGATGCGGGACCGCTCTGCCTGCACCGGTTCGCTCTCCCGGAGCATCGAACGGATCTCCTCCTGCAGTTCGATCATCCTATCGAGGTCTGCGTAGTCCGCCTCAAGCCTCGTGCGGAGGTAGCGCGAGACGGCGGGGCTCTTTCCGTGGGTGCTGATCGCGACGAGGAAGCGGCTGCCCCGGACGACCGAAGGGATGATGACGTCGCCGGGCTCGCCGGCGGCGTTGTTGAAGAGAACCCCGGCTTCGGCGCAGAGTCTTCCGATACGGTCGTTGAGGCCCGGATCCGGCGTCGCGGCCACCGCGAGGAACGCACCCGAAAGGATACCCCGGAGCGCCTCGTCCGAAAGAGACGAGAGATCGGCTTCCTGCCGTCGGATCGCGAGACCGTCGAGATCCGGCGAGAACGAACGGCTGATCACCGTCACCTCCGCCTCATGCTCAAAGAATGCAGCCTTTCGGGCACCGACGTCGCCTCCGCCGAATATGAGCACCCTCCTGCCCGTCAGGTCAAGCATGAGAGGGATCATTCGTTCTATAGTCTGGTGAACGGACTACATTAAGGTGTTGAAAAACCGGTTTCCGCAAAAACCCGGGAGTATACGACGGGCGGGAGGATCAAGGCGATCCGTTTCCGGAACAAGGGTATTAATGAGACGGAGAACATCATCTACGTGAGAGATATGGCTGAAGATATGTATGCATTCAGCAGGCTGGACGGTGCCTTCCAGCGCACCAAACGCCTGCTCTGGCCGGCAAGATGGGGCGTCTGGCTCCGTCTGGCCCTGATTGCGCTCTTTGTGGGCGGGGGCGTAAGTTTTCCGAACACCTCCGGGTATAACTTTGAAGAGGGTGACCTCCCGCCCGGCGTCATGGAGTCCCTCCCCGATATCGCGCCGCTCATCCTGGCGTTCATCCTCATCGTGCTGGCGATCGCTCTCGCCTGGTGGATCATCGGCACGGTGATGCGGTTCGTCTTCGTCGATATGCTCCGGACAGATGACATCCATATTCGGCCGTTCTTTGGTGAACGGCTCGGGAAGGGGGTGCGGCTCTTCCTCTTCGAGGCCGGTCTTACGCTGATCCTGATCCTCGCCATGGTGGCGTTCGTCGTCATGCTCGTCGGGACCGGAGGGTCGCGTATCGGCGGTGTTGCATTCGTCCTCGCCTTCATCCCGTTCATCCTGGTCGCAACCCTCCTCTTTGGAGTCATCTTCCTCCTGACCACCGACTTCGTCGTCCCGATCATGATCCAGGAGGACTGCGGGGTGATCGAGGGCTGGCGGCGGCTTCTCGGGATGGTATCAAATAACGTCATGCAGACCATCATCTACATCATCACCAGGCTCGTGCTCGGCTTCATCGCCGGGATCGTGCAGGCGATTCTGGTCATCCTTGCACTGGTGATCATCGCGATACCGTTCGTCCTCATCGGGATCGTACTCTTACCCGCAATCCAGGCAAACATCGTGCTGCTCATCGCGCTCCTCGTCCCCTACCTCATCATCGCCATCCCGGTGGCGCTCCTGATCGCGGTGCCGTTCGTCACGTTCTTCCGGTACTACGGGTTGCTGGTGCTCGAGGGACTCGCCCCTGAGTACCGCCTCCTCCCCGAATAACTCTTTTTTTGGCGGAGATGCCCGCTCCACCGGTCCAGGCGGTGTGACGGAAAGACTCTTCCTCTCGTAAACCATGAACCCCGAACAGGCAATGGTCGTCGAACCGCTGGTGATCCTCTCCCTGGCGCTGGCGCCGGGGATCTTCTGGGCGTGGTACTTCTACCGCAGGGACAAGTTCGAGCCCGAACCGGCGGCCCTGATCGTAAAAATCTTCCTCCTCGGCGTCCTCGTTACGTTTCCCGTCGCCTTCGTCGAGGGGTTCTTCGGTCTTTTCGTCGCGTCCCCGCTGGTCATGGGCGCCGTCATCGCGCCCATCGTCGAGGAGTACGGCAAGTTCACGGTCGTGCGCCGGTTCGCCTATCCGAACCCCGAGTTCGACGAGCCGATGGACGGCATCGTCTACGCCGCAGCCGCCGCCCTCGGGCTTGCAACGCTTGAGAACGTCATCTACGTCTTTACGGCGTACGTGACGTCGCCGGAACTTGCCCTCACCACGATCGCCGTCCGCGCGATCTTCTCGGTCCCCGGGCACGCGCTCTTTTCCGGCGTATGGGGGTATGCTCTCGGCAGGGCCAAGTTCACGGCTGCCGAACGGCGGCCGGCGATCGTCCTTTGGGGACTTCTCCTCGGGATGGCGCTGCACGGCATCTTCAACTTCCTGCTCTTCTCCGCCGAGATCTTCGCCTACGCCATCGCCGTCTTCATCCTGGTCCTGACACCGGGGCTCTGGATCCTGGCAAACCGAAACATCAGGCGGGCGCTCGACCAGGGGCACCGGTAGTTGCGCGGGAAGACGCGATCGGCCACTCCCCGGCCGGCCGTGGGGGGCGGATACACCGCGGATCCATGCAATCCCGCATGGACGGCACCGCCCGATCCAGGTCGCGCTGCGATAGGCTTATTAGGCAGAAAGACCCATGTTGTAAGGCACACAGTGCGAAAGCACAGGCGTGCGCCGATAGTGTAGTGGTTATCACTAGGCGTTGCCAACGCCTAAACCCGGGTTCGAGTCCCGGTCGGCGCACTCGCGATCCTTTCTCTTTGAGTTATTCATCCAGCATACCTGCTTGTTCTGAGCAACGTTCTTAATCTACAACATCCCTCCCCGAGTATTCAACAATCTGACCCCCTAACGATAAGCGCACAACATTTATCGCCGCTACCGCCACCTCATCGCGCTGCAATGGAGGTGCAGCGGGGACTCTCGCAGTTCGACCTGACGAACATCGTCGTCGGGGCAATCGTCGGCGCCGATATCTACATCGCGTCCGCACTCACCGCAGGCCTGGTCGGCCCGTTCTCGATCGTCCTCTGGGCGGTGGCCGGGCTCTTCGCCATGACGATCGCGATGGTCTTTGCCTACTGCAGTTACTACGTCCCCCGTGTCGGCGGACCGTTCGCCTACGTCTCGGAGGCGTTCGATGACTTCTATGGATTCCTCACCGGCTGGAGCATGTGGATCGCGGAACTCCTCGCCCTCCCGGTCTTTGCGATCGCGTTCGTGAATTACTTCCAGGCGCTCGTCCCTCTCACAGTGGCCACAGGGGCCGCCGTGAGAGCGCTCTTCGTCGGATCGTTGACAGCCGTCAACATTGTCGGCGTCAGGGCCGCGGGGAGACTGAACGATGCTCTGACGATCATCAAACTCTCCCCGCTGCTCCTCCTCATCGTGGCAGGGTTCGGCGTCTTCCTCGTCCGGCCGGAGACAGTCGTCGCGAACTACACCCCGCTGCTCCCTCTCGGGCTCGAGAACGCCTCCCATGCGCTGGTCCTGATCTTCTGGGCCTACGCCGGATTCGAGGTGGGGACGCTCCCGGCCGGCGAGGTGCAGAACCCGCAAAAGGCAATACCCCGTGCAATCGTCAGCGGGATGCTGATCGTCGCCCTCTTCTACCTGCTGACGAACTTCGTGCTCTATGGGCTCGTCAACTGGACTGAGCTCGACCAGAGCACCGTCCCGCTCGTCACGGCCGGCACCGTCCTCTTCGGGTCGGCAGGGGCGCTCATCATGACGGTCGGCGCTCTCTTCTCAGTATCCGGATCGGACGAATCGGGGATGCTCGGCAGCGCCCGGCTTGCGTATGCAATGGCGCTCGACGGGCTCTTCCCCCGTGCGTTCACAAAGGTCCACCCCCGTTACGGCACGCCCTACGTGATCCTTATCGTTCAGGGCGCTATCGCGTTCATTCTCTCCAATATCGGAAACCTCTCCGGGCTGATCTCCTTCGCCGTCCTCAACCTTGCGTTCTCCTTCCTGCTTACCTGTTTTGCCCTCATCGTCCTGCGGAGAGACGACGGCGCGAACCTCCGCGGGCAGCACCTCCTCCCCCTTGCAGGCATCGCCATCTGCCTTTTTCTCCTCTCCTCAACCACGACCTTCGCCAAGATCGCGGGGGTTCTGGTCATCCTGGCGGGCATCCCGGTCTACCTCTTCTACTCCCCGAAAGAAGAGGTACACCACCTAAAAACCCTCTTCCTCTCCGAAGAGGCCGTGCTCCTGCGACGGCTCAAAGCAAAGGAGACGTATCTTGCAAACCTTCTGGGCCTCGCCCACGCGGTCTTTCGGTGGATCGGGCGGCTGCGAACCCGGAGGTAATGGTGAGCCAGTTCCATAGGCCCCGGATACCGGCCGCGCTGCATCATGCAAAGGGATGCTTCGCCGTATCCTTCTGTGCAAGCACCCCGGCAACCGCCGGTTCACCAGCGAGCGGCAGGCGGCCGCCCCGCATGCTGCGGCCCGGGCTATCCGCCTGCTCGGAGCAGATTGCTCGCCCGGAGGATCTCTCCCGATCTGCGGCTGCCATATCGCCTGTCCGCACACCGGGAGATACAGTCGGGCCTGCTCTGATCATCCACGACAGCCCGGTGCTTCCCGAACCATACCCTTATATTTCTCGCTCCGTATTATACCCAAAAACGCTCTCTCGGAGAGAGCTGGATCGTCTCAACCTGCGTCCGGCCGGAGAGGGGATGTGCCGGGCGGATCTATCGGGGGGCTGTCGTGGACTCGATCAGGATTGCAATCGTGGGAGTCGGGAACTGTGCCAGTTCGCTGCTGCAGGGGATCGAATACTACCGATGGAAGAGCGAGAAGGACGCGATCGGGCTGATGCACTGGGATCTCGGTGGCTACCGGCCTTCCGACATCGAGGTTGTTGCGGCGTTCGACATCGACGCGAGGAAGGTCGGAAAAGACGTCTCGGAAGCCATCTTCGCCCCCCCGAACTGCACCACGGCGTTCTGCCCGGAGATACCGAGAACCGGCGTCGTCGTCCGGATGGGGCGGGTGCTGGACGGGTTCCCCGGGCACATGCAGGACTACCGGGAGGAGTGCAGGTTCGTGCTCGCCGACGAGGAGGAGGCGTCGCGCGAGGACGTTGTCCGGACACTCGAGGAGTCGGGCGCCAAGGTCCTGCTCAACTACCTCCCCGTGGGCTCCGAGGAGGCCGCACGGTTCTACGCCGATTGTGCGCTGGAGGCGGGCGTCGGCCTCGTCAACAATATGCCGGTCTTCATCGCGAGCGACCCGGCCTGGGCGGCGAGGTTTCGCGAGCGCGGCCTTCCAGTCATCGGCGACGACGTCAAGGCCCAGATCGGCGCGACGATCACCCACCGTGCCCTCGCGAACCTCTTCCGGCAACGGGGGGTGCGGCTCGATCGGACCTACCAGTTGAACACCGGCGGCAACACCGACTTCCTGAACATGCTCAACCGCGACCGCCTCGCCTCGAAGAGGAGGTCGAAGACCGAAGCGGTGCAGTCGGTGCTCGAAGTGCCGCTCGACGACGACGACATCCACATCGGCCCGAGCGACTACGTCTGCTGGCAGAAGGACAACAAGGTCTGTTTTTTGAGGATGGAGGGGCGGCTGTTCGGGGACGTTCCCATGCACCTCGACCTCCGCCTCTCCGTCGAGGACTCGCCCAACTCCGCCGGGATCGTCATCGACGCCATCCGGTGCTGCAGGCTCGCCCTCGACCGGGGTATCGGCGGCCCGCTCATATCCCCGTCCGCCTACTTCATGAAGCACCCGCCGGTGCAGTTCCGGGACGACGAGGCCTGGCGCATGACCGAGGAGTTCATCCGGGGCGCCCGGGACGATTGAAGGGCGGTGCTGTACCCGGCGGACAGGACATGTGCTTTCCGTAGCCCTTGCACCCGAACCGCACCCACTCTATGGGTAGCACGGAAGTGATGGGGCTCCGGTGGCCGGGGAGATGAGGCAACGAGTTAAAGAACGGGCGCATCACTCAAAAAGAAGCATCGTAAGGACCGAAGACCGCCGCCATAGGCAGCAAAATCTTCACTCCGATCACCTTAACCCGTCCCCGCCCTCACTCAACCGGCTCCCACCCGGTGCAGACGTCCCGCCCGGGATCGAGGAGCACGTCGTGAGGGAGCCCGATGAGCGAGACCGCCGCGAGCGCCCCGATGACGCCCCGGCCGCCGTGGAGGTGCGCTCCGAACCGCTCGGCGGCCGCTTCGGCCTCTTCCCGGCCGATCACCGCCTCCCTCGCGCTCTTCCCGTAAGCGCGGAGTCCGCCGGGCACCCGGAATCCCTGCCGGACGGCGACGCCCCACTCGGGGGATACCGCCTCCCCGGCGACGAACCGCACGGCGGCCTCCTCGATCTGCGGCACCCGCTCGGGCTCCACCGCGAGCTCGATGCAGCTGCACGAGTTCCCGGCCGTCCGGGCCTCGAGCCGGGGGTTGAGCATCGCGACGCGGTGGCTTATCGGCATGACGCCGTCGAGTTTCGCGAGGTGCTGGAGGAGCGCGAGAGCGAGGGCGAAGGTCGCGCCCTCGCTCTCGGTATCGGTATCGTCGATCCCGATGGCGACGTAGGCGAGCGCCCGGGTGACCACCTCGCCCTCGACGACCGGCCCCTCTCGGTGGACGGTGACGCCGCAGACGCCCTCGGCAAAGGACATCATATCGGTGAGGGAGTAGGCCGGGCCGCCGATGGACCGGATCTGCTGGCGGATGTAGCCGTCCTCGTGGTAAACGCCGACGATCCCGACCGCCGGCGCGGGGTCGAGCCCGACGGCCACCTCCCGCCGCCCGAGTCTTGCCCGCTCACGGAGGAGCGTCCCGTCCCGGCGGACGGACTGCAGGGCGCCGCCGGCACGGGTATGATGGAACTCGCAGAAGGCGGCGCATCCCCCGCTCATGCACTCGTGGTAGATCTCGACCTCGCCGCCGTCGACCGTGGTGAAGACCCGGCGGCAGGCGCTCTCCGGCATCACGCTGGTCGCCGCATACCGCGCCGCGTGCCGCCCCCGCTGCTCCTCCGTGATGAGGACGCACCCCTCCTCGATGAGGCGGTTCACCCAGTCCTGAACGGTGCTCCGGGGAGTCTTTGTCGCCTCAGCGATATCGGCCACCGTGAAGTAGCCTCTCTCAAGCGTCGCCTGACGCATCAGCCGCAGGTACTCTTTTCGCCGCTCAAGAACCCTGGACATGCCGATCACGGATGTAGAGGAGGTCGCCGATCACGGCGCTCGCGGTCTCGACGGAGCCCGCGCCCTTCCCGATGAACGTCAGGTCCCCTGCGAGATCCGTCTCCACGGTGACCGCGTTGAGCGTCCCTTCGACGACGAGCGGGTGCGACTTCGCGATGATCCGCGGCGAGACGCGAAGCACCCCGGCTTCCGGAACGATCTCGCCGATCAGCCGGATGGTGCAGTCCTGGTCCTCGGCAAGCCGCAACGCTTCGGGCGTCAGGAGGGTGATCCCCGTCCGCTCCACGTCGTCGAGCGTCGTCCGCATATCGAGGACGGTGTTTGCGAGGATGACCAGTTTGATGCCTGCATCGATCCCCTCGACGTCGTAGGTGGGGTCGGCTTCGGCATACCCGAGCTCCCGGGCCTCAGCGAGAGCCTGCTCGTAGGTGAGGCCGTCCTCGGCCATCCGGGTCAGGATATAGTTGCAGGTGCCGTTGAAGACCCCGTAGAGCCGGGAGATGGTGTTGCCCGCAAGCCCCTCCTTCATCGCGTGGATGAGCGGAATCGCCCCGCATACCGTCGCTTCGTACCTCAGGAAGACGCCGTTTGTCGCCGCCAGGTCCCGGAGTTCCGGGTAGGCAAGGGCAATCGGACCTTTGTTCGAGGTGACGACGTGCTTGCCCCGCCGGAGGGCTCCCCGGATGTGGCCGAGCGCCGGTTCGCCGTCGTCCACGTTCGTCGGGGTCACCTCGACGAGGACGTCGTAATCCGCCTTCGCCACCACGTCCGCGGGGGTGACGTCCAGACTGCCGCAGGGGCCGCCGTTATCCTTCCGGGAAAGCGCCGCCTCAAGGTCGATCCCGGCCGGATCGATGATCCCGCTCCGTGAGTCGGCAAGGCCGGTGACGGTGATATCGAGGTTCTTTGCAAGGATGGCCCGGGCGATCCCCCGCCCGACGGAGCCGAACCCGAGGATGGCTATCCGCATCATGCACCCTCCAGCGGCTCGATGATGAGGAGGTCTTTCTGCTCCGCAACGCTGCGCAGGATCCGGATCGCTTTCTTCATCTCCTCCCGGGTGGTCGAACGGATGGTGATGCGGGCCGAAGACGGGGAAGAGATCGCCGGCATGACGAGAGAGAGTTCCGTCACCTCGGCCGAACCGGTCATATCGATCCGGTCGACCGTGTCCGAGAGATCCGTATGCATCAGATGGCCGATCATGATCAGCGTGCACTCGTAGAGGAGACGCTCCTCGTCGATGCGCACGACGCTGACACCCTGCTCCCGGAGCAGTTCAAGGAGCCTCGAAAGACGTCCCTCGGGGAGTTCCAGCACGATCTGGACGTCCAGCGTTTCCGTAGCCGCCGGAGTCTCCCGCTGGTGAATAACCGCAATGATGTTTCCCCCGACGGCCGAGATCGGCTGGAGGGCTGCGACCAGCTGTCCGGGCTGGTCCCTCATCTCGAGCTTCATGGATACCTGCAAAAAAAACCACCTGCTGAATAGTTGACCTGCCGGGGTGATAAGCCTTGTACCCCGGACGGTTCCCCTGCTGGAGGCGTAGCGAAAATTGGTGTAGCCGGATGGCCGGTCACTTCACCGAACCGGGTGCGGTGGTGACGATCGGGAGCGATCGGGCAAACTCGGGAAGGAGCTCGGCGGGGATGCCCATGACGAGTTCGTCGTCCTCGATCCCCGAGAACCGGCGCGAGCCGTCGCACCCGAGCGAGTAGTTGATCGCTCCGGAGAGGTAGGGCAGCGCGGTCGCATCCGCACAGACCGACTGGATCCCCGACATCGTGGACTCGATCCGCCCTCCGAGTTGGTAGAGTGCTGTCTGGGCGAGTTTCAGCATCGCCCGCGGGTTTGCAACGATGACAACGACGTGCGGGTCGAACGGCGTCTTCTCAAGCGGCGCATAGACGGTCGCATACGTCTCAAGCTCCGGGACGTGCGGCACCTGCTGGATCGTCCGCATACAGGCGGCCCAGCTCTCGAACTTGCCGAGTTTGTAGTAGAACTCTCCCGAACGAAGGCTCGACGTGAGTTCCTTCAGCCCAAGGGCCCAGCCGCCTCCCATGCAGATGTGTTTGTCGGCGGTCGCGTAGAAGATCTCGCCGTTCAGCCGCGCCCTGCTGATCATCTGGCAGTGGCGGACGGTCTCGTCGATCGGCCCGACCCCTTCGGGGATGCCGTCGGGGTTCTTTGCGAATTTTACCGCGACCGGTGAGCCCCGCAGGTTGAGGACGTTCTTGAGCGTCTCCGCGATCTCAGGATAGGCTATCTTCGTGCGCATCTGGTCTTCCATAATCGTGCTCACTCCTCTTGGGGAGATAGTCCCCGCGGTCACTCATAAAATCTCTGTTTGGGGTATCCGCAGGGTCAGAGGTTGCGCAGTTTATGGTTCACCTTCTCAAAGAACGGCTTGCCCGTATAGACGAAGAGGGCGGGCTGATCCGACTTCCTGACCGTGAGCGTGGACTCTTTTGCAAGTTCGAACGTGCTCTGGCCGTCGATGACGAGATGCGCCGGTTTCTCGGTCTCAAGGGTGATCTCAAGCGTCCTGCTGGTGCTGATGAGGTGGGGGCGGGACGAGAGCATATACGGCGCGAGCGGGACGAGGAGGAACCCCTCTATCTGCGGGTCGACGATCGGCCCTCCCGCGCTCATGGCATACGCGGTCGATCCGGTCGGGGTCGATATGAGCAGACCGTCCGCACGGAACCGCTCCGCAGGCGTTCCGTCGACGTAGACGCCGAACCGGAGCATCTTCGCCGGGCGGTCGGTGACGACGAGCCCCTCGTTGAGGGCGTCGCCGAGCGGTCTCCCGTCGGCGGCGATGCTGACCCGCATCCGGCTCTCGGTACGGAACCCGTCCGTGTGGGCGGCGAAGAACGCTCCTGCTTCGTCGGGCTCCAGATCCGCGAGGAACCCCACCTCGCCCCAGTTGATCCCGAGGACCGGAACCTGCTTCTTCATCTGGTGGACGGTGAGGAGAACCGATCCGTCGCCGCCGACGACCACGACGAGATCGCCGTCGATCTCCCCAAATGGGACGCCCCCTTCCCCGAGGTGCTTCGCCGTGCCCTCCTCGAACGTAACGTCGTGCCCCATCTCCTCGAGCTCCCGGGCGAGCAACGCGGTATAGCGGAGCGCATCCGCCTCATCGATGCGCGATACAAGGACAATCTTCATGCGCGGTTCACCTCAGGTACTCGATAACCTTGTTGTGCACGATGCCGTTCGTGGCGACGAGGCTCCGTCCGACGGAGACCTCATCGGGGAAGACAAGGGCGTTCCCTTCGAGGTCGGAGACCGTCCCACCGGCCTCCTCGCAGATCAGCATCCCCGCCGCTGCGTCGGTGACCCGGAGCGTCCCTCGTAGGTCGATAAAACCGTCGATGCGGCCGCATCCGACGTAGCAGAGCTCGAGCGCCGATGCACCGAGGAGGCGCCAGCGCCGGATCTTGCGGCCGATCATCTGGACACGGGTCGGGTCGAACTTCCGGCCGTAGACGCTCATGGCGCTCTCTTCGAGGAGCGAGACCTTCGAGACATGAATGGGACGGCCGTCGAGGCTTGCCCCCCGACCCCGGACGGCGCAGAACGTCTCTTTGTTGGCGAGGTTCTGGACGTATCCCGCCTGAACGACCCCCCCTTCCGCATACGCGATGGAGAGGGCGTAGAACGGGATCCCGACCACGGCGTTGTAGGTGCCGTCGACCGGGTCGAGGAAGATGGTGCCGCTCTCCCCGCCCATCTCGGCGGAACCGAGCTCTTCGCTGATCAGGCGCCGGCAGAACGGGTGGCTCGTGAAGTAATCGACGATGATATCCTCCGCGACCTGGTCGATCTTCTTCGTGGGCGTGCCGTCCGCGCCCATCTTGACGAACGCGCCCGCCTCGGGCGTTCCGACCATGCCGTCTATTGCATCGCGCACCGCTCCCGCCACGTCCTCACACGCCCGGATGAACTCCATCAACTCTCCTCGTCCCTTCCCTTATTCTACGGTGTATTTATGTACTGCAATCCAGATACATTAATCACGCGTTTACCGAGTGATACAATATGAAGGAACAGACAGAAGTTGGAAAACTGAAAGAGGGACGCTACGTCGTTGTAGATGATGAGCCTTGCAGAATTGTCGCCATCGCTACCTCCAAGCCGGGGAAGCACGGGGCGGCAAAGTCCCGGATCGACTGCATCGGCATCTTCGACGGCGTCAAGCGTTCGATCGTCCAGCCGGTCTCGGCAAAGACCTACGTGCCCGTGGTGGAGCGGAAGATAGCGCAGGTCATCTCGATCGCCGGCACGACCGTTCAGCTCATGGACGTCAAGGACTTCGAGATGTTCGAACTCACCGTGACCGAGGAAGAGGTCGCGGGCCTTGAGCCGGGTAAGGAGATTCCGTACATAGCATCCCTGGGCAAGAAGAAACTTGAGTGACCTGTTCTGGCTTACGAAAACGGGCATGCACGAACTCGCCCATCTCCATTTTGCGGATGCGGATGCGTCGTATGAGGATGCCCGCTACGCCATCTTCGGCGTACCCTACGACGGTACGACCTCGTTTCGGCCGGGGACGCGGTTTGGACCCCGGGCAATCCGGGAAGTCTCGTTCAACTTCGAGTCCTACGACCCCGCGACCAATATAGACTTCTTTGAAGTGCCGGTGACGGACCTCGGCGATCTTGCGGTCTCCCGGCTGCCGGAGGAGGTCGCCGGGGAGGTCGAGGACGTCGCGGGGGATATCGTCCGCGACGGCAAGGTGCCGGTGATGCTCGGCGGCGAGCACACCGCGACCGTCGGTGCGGTCAGGGCCGTCCGGCCGGATGTCTACGTCGTCTGCGACGCCCACCTGGATCTCCGGGACGAACTCGACGGGACGCCCTACAGCCACGGGTGCGTCACCCGGCGCGTCCTTGAGACGGTCGAGGACGTCGTCATCATCGGCGCCCGGAGCGGCGACCGCGAACAGTTCGAGATTGCGGCGGAAAGGACGCACCTCTACACCGCCGACGCGGTGCGCGAGCGCGGGATCGCTGCCGTCCTCCGGGAGGTCCTGGAACATATCGCAGAGCGGCGGGTCTACCTCTCGATCGATGCCGATGCCATCGACTGCTGCCTCACCCCCGGCCTCGGGACGCCCGAGCCGTTCGGGATGACGCCGCTCGATATCCGTGAGGTGGTGCGTACCCTCGCGCCGTACGCCGCGGGGTTCGATTACGTGGAGGTCGCGCCGTTCGATTCCGGGCAGACGGCGGCGGTGGCGGCGCAGATCGTGCGCGAGTTCATTGCGCGGCACTGGGTTGCCGGGCGGTGAAGGAGCAGACTCTTTTTTCTCGGCGCGTTGTTCTGCTACTGGTTCATACAAAAGCAGCGAAGATCTCTCGGACTGCTCCGATCGGGAGTAAACCCGGGTCCGGAAGGGCAGAAAGGGTATCTTCCCGGAACCCTTGAAATGACCTCGCGGCTGGAGGGCTACGCCCCCCGGACTACTGCCTCCTCGGTCACTATGATCTCTTCGCCCCCGCCGACGAGCCGGTAGTTCCCAACGGTCCTGACGTCGTAGGGGTTACCGGTGGTGGAGTAAGGCACGACGAACGTGCCGTTCTCGCTCTCCTGGCGGTAGACAAACTCCCGTCCGGTATTCGTGGCGACCGTGACCTCGATGATGCCTTCTCCCCGGATAACGGCGCCATTCACCCACTCAAAGATCTTTACGTTCGTCGCGGCGTCGGGTGAGGATTCGTAGATGAGCCGGTAGTGACGGAGCGCCGGGATGGTCGCCGGCGGCGTGCGGATGTCACTCCCGAAGACTGCCGCTTCCCATGGCCCTGAGTAGGTTTTGGCTGCCGTACGGGCCTCGTCTGGGGGCAATATCCGGCTATCGACCAGCCTCGCGTAGCCGGTTTCGGGAATAGAAGCGGTATCGTACTCAACGTAGAGGGCCTCCGACGGCTCCACCATCGTCCCGTCGAAGGCGTGCAGCCGCATCACCATGGTGCGGTAGTAGGCCTCTTTGTAGAACGATCCGAGGGTGTAGGTGCTTTTGCTCCCCGGTACCGGGACGAGGAGTCCGGCCGCGTAGGGGTCGACGCCTGCCGTCGTGTCCCGCCAGTAGGCAATATTCGGGAAACCCCCGGCAGCCATGTTGCCGTCGGTGATGATATAACGGGAACCGGCCTTGATACGGGCTGCATCGGCCGTCGCCTCCGATGTGGCGAGGAAGAACCCGGCGGCCCTGTTGACATGGTCCTGGAAGGGGTTGGTGACCGGGATCCGTTGCGCGATGAAGGTAATCCAGTGGCCGTAGTCCCACCAGGACATGACACTGTAGGATTCCGCCGGGTACCGGAAGTCGTCTGGAGCGTATATCGTATAATAGTCCACACCGGGGTCGGGAGTATTGGCGCCCATCCATTCGAGAGCGTCGCGCCAGTCATCATCGAGCGTAACAAAGGCATCGATGTGCCGGGCATAGTTGAAGTTTGATGCGGCCGATGCCCCGGCGAGGGTTCCAGTGAGGAGGACCGCCAGGGCAACGACGGTGATCTCGGGCCAGGGGAATGCAGTCCTTTTCGTGTTTTTGAGAGCAGCGGCTGTCTTTGCCAGCCCGTAATCGAGCGCCCATGCGGTGAAGACCGCCGCAAGGAGCGCGAGGTTCACCGCCAGGTAGTATTCGAACCGGAGGTGCTGAACGGTCGCAATGAGGATCGTTATCGACCAGATGATGGTGAAGAGAAGTTCGGGCCGGTTCTCGCGCCGGGCGTGGACGGCGATCACGGCAAGTCCGGCGGGAATGAGGAGGAGGCCTACGTTGAAACTCTGCCACGCAAGTGAGGCATCCCAGGGTCCCATCTCCCCGATGGCGGAGGCTGTCATGTCCTGGCCGAAGAATGCCGTAAGCCCTCTTGCCATCACCTTCCCGATATCGGTGAGATTGAGGAAGGTGATGCCGGCGACGGTGAGCGCGGCGAGAGCCCCGAGGTACTCGTTCCGCTTCCCCCTGAGCGCCGATGAGAGCCCGGAGAGGGCGGCGGTCGCGCCGATGAGGAGGAAGTAAGCATAGACATGAGCAACGGAGTAGAGCGAGAGCGCCGGCGTCTCCACCATAAACCCGGAGAGGGGCAGGAAGATCGCCGGGACGGCGAAGGTGACGGCATTGACGATGAGCAGCCCTTCCGGCCCGGTACCGTCGAGGTGGTTCCGGGCAGCCTGGAGTATCGTGAAGATCCCGGCAATGAGCGCAAAGAGGATCATCGTCGGCATGACAAGGAGGCCGAGGAGGTATGCGCCTCCGGCACCGAGGGCGAGGAGGGCGACCGGGAGGGCGGTCTTCGGCTCCTTGAACGAGACCGGGTGTCGGGCCGCATATACGAGCGCGGTGATGTAGGCGAGGCAGAAGAGCGTGGAGAAGAGAGTCTCGGCGACGTGGTGGTCGACGAACCCGAAGGCCGACCGCACAAAGAACGATGCCGAGACGACCGCGATGAGCCCCGCGGCGATCAGTCCCGCCCTTCTCCCGGCGATGGTCTTGCCGATGAGGTAGACGACCGGGACGACAGCAGCCGCGAGAAGCGGGGGGACCCATGCGGCGATATAGACGATCTCGGGCCGGGCCGCAGCTCCGGCGATGACGCAGAAGGTGGCGGCGATGAACGGGAAGAGCGGCCCCCAGGCGATCTCTTTTCCGGTCGGGTAGGCAGTCATCGGGTCGAACCAGGCGTAACCGGGGTAGTTTGCCACCATCACCTCGATCTGGCGGAGAGTGTACCCGACGTCAGTTTCGACGAGGTGGATGAATGAGCCGTCAACGAGCGTGGCGTGGGGGATTGCCCGGAGGAGAACCGCCACGAGCATGAAGAGGAGCAGGGCGGCAGCGGTGAGAATCCTTGTGCGTTCTTTCGGTATCGGGGGAGCCATGGATAGTATACTGATCTTGTCCATGACCGTTTATTAAGAGGTATGACCTGGCACGGCCCGCCAACGATCGAGCGCACGGGTGAGGCTCCGCGGCGAGGAGCAGGAGCCGGGAAAGGATGATATGTGATGCAGAAAGATATACGACAGTATGAGACGGCGCCACCTGCTGAGAGCGGAGGAGAAAGAGGAGGTTCTCAAAACCATCCGTACGGTCCTCGCCGGCTTTGACGAGATAGAGGTGGGGTATGTCTTCGGCTCGTTCTGCAGGGAGGATTTCGGCGACGTGGACGTGGCGATCCTCGTCACCGGGGAACCCACCCCGTACCAGGCGATGCGGTTTCGCGCAAGGGTTGAGCGGGAACTCGAACGGGGGCTGTGTTACCGCTTTGAAGCTGACGTGAAGATCCTCAACACCTCCCCCATCTCCCTCCAGCACGAGGTCGTCAAGAGCGGCAGACTCGTATTCTCCCGCGACCGGGAGAGGCGGATCCGGTACGAGGCAGGCGTGCTCTCCCGTTACCTTGACTATGCGGACACACTCGACTGGTTTGACCGGGTTCTGCTCACGAGGGCTTGAAGATGGTCCGGGATGAAGGAATCCTCGATCACCTCCGGGAACTGGACGAGGCCATCGGGGACTGGGAGCGCTATCGGGCCATTACGCTCACTGAGCTGAGGACCGACCGCGACAAGAGGAATATGGTGTTGCACGCGCTCCTCGTCAGCATCCAGGCATCGATCGATATCGCGAACCATCTGGTCGCAGCCTGCAGTTCCCGGCGGCCTGAAACCTACCGGGAGAGTTTCGCGATTCTGTGCGATGAGGGGCTTATCCCGGAAGACCTCGAGGTCCAGCTCTCTGAACTTGCAGGCTTTCGGAATGTCCTGGTCCACCTCTATTGCCGGCTGAACCTGGATGAGGTCTACGCGGTGTTGCAGGACGACCTTCCGGTTGTCAACCGGTACCGGGATCTGGTCAGGGCGATGCTCCGGGACCGCCTCTTTCCGGAGTGATGGCTAGAATCTGCCCCATTGCTTAATCTTCTTTTGTGGGGCACCCTGGAAAAACCGATTCTTTCGGAAAGCAAGTGGTGAACTGCCCCGGGCACGCTGGTTACTGAACGGCACGCATGCACTGCTCAAGAAGTAGCGAGCCGCAACCTCCGGCAGTTGTGGGAGCGGTCCATAATACTGTGACCTCACCCGCAACCCTTCTTGTCGGTCTTCGCGGCCCGCGCGGCGACCGACGAAGCGCCGTCATGCAGCGGTCTTACGTACCCACATACTCCTCCGGCACCTGGATCTTCAGGTGGTAGGAGTCGATGCACCGGGCGTTGATGACGAAGTAATAGTCGTGGTAGCCCTCGTAGAAGGTGCTCACCCACTGCTCCTTCTTGAGATCAGGCTTGTCCTTCATGGCGACGAAGTCGCGGAAGTTGAGGGTGAAGACCCGGACGAACCGGTTCGGGTCCCGGGCATCCATGACCTGGCAGTTGAAGAGCGGGATCTCGTCGTTGGAGGTCGTGACGTCCGAGTAGTCGAACCGCCATATCGGGAACGGGACCCGGACGATCCCGGTCGTCCCCGACCATTGTCCGTCGATCGTCGCGTAGGTCACCCATCGGGTGACGCCTGACGCGGTCTCCGGCGGAAAGGCGGTCATGTTCGGGCTGCTCTCCCCTGCCGGGATCTGGTAGGTACCCGGGTCGACGAACCCGAGCGGCCTGGGCTTCCCGTCCCAGGTGGGCACCGGGGTCGGCGTCGGCGCCACAGTTACGGGGGGGATCGTGGGCGTCCATGCCGGGGTGATCGTCGGCTCCGGCTCCCCGGCCCCCCAGAGCGCCGTCGGTTCGCCGGTCGCCGCCGGCTTGACGATCAGGGCCAGCACGAGGACGACCACGATGCCCAGAACGACGTAGGTGAAATCCTGCTTCTTCGTCATATCCTGCTCCTTCCTTCCCTCTGGTTGAGACCCATTCCATGCGGCCGATCCGCCCCCTCCATCCCCGGCACCGGAGGGGTGTCAGGTATTTCCGCTAAGGAAACGTTATTTCCAGAAACGGAGCAATCAGCCACAGGGTCTTTCGGTACAGGTATCGTTGCACTTCCGGCTACAAATACTTGCCTCAGACCGATGAGGAGCGATAAAAGGGATATTACACGCAATTGATATCGGAATTACCTCGTAAAATAGCCCTCCTGTTTTGAGTAACTTTTTATACTGGTTTTTGCATATACTCAACAGAACCGTATTGTTCCGGATGAAACGCTCATTCGGACTCCGGTAACAGGAGGAAACGTTTCATGAGCAAATTGATGAGAAACGAAGACGCATTCACCGGGCTTGAGGCCGCGATCGTCCTGATCGCGTTCATCGTCGTGGCCGCGGTCTTCTCGTACGTGGTGCTCGGCGCCGGTTTCTTCACGACACAGAAGAGCCAGGAGGTCGTCCACACCGGTGTGGCACAGGCGAGCTCGAACCTAGAAGTGTCGGGACCTGTGGTCATAGCAGGGACTGCTGGTGGGGTAAAGAACATTACGTTCTACCTCCAGCTGGCGGCCGGCGGATCGCCGATCGATATGAACAAGACGACCTATGCTGTCTCGACCAAGAGTGACCTGACGACCTATACTAACGCTACGGTCAATATGACCTGGTATAAGGACGGCAAAGAAGCAACGAATCCCAACAACCTCCTCGAGAAGTTCGAGTTCGTAAAGGTGGTCATCGGTGATAGTGGGGCTCTGCCGACCATCGGTCCGAACGGCAAGTTCGTTGTCGAGATCCGGCCCGACCAAGGTGCGGCCTACCCGCTTGAGCGGAACGCCCCGCCGAGCCTGGAGGACGGGCATTACTACGAGGTCTACTGAGGAGGGTGATGTAAATGAAGAGACAATTCAATGATAATGCATTCACCGGTCTTGAGGCGGCGATCGTGCTCATCGCGTTCATCGTCGTGGCCGCAGTCTTCTCGTACGTCATACTCGGCGCCGGCTTCTTCACGACACAGAAGAGCCAGGAAGTCGTCCACACCGGCGTGCAGCAGGCAAGCTCCAGCATGGAGATCGTCGGCAATGTCTATGGAGAAGGAGACGCTACCAATAGCCATCTGACCTCCATCCGGTTCATTGTCGCGAACACCGCCGGCGGAACGGCGCTCGATGTAAAGCAGATGGTTGTCACGTACGTGGATGAAGGGCACCACGTTGTAGTACCTTACACACCCGGTGGTAATGCCAATACGACCAACTGCTGGGATGTTCTAGAGGTTTACAACGAACAAGGAGACGCAAACTTGCTCCTTGAACCCGGCGAGCAGTTCGAACTTCAGGTTCACGTCCAGAACCCGACCCCGAACACTCCGTTCACGGTAAACCTGCAGCCGGCTGCCGGTGCCGTTTACCCGATCAAGAAGACAGTCCCGCCCGCCATCGACAAGATCAACTTACTCCCCTAAACCATTTTTTTTGAGCGTCGAGCAGTTCGCAGCGGATTCAACCGATAAGAGCTCCTCGGCGCTCCGGAAACTTCCCGTAATCTCCTGCAAATTGCATTCAGCGACCACACCACCATTAACCGAAGGTTGCCAGACCAGTTTCCTTGAAATCAAATCCACACGAGGGCAACTTGCAGATGAACCGCATCCACACCAACCGGTTGACACGTCCCGCCGACGATCTGCCGGAGACAGGGTTATCGGGAGCAACAGATCGATTGCCCCGGCGACACTATGAACCATACATCTTGTCCCCGCGGCAACGCAAACAACCTGCCAGCATTTATGCGCCCCTGCTTCACGCAAAGACGCGAAGTGCAGGCGGGCAGCGATCGGATCTCATACAGTTTCAGACATCGGTATGACACATCCGGTCGCTCGCCACCCCGGCGCCGAACAGCACCGCCTCGCGGAACGACTCCGTCAGCGATTTCGAGTACCGTACGACTCGCTGCTGAACGCCCAGTTGAGGAAAGCGATCGCCAAACACGTGAGGGCCTTCCCCAACCAGGGAGCACGTGCCCCAGCGTGAACCTGTCGATTCGTAGGAGAGACTATAGAACCCCTTCATCCTCACGGGCATGCCGGCCGCCCCGTTTGCGCGCTCCCGGCGCGGCCCTGAAGGTCCTGAAGCGCAGGGGCGCAACGTCTCCAAAAGAATCACTCGCATCGACGGCCAACACCCGATCGCACTTTCTAGATCCCGTACCTCACCTCACCTCGCCTCACCCCGCCCCTCAGGGAACCATACCGTTCGGCAGTTCCCGGCAATATCGAAGACATATACCCCGAACAGGCCCTTGACAACGTCCAGAAGACGTTAAGACGACCGGAAATCGAATATCAACACAAGCAACTTTTATTAACTATGACACTGATATAATTCAATATTATGGTGGGGGTAGACCAGGCTCAGATCGATAAAATACTCTCCGGGGCATCCACCGAGGACCCGGAGGCGCGTCTCGACGCTCTCGAGAAGGAACTGGACTTCGTCAAGACTTCGATCAAGCGGCTGCTCATCGACCTCCGGGAGCGGATGAACGAACTGGACAACCCGTTCACCAGCGGCACCCTGGCCTACCCGGGAGCCAGGTTCAGGCCGCAGGACATCGCCCCGGTCGACGAGGAGGCGGACGACGAGATGCCGACACTGGAAACGCCGCCCGTCGCTCTCGAACCGAAGCCGGAGATGTCGATACCCGAAGGGCTTGATAGCGGACTCTTCCCGCTCGACATCGGAGCGGCCTGCATCCCCGAAAGCGGCATGGCCGCTCTCCCGGAGATAAAGGCTGCAGGAGCGCAGGCGAAACCCACGGGAAAACTCAAACTCCAGAAGGTGCATCGGCTCTTTGAGTGGGTGCACCGGGGATGCTCCCGGTACGGGCACGAGCACATGGCAATCATGATCGACGCCTACCGGTCGATGGGCTACATCACCGACGAGGTCTCCGACCAGATCGGCGAGATCATGCGGATGGTGCCCGAGACCCGCAGGGACGTGCAGGAGATCGGTCCGAACGAGTTCGTCTCGGAACTCTACATCCTAAACCGCATCCTCGACCCCGACGACTCCACGCTTGACCGGGACATGATCGAGGTGCTGATGCTCTCCCGGCGGGACGGAGGGGAATCAGGCGGCGAAAGGACATCGTTACAGGAAAAGAAGACCGGTGATGCCTGGATAGAGTTGCTGGACAGGATATAATGAATGTCGAGCGAAACCTTCACCACAGCGATGTTCCTGATCGCCGCCATCATATCGGCCGGCGTCCTCATTAACGCAGTATTTCCAGTGATCTACACCCTGTCAAACACGATCTCGTCGTCCTCCCACAACGTGGACGAACGGTTGAGCACCGACGTGAGGATCGTCACGACGTATGCCAACACCACCGGCGCCGCAAAGATCTGGCTGAAGAACGTCGGTACCGGGAGGATCCCCAATGCCAGCATACAGAGAGCCGATGTCTTCCTCGGCAGTCAGGGGGACTTCATACGACTGACGCAATCGGCGACGCTTGATGAGGAGAGCGGAACCTGGAAGTACGAGATCCTCGACGACGCCAACAACTACTGGGACCCCGGCGAGACGCTCTATATCGAGGCGATGACCACACAGATTCCCGTTAAAGGGGATATCGTCTACTTCCAGTTCGTCCTCCCCTCCGGCCTCTCCCGGTCGACCACCTTCACCGCGAGTGATTGACCATGAGTGCAGGACCCCTCGTCGCATCCGGAGTCGGCATCCTCCTCCTGGTCGTCACCGCCTACGTCCTGATCGGCGGCACCCTCACCACAACCGAGGTGATGGTCGAGGCGCAGAGCAACCTCGCAGCCTACCAGGAGGCCCGGATGCGGACGTCGATCGCGATCCAGAACACGAACCTGGACGGCCAGACCCTCTCCGTCGAGGTGAAGAACACCGGGAGCGAACCGGTCGTCGACACCGCGGCCATCGACGTCTACCTCCAGGTTGATGGCGAACCGGTCTACGTCCCCTACGGCAAGGACACTGAGACTTACCACTGGAACAAGGAGTACATCGATCCCGACGGCGTCCACCCGGGCCAGCTCGATCCCGGCGAGACCCTCAACCTCTCCGTCACGTGCCCGACGGACGCCACCCCGACCTGGATTCAGGTCGTCACCCCGAACGGGGTCTCCAGTTCAGCGTACATACAAACCACAGGTGAATGACATGGCTCTGAGCGACGCAAACAGCAGTATTCTCGATACGCCCGACAAGACGATCCTCTCGACCGGAAACTCCGAACTCGACAAGAAGATCGCCGACGGCCTCCCGCTCCAATCGCTCACCCTCATCGAGGGAGAGAACGACACCGGAAAGAGCGTGCTCACCCAGCAGATCATCTGGGGCGCCTTGAAGCAGGGATTCAACGTCGACCTCTTCTCGACCGAGAACACGAGCAAGAGTTTCCTCACCCAGATGGGGTCGATGAGCCTCGATATCTCCGACTACTTCGCCTGGGGCTACTTCCGGGTCTTCCCCATGCACGTCGTCGGGTTCGAGTGGACGAAGGAGAAGATGCAGGGGACGCTCGAGCGGATGATCGCGTACATGGAGCAGAGCAAGGCGCAGGTGATCGTCATCGACTCGCTCACCCTCTTCACCGAGTACGCCAAGCAGGACACGGTCCTGACGTTCTTCACGAACTGCAAGAACCTCGTCGACCACGGCAAGACCATCCTGATCACCCTGCACACCTACGCCTTCGTCGAGGACTCCCTCGTCCGCATCCGCTCGATCTGCGACGCCCACCTCTTCATGAAGAAGGCGCTCGTCGGCGGCAAATACGTCATGATGCTCGAGGTCGTCAAGGTCCGCGGCGCACGAAAGACCACAGGGAACATCATCAGTTTCGAGGTTCACCCCGGGTACGGCATCAAGATCATCCCCGTCTCGGTCGCGAAGGTGTAGAGGATGGCGTCGGCGCTGGAAGCAACGGTCACCCTCCCCTTCGAGCCCGAGTTCATCGACGAGGGGAACGACTGCTACAACAACGTGGAGTCCTGCGCCCTCTACCGGATGCTCCCGGCAAACGCCCGCGACTACGTCAAAGCAAGCCCTCACCTCCTCGAGTACCTTCACATCCTGCCGGTCAACACCGTCGGGATCCCGCTCTTCCTCTCGGAACTGAAGCGGGACTTAAAATCGATGGAGAACCCGAACATCATCTACCCGGTGAACGAGACGACGTTCATCCATATCTTCCCTGACCCAAACGACGTCCGGAACTGGTACATCCCGATCGAGCCGTCGTTCCTCCACTCCGTCAAGGAGATCCTCCCGGTGATCGAGGAGAAACTGATCGATATGATCGACGCCCTCGATGAAGAGCCGGTGACCGAGCAGGCACGAATCGGCGTGCTGAAGAACTTCATCCAGCAGCTCGTCTACATCAAGCAGCCGGGCGAGGTGATCGACGAGTCGCTGCTTGCCGGCGGGACGCCAAAGGATCTCATGGCCCGGATAAAGACCTTCCTCACCTCTGAGATCGGGGCGCCGAAGCAAACCAGGACATCGGGGCACCAGGAACTTGCCGACGGGCGGATCGTCCTTACGCAGCAGGAGTACAAGGCGCTCGAATACATGATCGTCCGCGACAAGATCGAGATGGGGACGCTCAAACCCTTCCTCTCCGACAAATACATCGAGGATATCACCTGCGACGGCGTCGGGCCGATCTTCATCGAGCACAAGATCTTCAAGGGCTTGAAATCGGTCATCGGGTTTAGGGACTCGCAGGAACTCGACAACTTCGTCATCAAACTCGCCGAGCGGATCAAACGGCCGCTGACGTACCGCAACCCCATCGTGGACTCGACCCTCCCCGACGGCTCGCGTATCAACATCGTCTACGGGACCGAGATCAGCAAACACGGGAGCAACTTCACCATCCGTAAGGTGAACGAGGTGCCCCTGAGCATCCTGCAGGTCATCGAGAGCGGGGCGTGCAACTACATGATGGCCGCCTACCTCTGGATCTGCCTCGAGTACGGGATGTCGCTGTTCGTCTCCGGAGAGACCGCAAGCGGCAAGACGACCACCTTAAACGCCCTCACGACCTTCATCCCGCCCGAGAACAAGATCGTCACCATCGAGGA